>NZ_JBHWJI010000067.1:23357-46307 GCF_042731515.1 Streptomyces sp. NPDC059850
GGGGGGGGTACCACGCCCCCCCCGCCACACCCGGGGCACGGCCCACCGCGCCGGGCGGGCGCTTACGCCTCGTCGTCGACCCAGCTCATGAGCTTGCGCAGCTCCTTGCCCGTGGTCTCCAGGAGGTGGTCCTCGTCCGCCTTCTTCAGCTCGTTGTACTTCGGCAGACCGGCGTTGTACTCCGCCATCCAGTTCTTGGCGAAGGTGCCGTCCTGGATCTCACCGAGGATCTTCTTCATCTCGGCCTTGGTGGAGTCGTTGATGATCCGCGGGCCGGAGACGTAGTCGCCCCACTCGGCGGTCTCGGAGATCGACCAGCGCATCTTCTCCAGGCCGCCCTCGTACATGAGGTCCACGATCAGCTTCAGCTCGTGGAGGCACTCGAAGTACGCGATCTCCGGCTGGTAACCGGCCTCGGTCAGGGTCTCGAACCCGGCCTTGACCAGCGCCGCGGTACCACCGCACAGCACCGCCTGCTCACCGAAGAGGTCGGTCTCGGTCTCCTCGGTGAAGGTGGTCTTGATGACCCCGGCGCGGGTGCCGCCGATGCCCTTGGCGTACGAGAGGGCGAGCGGGAAGGCATTGCCCGTGGCGTCCTGCTCGACGGCCGCGATGCACGGCACGCCGCGGCCCTCTTCGTACTGGCGGCGGACCAGGTGGCCCGGGCCCTTGGGCGCGACCATGCAGACGTCGACGTTGGCCGACGGCTGGATGAAGTCGTACCGGATGTTGAGGCCGTGCCCGAAGAACAGCGCGTCGCCGTCCTTCAGGTTGTCCTTCACGGACTCCTCGTAGACCTTGGCCTGGATCGGGTCCGGGACCAGGATCATGATCACGTCGGCCTCGGCGGACGCCTCCGCCGGGCTCACCACGCGCAGGCCCTGCTCCTCGGCCTTGGCCTTGGACTTGGAGCCCTCGTGCAGGCCGACGCGGACGTCGACGCCCGAGTCGCGCAGCGACAGCGCGTGGGCGTGGCCCTGGCTGCCGTACCCAAGGATCGCGACCTTGCGGCCCTGGATGATGGACAGGTCGGCGTCGTCGTCGTAGAACAGCTCGGCCACTTCGGGATTCTCCTAGCGTGTGGGTTGTGCGTCCCACCGTATGACGGGCGGGCGGGTGAAGGTTCGGGGGTCTCGTCAGGCGGACCGGTCGAGCGAGCGCAGACTCCGGTCGGTGATGGAGCGGGCGCCGCGCCCTATGGCGATCGTGCCGGACTGCACCAGCTCCTTGATGCCGTACGGTTCCAGCATCTTGAGCATGGCTTCGAGCTTGTCGCTGCCGCCGGTGGCCTCGATGGTCACGGCCTCCGGGGAGACATCCACGGTCTTGGCGCGGAACAGCTGGACGATCTCGACGATCTGGGAGCGGGTCTCGTTGTCGGCCCGGACCTTCACGAGAACGAGTTCCCGCTGAATGGCCGAGCTGTCCTCCAGCTCGACGATCTTCAGGACGTTGACGAGCTTGTTGAGCTGCTTGGTGACCTGCTCCAGCGGCAGCTCCTCGACATTGACCACGATGGTGATGCGGGAGATGTCGGGGTGCTCGGTGACGCCCACGGCGAGTGAGTCGATATTGAAGCCGCGGCGGGAGAACAGGGCGGCGATCCGGGCGAGGATGCCGGGGGTGTTCTCCACCAGGACGGAGAGCGTGTGCTTGGACATGCGGTGCGTCTCTCTTCTTCTCTCTCGGTCCCGGCTCAGTCGTCTTCGCTGTCGCCGAAGTCCGGGCGGGTGTCACGCGCCGCCAGGATCTCGTCGTTGGAGGTGCCTGCCGCGACCATCGGCCAGACCATGGCGTCCTCGTGGACGATGAAGTCCACGACCACCGGGCGGTCGTTGATCGCGTTGGCCTTCTCGATCACGGCGTCGAGGTCGGCCGGGTCCTCGCAGCGGATGCCGATGCAGCCCATGGCCTCGGCGAGCTTCACGAAGTCCGGGACCCGGGTGCCCGCGCTGGGCTGGCTGGTGTCCGCCCCGGGGCCGGAGTGCAGCACGGTGTTGGAGTAGCGCTGGTTGTAGAACAGGGTCTGCCACTGGCGGACCATGCCCAGCGCGCCGTTGTTGATGATCGCGACCTTGACCGGGATGTTGTTCAGCGCGCAGGTGACCAGCTCCTGGTTGGTCATCTGGAAGCAGCCGTCACCGTCGATCGCCCAGACCGTACGGTCCTCCGCACCGGCCTTGGCGCCCATGGCGGCCGGGACGGCGTACCCCATGGTCCCGGCGCCGCCCGAGTTCAGCCAGGTCGCGGGCTTGTCGTAGGTGATGAAGTGGGCGGCCCACATCTGGTGCTGACCGACGCCCGCGGTGAAGATCGTGTCCTCCGGGGCCAGCTCGCCGATCCGCTGGATGACCTGCTGCGGCGACAGGCTGCCGTCCTCGGGCAGGTCATAGCCGAGCGGGTAGGTCTCGCGCCACCGGTTCAGGTCCTCCCACCAGCCGCTGTAGTCGCCGGTGTGGCCCGCGTCGTGCTCGGCCTGGACCGCGACGACCAGATCCGCGATGACCTCGCGGGCGTCACCGACGATCGGCACGTCGGCGGCGCGGTTCTTGCCGATCTCCGCCGGGTCGATGTCCGCGTGCACGATCTTGGCGTACGGGGCGAACGAGTCGAGCTTGCCGGTGACCCGGTCGTCGAAGCGCGTGCCGAGCGCCACGATCAGGTCCGCCTTCTGCAGGCTGGTGACGGCGGCGACGGTGCCGTGCATGCCCGGCATGCCGAGGTGCTGGTGGTGGCTGTCGGGGAACGCGCCGAGCCCCATCAGGGTGGTGGTGACCGGCGCCCCGGTCAGCTCGGCCAGCACCCGCAGCTCGGCGGTGGCGTGCGCCTTGACGACGCCGCCGCCCACGTACAGCACCGGGCGCTCGGCCTGGGTGATCAGCCGGGCGGCCTCGCGGATCTGCTTGGCGTGCGGCTTGGTCACCGGGCGGTAGCCCGGCAGGTCGGTCTGCGGCGGCCAGGAGAAGGTGGTCTTGGCCTGGAGCGCGTCCTTGGCGATGTCGACCAGGACCGGCCCTGGGCGGCCGCTGGCGGCGATGTGGAACGCCTCGGCGATCGTGCGTGCGATGTCCTCGGCCTTGGTGACCAGGAAGTTGTGCTTGGTGATCGGCATGGTGATGCCGCAGATGTCCGCCTCCTGGAAGGCGTCCGTGCCGATCGCCTTGGAGGCCACCTGGCCGGTGATCGCGACGATCGGGACCGAGTCCATGTGGGCGTCGGCGATGGGCGTGACCAGGTTGGTGGCTCCGGGACCCGAGGTCGCCATGCAGACGCCGACCTTGCCGGTGGCCTGGGCGTAGCCGGTGGCGGCGTGGCCCGCACCCTGCTCGTGGCGGACGAGTACGTGCCGGACCTTCGAGGAGTCCATCATCGGGTCGTACGCGGGGAGGATGCAACCACCGGGGATGCCGAACACGGTGTCCGCGCCCACCTCCTCGAGCGAACGGATGAGGGACTGCGCACCCGTGACGTGCTCGACGGTCGCGGACTGGGGTCCGCCGTTACGGGCCCGCGGCTGGGGATGATGGGCCCCGGAGGCCTGCTCGGTCATCTGCGTTCTCTTCTCGAATGAGGTGTGATGCGGGGAGGAAGGCGGTGGTGCACAGGCGTCAGTGCAACAAAAAACCCCTCGTGCCGTTAGGCAAGCGAGGGGAGCGCGCCGGTGAGGGTCCGCAGGGCTTCAACATGGCCCTGCTCAGCCGACGCGCTGTCCAAGTACGAGAATTCGGGTGCGCATGGCTCCGACCCTCCACCTCGCGCGTATCAGGTGTCAAGTGGGTGGGACGGGAGTCTCAGTATTTGAGCGGGTCGGTGGGTGGGTGTGCACCTCCTGGCGCCGGGGCCCATGCCCGCCGAATCCGCCGTGCCGCACCGGCAGCCCACCGCCGACCAGCACCGGAGCGTCCGAGCGGGGCACCGGATAGCTGCCCCGGGTCAGCGCCCGGCGCAGCCGGTGCTCGTCCAGCGGGCCGCTGAAGGCCATGCCCTGGGCGTGGGTGCAGCCCATACCGCGCAGGGTCACGAGCTGTTCGGGCATGTCCACGCCCTCGGCGATGGACTGCATCCCGAGATCGCCGCCGATCCTCAGCAGCCCCGATGTGATCTTGTGCAGCCGGGAGGACTCGACCACCCCCTCGACCAGCCCCTGGTCCAGCTTGAGTACGTCGATGGGGAGCCTGCGCAGCGCCCTGATCGCGCCGTAGCCGCTGCCGAAGCCGTCGAGCGCGATCCGCACGCCCAGCCTGCGCAGTGCGCCGAGCCGGTGCTCCAGCTCGTCCAGCGGCACCCGTGGGTCGCTGTCGGTCAGCTCCAGGATGAGCGCGCCCGAGGGCAGTCCGTGCCGGGCGAGCAGGGTCTCCACGGCCTTGGGCGGCATCGACTTGTCGACCAGGCGGCCCGCTGGCACCCGTACACAGACGGGGGCCATATGGCCGTCCCGGCGGCGCTGGGCGGCCTGTTCCACGGCGGCCTCCAGCGTCCAGCGGGTCAGCTCGGCGGTGCGGGCGCCTTCCTCACCGGCGCGGCCGTGGTCGCCGCCGCGCGCGTTGTTGTCGGCGACCCGCAGGAACTCGGCCGGGGTGAACAGGATGCCCTGGGCCGAGCGCCAGCGGGGCTGCGCCGCGACGGCGGTGACCCGGCCGCTCGCCAGCTCCACGACGGGCTGGTGCAGCAGCACGAACTCGCCGTCGTGCAGGGCGGCGCGCAGCCGCGTGGCGACCTCGGCGCGGCGCGCCACCTCGGCCTGCATCTGCGGGGCGTACAGCTCGACGCGGTTCTTTCCGGCGGCCTTGGCGCGGTACATGGCCAGGTCGGCGTTGCGCATCAGGGCGCCGGGGCTGGTGCCGGGCTCGGCGAACGCGACGCCGATGCTGGCGGCGACCCGCACCTCGGTGCCTCCCTCCACCCGGTACGGCTGGGAGAGCCGGGCCCGCAGCCGGTCGGCGATCTCCAGGATGCGGCATTCGCGGGTGCTGGTGTCGTCGGCGCCGTCGCCCACGATGAGGGCGGCGAACTCGTCGCCCCCGAGCCGGGCGGCGCAGTCGCCGGAGCCGGACCGCACGGACTCCTGGAGCCTGCGGGCGGCCTGGACCAGCAGTTCGTCGCCCGCCTGGTGGCCGACGGTGTCGTTGACGGCCTTGAAGCCGTCGAGGTCGATGAAGAGCACGGCGGTGCCCGCGTCGGTACGGCGGCGGCCGCCGACCGCGTGCCGGACCCGCTTGGTGAACAGGGCGCGGTTGGGCAGGTCGGTGAGCGGGTCGTGCTCGGCGCTGTGCTGCAGCTGGGCCTGGAGCCGGACCCGCTCGGTGACATCGCGGCTGTTGAAGATCAGGCCGCCGTGGTGGCGGTTGACCGTCGACTCCACGTTGAGCCAGTCGCCGGAGCCGGAGCGGAAGCGGCACTCGATGCGGGTGGTGGGCTCCTCGCCCGGCGAGGCGGCCAGGAACCGGCGGATCTCGTGGACCACGGCGCCCAGGTCCTCGGGGTGGATGAGCGAGGCCAGTTCGGAGTCCTGCAGCTCGTCCGCGTCCCGCCCGTAGACGCCGGTGGCGGCGGGGCTGACGTACCGCAGGATGCCGGTGGGCGCGGCGATCATGATGACGTCGCTGCTGCTCTGCACCAGCGAGCGGAAGTGGTTCTCCTTCTCCGCCAGCTCCTGGGTGAGCGCGATGTTGTCCATCAGCATGATCGCCTGCCGGACGAGCAGGGCGAGCACGACCGCGCAGGCGGTGAAGAGCACCACTCCGTCGACCGGGCGGCCGTCCATCACGTTGAACAGGATCCCCAGCGTGCAGACGGCGGCGGCGAGATACGGCGCCAGGGCGGCGAACGCGCCCGCCGTGGGACGGCTCGGCCGGTCGGTGCGGCGCACCACGGGCGGCGGGGTCTCGGCGGCGTCCCGCCGGGCCACCCAGGGCGCGTACGCGAGCAGCATCGAACCGGCGAACCAGCCCGCGTCCAGGATCTGGCCGGAGCGGTAGTGCTCGTGCAGCAGCGGCGAGGTGAACAGCGCGTCGCACAGCACGGTCAGGGCGAACGCGCCGATCGCGGTGTTGACCGCCGACCTGCTGGCCGTCGACGAGCGCCGGAAGTGCAGCACGATCACCATGCTGACCAGCACGATGTCCAGCAGCGGGTAGGCGAGCGAGAAGGCCCTGCGGGCCACGCTCCCGACGTCCCCGCCGAACTCCCCGGTGTGGACGAGCGCGAGGCTCCACGACAGGGTCATCAGCGATCCGGCGATCAGCCAGGCGTCAAGGCCCAGGCAGATCCACCCGGCCCGGTTGCGCGGGCGCTTGGCGAGCACCAGCATGCCCACGATCGCGGGCGGCGCGAAGAGCAGGAAGCACACATCGGCGAACGAGGGGGTGGGCACGGGACGGCCCAGCACGACCTCGTACCACCCCCAGGTGGCGTTGCCCAGCGCGGCCATGGTGGACGAGGCCGCGAACAGCAGCCAGGCCGGGCGCATCCGCCCCGAGTTCCTGCGCCCGTGCCACAGGCAGGAGGCGGCGGCGGTGAGGGCGGCCGCGGCCAGCCCGAAGTCACCCATGAAGACGGCCAGTTCGGATGATCCCCAGCCGAGCACCGCGCCCACCGCGTACCCGCCGCAGACGAGGGCGAGGACGACCTGGGGCAGCAGCCGGGTGCCGCCGGTGACCGACGGCCGGGCGAGCACCGCTCCGGTGGCGCTCACCGCGCTGCCGCCCGTCGTGCGAAGGGGCGCGGCCGCGCGAGCCGTATCCCCGTGAGCTTCGTCATCGAGAGCCGCGCGGCTGCGCGGAAAAGTCGCGGTCGACGCCTGAGCTGCGTCGGGTCGTTGGTCCATTGGCCATACATCGCCCGTCGCCCCCCTCGAGTTCCGGTCCATCGCTGACGCCGTCAGGTCATTGGCGCAGCCCCCGCTCGGGACGATACACCAGACTGGTCACTCAGGGACATAGGCCATCTACGCACCGTAACTGACTACGCCGTTGTATATACGGAGTGCAGTCAATCGATGCCTGTATGTACTGCCAGGGGCATGTTGCCCCCTCGTCTACCCCGTGGTCATCATGAGATGTTCCATCGGCTCGCCCGCGGCGAACCGGTGCAGCTGGGCGCGCAACAGCCGCTTGGCGCGGGGCAGGAAGGCCGACGACGGGCCGCCCACATGCGGGGTGATGAGCACTCCTGGAGCGTGCCACAGCGGATGCCCGGCGGGCAGTGGTTCGGGGTCGGTGACATCCAGCGCGGCGCGCAGCCGGCCGCTCTCCACCTCGGCGAGAAGGGCCTTGGTGTCCACCACCCCGCCCCGTGCGACGTTCACCAACAGCGCTCCGTCCTTCATCTTCGCCAGGAAGTCGGCCCCGGCCAGGCCCCGGGTCTGCTCGGTCAGCGGGGTCACCAGGACAACGACGTCGGCGTCCGGAAGCAGTTGAGGCAAGGCGTCGATCGGGTGCACCGGACCGCGCTCGGTCGTACGCGGGGAGCGCGCGACGCGCGCCACCCGCTCGCACTCAAAGGGTTCGAGCCGGGCCTCGATCGCGCTGCCGATCGAGCCGTATCCCACGATCAGAACGGACTTGTCGGCGAGCGCCGGACGGAAGCCGGAGGTCCACTCCTCGGCGTCCTGGGCGCGGACGAAACCGGGGATGTCGCGCAGCGAGGCGAGGATCAGGGTCAGGGCCAGCTCGGCGGTGCTCGCGTCGTGCAGCCCCCGGGCGTTGCACAGCTGCACATTGGGGACAACCTGCGACATAGCGGGCAGCAGGCCGTCTATGCCCGCGGTGAGCGTCTGGATCACCCGCAGACCCGTCATGGCCTCCAGCGGACGGGCCAGCACCTCGGGCTTCTTCATGTACGGCGCGCAGTAGAAAGCGACGCGGGCGGGGTCGGTGGGGTAGTCGGGACCGCCGTCCCAGTGGGCGTACTCCAGGCTCTCGGGCAGCCCCTCGATCTCGTCGGGCGCGATGGGCAGCCAGGCGAGGGGGCGGGCCGGGTCGCCGGACGCGGCATGAGACGAATCGTGGGGCCGGAACGTATCGCTGTCATCTGCACTCATGCCAGGAGGCTATGCGAAGTGAGGCTCTCCGCAGAGGTTAGTTTGGTGCGAGAAACGGGAGGGGTCAGTCCAGGTGGAGCGCAGGACAATCGGAGCGGCGGCGCTCGAAGTGGGTGCGATCGGCCTGGGGTGCATGCCCATGAGCTGGGCGTATACCGCTTCGCAGCGCAATGGCGAGCATTCGCTGCGCGCCGTGCACACCGCGCTCGACGCGGGCGCGAGCCTGCTCGACACCGCCGACATGTACGGACCCTTCACCAATGAACTGCTGGTGGGACGGGCGCTCAAGGAGCGGCGGGCGGACGCCTTCGTCTCCACCAAGTGCGGACTGCTGGTCGGCGAGCAGCACATCGTGGCCAACGGGCGGCCCGGCTATGTGAAGCGGGCGTGCGACGCCTCGCTGCGGCGGCTCCAGACCGATGTGATCGACCTCTACCAGCTGCACCGGGCCGACCCCGAGGTACCGATAGAGGAGACCTGGGGCGCGATGGCCGAGCTGGTCGCGGCGGGAAAGGTACGGGCGCTGGGGCTGTGCGCGGTGGGTGCGCGGGCCCAGCGGCGGTCCGGTGCCCGGATGCACGACGCGACGGTGCGGCAGCTGGAGCGGGTGCAGCAGGTCTTCCCGGTGAGCTGTGTGCAGGCGGAGCTGTCGGTGTGGTCGCCCGAGGCGCTGGAGGCGCTGGTGCCGTGGTGTGCCTCGCGCGGGGTGGGCTTCCTGGCGGCGATGCCGCTGGGCAACGGCTTCCTGAGCGGGACGCTGACACCGGGGCAGGGGTTCGAGCCGGAGGACATGCGCGCCCGGCATCCGCGGTTCACGGCGGAGATGATGGCGGCGAACCAGCCCATCGTGGCCGGGCTGCGGCGGGTCGCGCGGCGGCACGGGGAGTCGGTGACAGCGGCTCAGGTGGCGCTGGCGTGGCTGCTGGCCCAGGGGCCGCATGTGGTGCCGGTGCCGGGGACCAAGCGGGACCGCTGGGCGGCGGAGAACGCCGCGGCGGCGGGGGTGATGCTGACGGCCGCGGATCTGGCCGAGATCGCGACGCTGCCGCCCGCGCGGGGGTCGTGGGACTGAAGGTGTTGTTGGGGCGGATGTTCTCTGGTTCGGGGAAGGGAACCCGGCGCGGAGCTGCGGTGTATAAGAATCAGAACCGTGCCCCGGCACAGTGCCCCACCGAGAGGAACCCGACCGTGCGACGTCCTCGCCTGACCTCCGCCCTCGCCGCCCCCGCTCTCGCCACCACCGCCGCCCTGCTGCTGCTCACCGGCTGCTCGACCGGTGACGGGCAGTCCCCCTTCGAGCGCTCGGGTTCGTCCGCGCCCGGGAAGGAGGGGTCCAAGGGCGGCTCCCCCTCGTCGTCGGCGGCGCCCTCGGCGAGTGAGTCGGCGGCGCCCGCCAAGGGGTCCGCGAAGGTGGTGAGCACGCTCACGACCAAGCTGAAATCGCCCTGGGGCGTGGCCCCGCTGCCGGGCGGGGATCTGCTGGTGTCCTCGCGGGACACGGGCAAGATCTTCAAGGTCTCGGCGGACAGCGGGAAGAAGACCGAGCTGGGATCCGTGCCCGGCGTCTCCCCCGCGGGCGAGGGCGGTCTGCTGGGTCTCGCGGTCTCCTCCGACTTCGGCGCGGACCACATGGTGTACGCGTATTTCACCACCGACTCGGACAACCGCATCGTCCGCATGGTCTACAACGACAAGCGCCCCGCGGGTGATCAGCTGGGCGCGCCGGACACGGTCTTCAAGGGCATCCCCAAGGGCGCGATCCACAACGGCGGCCGGATCGCCTTCGGCCCGGACAAGATGCTGTACGCGGGCACGGGCGAGAGCGGTGAGCGGGGGCTCTCCCAGGACATGGACTCGTTCGGCGGCAAGATCCTGCGGATGACCCCGGACGGTGAACCGGCGCACGGCAATCCGTCGGCCGATTCGGTCGTCTATTCCTACGGCCACCGCAATGTGCAGGGGCTGGCCTGGGACACCCAGAAGCGGCTGTGGGCCTCGGAGTTCGGCCAGGACACCTGGGACGAGCTGAATCAGATCCGGCCGGGCAAGAACTACGGCTGGCCGGAGGCGGAGGGCAAGTCCGGGGAGCAGGGGGTCGTCGATCCGGTCGAGCAGTGGAAGACCGAGGATGCCTCGCCGAGCGGTGTCGCGTTCGCCAAGGGCTCCATCTGGATGGTGGGGCTGCGCGGCGAGCGGCTGTGGCGGATCCCGCTGCGCGGCACCAAGCCGGTGGCCGAGCCGCAGGCGTTCCTCACCGGGAAGTACGGGCGGCTGCGCACCGTGGTCGCCACGGACGACGGCGGGCTCCTGGTGACCACGAGCAATACGGACGGGCGGGGCGATCCGAGTAAGGAGGATGACCGGATCCTGCGGCTGGACATCAGCTGACGGCGGGCGGCCCCGGTCCTTTTTCGGGCGGTCTGCGTACACTGGCCGCAGTCCCACACCTACGGGGGTCGCCATGTTCAACCTCATCGAGGAGCTGTTCGCGCCCAGTCGCAAACACACCGACGAGGAGCGCAAGCGGATGGAGTTGACGCTGCAGGACGTCGGCGACGGCGACCCTCCGTGGAAGGGTCCGATAGACCTCGACTCCGGCCAGGTCGTGATCCGCCCCCGCGAGGGCTGACACCTTCGGGAAGAGCCCCTACGGCACGGGCGTGCGGACCGCGTCCTCCTCGGGGGCGCGCGGCCTGGGCACGGGCAGCGGCCGCTGATCCGGCTCCTGGTCCGGGCCGGGCGCCTCGATGCTGATGCGCGGCAGCGTACGCTCCAGCCAGCCCGGCAGCCACCAGTTGGCGCCGCCGAGCAGATGCATCAGGGCGGGGACCAGCAGCGTACGGAGGACGAAGGCGTCCAGGGCGACGGCGGCCGCCAGCCCGATGCCGAACATGGCGATGATCCGGTCGCCGCTGAGCACGAACGCCGAGAAGACCGCGATCATGATGACGGCCGCGGAGTTGATGACCCGGCTGGTCTCGGCGAGGCCCACCCGGACCGCGCGCTTGTTGTCGCGGGTGTGCTGCCACTCCTCGTACATCCGGCTGACCAGGAACACCTGATAGTCCATGGAGAGCCCGAAGAGCACCGACACCATGATCACGGGCAGGAAGGGCTCGATCGGGCCCGCCCTGCCGAGCCCCAGCGGCTCGCTCCCCCAGCCCCACTGGAAGACCGCGACGACGACACCGAAGGAGGACGCGACGGCGGCCACGTTCATGACCGCCGCCTTGACCGGGATACCGATGCTGCGGAACGCGAACAGCAGCAGCACGCAGCCGAGCGCCACCACCACCCCCACGAACAGCGGCAGCTTGGAGACGATCACGGCCGCGAAGTCGTCGTAGCCCGCGGTCAGTCCGCCGACGTACACCCGCAGCGAGGTGCCCTCCTCGGCCTTCGGCAGCACCTCGCCCCGAAGGCGTTCGACCAGCCGCGAGGTGTCGGGCGACTGCGGGGCGGTGGTGGGCACGACGGTGATCACGCCGGTGTCGCCTCCACCGCCCAGTTCCGCGGCGCTCACCGAGGCGACGCCCTCGGTGGTGCGCAGGGTGGTGGTCAGCCGGGTGAAGGCCATCCGGTCCTCGGCGCCGTCGATGCTGCCGATGAGCGTCAGCGGTCCGTTGAAGCCGGGCCCGAACCCCTCGGCGAGCAGGTCGTACGCCTGCCGGGTGGTCGAGGTCTCGGGGTTGTTGCCCTGGTCGGAGGTGCCGAGCCGGAGGGAGAGGGTGGGCAGGGCGAGGGCCAGCATGACGGCGACGGCGACCGCGCCCAGCACCTTGGGGTGGCGCTCCACGAACGACGCCCAGCGGGTGGCGAGTCCGGGCACCGCCGTGGGCCTCGGCCCTTCCTCGGCCAGGCGTCTGCGTTCGCGGCGGCTCAGCACCTTCGTCCCCATCAGGCCGAGCAGCGCGGGCAGCAGGGTGAGGGAGGTGGCGACGGTGAGCGCGACCGTCAGCGCGGCGGCGACCGCGACGCCGTTGAGGAAGCTCAGCCGCAGCACCAGCATGCCGAGCAGCGCCAGGCATACGGTCGCGCCCGCGAAGACCACCGCGCGGCCCGAGGTGACCACCGCGCGCTGGGCGGCCTCGGCCACCGGAAGCCCCTGCCGCAGGCCCCGGCGGTGCCGGGTCACGATGAACAGCGCGTAGTCGATGCCGACGCCGAGCCCGATCAGCATGCCGAGCATGGGCGCGAAGTCGGCGACGGTCATGGCGTGGCCGAGCAGCCCGATCGCCGCGTACGCGGTGCCGACGCCGATGAGCGCGGTGGCGATCGGCAGCAGGGTCGCCGCGAGCGAGCCGAAGGCGAGGAAGAGGACGACGGCGGCCACGGCGACGCCGATGGCCTCGCTGAGATGAGCGGGCCCGGCCGTCTCGGTGAGCCCGGCGCCCACACCGCCCATCTCGATCCGCAGCCCGGGAGCGGCGGCGGAGCGCGCGGTGTCCAGGACCCGGCGCACCTCGTCCTCGCCCAGGTCGGCGGCGGGTTCGCGGAAGACGACGGTGGCGTAGGCGGTGAGCTGGTCGGCGCTGATGCGGCTGGTGTCGTCGGTGCCGTACGGGCCGGTGACGGAGACGACGCCGGGCAGTTCGGCGACGCGCCCCAGCGCCGCCGACATCCGCCGCTCGACGTCCACGGAGCGCACCGATCCGGCCTGCCGGTCGGTGTGCCAGACGATGGTGTCGGTGTCCCCCGCCCGGTCCGGGAACCGCTGTTCCAGCAGCCGCGAGGCCGTGGAGGATTCGGTGCCCGGGATGTCGTAGTCGTTCGAGTACGCGGAACCGGTCACGGCCGCCGCGGCGGCGATCCCCGCGAAAGCGGCCAGCCAGAGCACGATCACGACGGCGCTGCGTTTGATACACCATCGTGCGAGTGCGGCCATGGCTGCTTTCCGGTCTGTGCACCGAGTGCGGCGTGATGTGCTTGTGACCAAAGCACTGTGTCAGCCGGAAAAGATCCTTTGTCCCCTTTGTGGGCTTCCCCACATCCGGAGCCAACAGCTCCGGTAGCCGTCGGTCAGCCGCTGACCGAGGGGCGCCCGTTCTCGATGTGCCCGGTGAGGCGGCGGTGGAAGGAGGAGTCGCCCTCGGCCGTCAGCACCAGGTCGTACCAGCCCTGGCCCTCCCGCGCCGAGAACTCCACGGCCTTCGTCGAGCCCGCGCGCACGCTCACCGTCCGCTGCCGCGCGTCCGCGTCGGCCACATAGGCGTGCGGGCGCACGGTGACCTCGATCGCGCGCTCCCCCTTGTTGGTGATGGTGAGCGTGAGCTGCCGTCGGCGGGCGTCGATGCCGCCGCGCACCCGCAGCCCGGCGGCGGCACCCTCGGCCGTGCCCCGGAACTCGCGGCGGAAGCCGTTCGGCCCGGTGACGACGAAGTCGTAACGCCCGTCCCGCACCGGGACGTCCCAGGTGGACAGGGCCCCGGGCGCCAGATCGCGGTGCTGCGGCGCCTCGTACTCCGCCGCGTACGGGAAGAGGATGGCGTGCGCGCTGCGTACCCCGGCGTTGGCGAGCGCCAGCCGCATCACCCCCGCCCGCGGCTCGAACACCCCGGACACCTCCGGCTGATACGGCAGCGGGCGGGCCGGACGCGCGCCCTCCTCCTGTCGCGGCATCCGCTGCTCTTCGGGCGGCTCCGGCGTCCAGTGGTCGCGGTCCGCCGGGGGCGGCCCCGGGTCGCGCAGCGGCTGCGGGGCGGCGGCGCCGCCGAACGCGAAGGCGCCGGTCAGATCGCCGCACACGGTCCGGCGCCAGTCGGAAATGTTGGGCACCTCGATGCCGAGCCACTTCTCCAGGAAGCGGTTGGCGGAGGTGTGGTCGAACACCTCGGAGCAGACGTAGCCGCCGACCGTCCACGGGGAGATCACCAGCATCGGCACCCGCATCCCCAGGCCCAGCGGCCGTCCCTGCCACCACTCCTCGGCCACGTCGGCGGGCGGGTTGGGCGGTACCACATGGTCGAAGAAGCCGTCGTTCTCGTCGTACGTGAGGAACACCGCCGTCTTGCGCCACACCTCGGGGTGGGCGGCGAGCGCGTCCAGGACCGCGTACGTCACGGTGGCGCTGTGCGCCGGGGTGGAGACATCGGGGTGCTCGGAGTCCAGCGGGGACGGCACCAGATACGACACCGAGGGCAGCCGCCCGGCCGCCACATCGGCGCGGAACGCCTCCTCGAAGCCGCCCTCCGGGGCCCGGCGCAGACCCCGCTCGAACAGCCGCCGTTCGTCGTCCGTCAGCTTCTCCAGGCCCGCTTCCAGACCGTCGAGCAGCCGCCGCCGCTCGGCGCCGGACGCCTCCAGCACCTTGGTGTAGAACGCGCCTGAGCTGGTGAGGCCCAGCCCGGCCAGCGCCTTGCGGGCCACGTCCTTGAACGGCCGGTAGAACTCGATGTTGTTGTCCTGGAAGTTGTCCCACTCCTGGTAGACCTTCCAGCTCACCCCCGCCCGCTCCAGCACCTCGGCGGTGGTGGTCCAGTCGTAGCCGGGGTGGCTGTCCTCCTCGTACGCGTCGTTGCCGACCGCGCGCCGCCCGCCCGGCCCCGGCTCGTAGCCGGTGGTGCCGCTGACCCAGTAGTTGCGGTTGGGGCTGGTGGAGGAGTGGATGGCCGAGTGGTACGCGTCGCAGATGGTGAACGTGTCGGCCAGCTCATAGTGGAAGGGGATGTCCGCACGGTCGAAGTGGACCATGGTGGCCGGGGACTTGGCGGCGATCCAGTTGTCCATCCAGCCGCCGTGCCAGGCCGCCGCGCCGCCGTCCCACGAGTGGTCGAGCTGGCCCACGAAGCGCAGGTCCTCGCGCTGCGCCTCGGCGGCCTCGCGCGCTCCGAAGGGCAGGACGTGGCCGCCGCCCGGCTTCGGCTGCGCGAAGACGCTCTGCCCGCCGGGCAGGGTGACGGCATTGGGGTCGGCGTAACCGCGAACGCCCCGGAGGGTGCCGAAGTAGTGATCGAAGGAACGGTTCTCCTGCATCAGCAGCACCACATGCTCGATGCCGTCGAGCCCGCCGGGCGGCGGCGACGGCTGCGCGGCGAGGGCGGCCTGCAGCGACGGCGGCAGCAGCGAGCCCGCCGCGACCGCCCCGGTCGCTCCGGCGCCGAGTGCGACCAGCTTGCGGCGTGCGATGTCCGATGCCACCTGTCTCTCCCCTGTCCGTGAGCGTCCGCTCGGGAAGCTACGGAGGGCAGATGGCCGCCGAACGTCCTCGGCGTTACGGCGGCATGGCAGCCCGGATCAGCGCCCAGCCCCTGATCCGACAGCCGGGGCCAACGGGAAGTGGCAGGCCGCCGTATGTCCCGGAACGGCCGCCTCCACGGGCTCCGGCTCCTCCCGCGCGCAGATCTCCCGGGCGTACGGGCAGCGCGTCCGGAACCGGCAGCCGGAGGGCGGATCGGCGGCCGACGGCGTCTCCCCGCCGAGCGGCGCGGCCGACGGCCGTACGCCCGGTTCCGCGTGTTCCGCGTGCTCCGCCGTGTCCAGCAGACCACGGGTGTACGGGTGGAGGGGCGAGGCGAACACGGCCGAGGCCGGGCCGGTTTCCACCAGCTTGCCCAGGTACATCACGCCGACCCGGTCCGCGACATACCGGACCACCGCGAGGTCGTGCGAGATGAACAGATACGCCACGCCCTTCTCGCGCTGCACCTCCCGCATCAGGTTGAGGATCTGCGCCTGTACGGAGACGTCCAGCGCGGAGACCGGTTCGTCCGCCACCACGAGCGAGGGCGCGAGCGCGAGCGCCCGGGCCAGCCCGAGCCGCTGGCGCTGCCCGCCGGAGAACTCGTGCGGATAGCGGTCCGCCGCGTCGCGCGGCAGCCCCACGTCATCCAGCAGCCGCGCGATCCGCGCGCGCTGCCCGGCGCGGTCCCCGACGCCCTGGATGACCAGCGGTTCGCGCAGGATCGCCGCCACGCGCATGCGCGGGTCCATCGAGGCGTACGAGTCCTGGAACATCAGCTGCACCTCGCGGCGGTGCGCCTTGCGGGCCCGGCGGTCCAGCGCGGCGGGGTCGCGCTCGCCGAAGCGGATGGAGCCCGCCGTCGGGGGTTCCATGCCGACGACGAGCCTGCCGAGGGTGGACTTCCCGCAGCCGGACTCCCCCACGATCCCGAACGTCTCGCCGCGCCGCACGGAGAGCGACACCCCGGCCACCGCGCTCACCGCCGCCACGCCCCTGCGGCGGGCGAACGGGCCGCCGCGCAGCGGGTAGTCCTTGGTCAGGCCGGTGAGCCGCAGCAGGACATCATCGGCAACCGCCGAAGGGGCCGGGGCCACGGGGACCACCTGCGCCACGGGATCGACGCCCAGCGGTACGGGATGGAAGCAGGCGAAGGCGTGCGCGCCCCCGCCCGCGCCCTCAGCCGTCGACAGCGGCGGCTCCTCCGTCGCGCACCGCTCCGTCGCGAACCCGCACCTCGGCGCGAAACGGCACCCCGCGAGCCGGTCCGCCAGCGAGGGCGGCAGCCCCGGGATCGTGGCCAGCGGCTGGGACGCGTCGGCGGCGCGTTCCGGGAGGGCCGCGAAGAGCGCCTGGGTGTAGCGGTGGCGCGGGGCCGCGAACAGCCTCCGGACACCGGCCCGTTCCACCGTCCTGCCCGCGTACATCACCGCCACCCGGTCCACCCGCCGGGCGATCACCCCGAGATCGTGGGTGACCAGGATCAGCGCCATCCCCAGCCGCGCCCGCAGCTCGTCGATCAGCTCCAGGATCTGGGCCTGCGTGGTGACGTCCAGCGCCGTCGTCGGCTCGTCGGCGATCAGCAGCGCGGGTTCGCAGATCAGCGCCATGGCGATGGCGACCCGCTGCCGCATACCGCCGCTGAGCTGGTGCGGATAGGTCCGCAGCCGCTCCCCCGGGTTCGGCAGGCCCACCAGCCGCAGCATCTCCTCGGCCCGCCGCCACGCCTCCGCCCGCCCCACGTCCCGGTGCAGCAGCAGCGGTTCGGCGACCTGGGCGCCGATGGTCATGGTGGGGTTGAGGGAGGTCAGCGGGTCCTGGAAGACCATGCCGATGGTGTTGCCGCGTACGCCCCGCAGCACCGGTTCGGGCGCGCCCGCCAGGTCCGTACCGGCGAAGGTGACGGAACCGCCGGTGATACGGGCCCCGTCCGGCAGCAGACCCAGCACGCTCAGCGCGGTCATCGTCTTGCCGCAGCCGGACTCCCCGACGATGCCCAGCGCCTCGCCCGGGGCGAGGTCAAGGGACACCCCGTCGAGGGCGTGGACGGTGCGGCGGCGGTCGCCGTCGCGGGCCGGGATCTCGACGTGGAGGTCATCGACGCGCAACAGGGAGTCGGTTCGTAACAGGGAGTCGGTGCGCGGCAGGGACTCAGCCATCAGCGGTTCCTCCGAACCCTCTGGAGCCGCACGTCGAAGGCGTCCCGCAGACCGTCGCCGATGAAGGTGAACGCGGCGACGACGAGCACGATCGCGATGCCGGGCGGGAAGATCAGCCACCAGTAGCCGACCTGGGTGTAGGTGATGCCGGTGCTGAGCATGGAGCCCCAGTCGGCGGCGGGCGGAGGGATCGACAGGCCGAGGAACGACAGATAGGCGACGTACAGGATCGCGTCGGCGATCTGGAACGTGGCGTTGACGATCACCGTGCCGATGGCGTTCGGCACGATGTGCCGGAAGACGGCCCGGACCCCGCCGCCGCCCATGAGCCGCATCGCGTGGACGTAGTCGCGGCTACGCAGGGCCAGCGCCTCGCCCCGGATGAGGCGGGCCGGGGACAGCCAGGCGACGGAGGCGATGATCAGGATCAGCACGGGCTTGCTCGGCGTGACGATCGTGGCGACGACGACCAGCAGGAACAGCGCCGGAATGGCGAGCGCGGCATCCGTGATCCGCATCATCGCGGCGTCCAGCCAGCCGCCGAAGTAGCCCGCGACCGCGCCGTACACGGTGCCGATCAGGGTGGCCAGCAGCCCCGCCGCGAGGCCGACCTGCAGGGAGGTCTGGCCGCCGGTCATCAACCGGCCCAGCATGTCGTAGCCGAGGTCGGTGGTGCCGAGCGGATGGCCGGGGCTGCCGGGCGGGAGGCTGGCCCGGCCGAGGTCCGTGTGCACCTGGTCGGTGGGGCGGATCAGCGGGCCGAGGAAGCAGAAGGCGATCAGCGCCACCAGCACGACCGCCCCGGTCAGGGCCAGTTTGTCGCGGGTGAAGACGGCCAGCGCGCGGCGGCCGACGCCGGGGGTGACGGCCGCGGCGCTCACAGAGGTCGTCACGGGACGCTCCTGATCCGGGGGTCGAGGACGGCGTACGCGATGTCGGTGATCAGCGAGCCGAGGACGGTGGCGATCCCGACGACGAGCGTCACCCCGAGCAGCACCGGGAAGTCCGAGCCCTGGGCCGCGTTCCAGAACAGCAGCCCCATCCCCGGGAAGTTGAACATCGACTCCACGACGAGCGCCCCGCTGAAGAGCGTCGGCAGGTAGAGCCCGAGCAGCCCCGCGAGCGGGATGAGCGCGTTGCGCAGCACATGCCGGGCCATGATCCGCGCGTTGGACTGGCCCTTGGCGCGCGCGGTGCGTACGTAGTCCTCGCTCAGGTTGTCCAGCACCGCCGAGCGCGTGTAGCGGCTGAACGCGGCGACGATGCCGAGCGCCAGCGTGACCACCGGAAGCACCAGCGCGGGCGGCTCGGACAGGACGCCGACGACCGTGTCCGCCTGCGGCGCCTCGGCCGGGAAGAGCTGGAGCCGCTGGCTGAAGACGAGGATGAGGACGAGGCCGAGGAAGAAGACCGGCGTGGCGTACGCGAGGAAGGCGACCCCGGTGAGCAGGTAGTCGGCGATCCGGCCGCGCCGTACGGCCTGGAGCACGCCGAGCGGCACGGCGAGGACGGCCGCGAGCGCGACCGACAACCCGGTCAGCACCAGGGTCTTGGGCAGCCGGTCGGCCAGCAGGGCGGTGACGGTCTGGTTGAGCTTGTACGACTCGCCGAGGTCGCCCGTGACCAGTCGGCCCAGGTAGCGGACGTACTGGAGGGGCAGCGACCGGTCGTAGCCCTGCTGGTGGTTGAAGTGCTCGACGGCCTGCGGGGTGGCCTTGGGGCCGAGGATCGCGCGGGCCGGACCGCCGGGGAGCTGGTGCAGCAGCACGAAGACGATGACGGAGACGAGGAGCAGGACGACGGCGGCCTGTGCGGTCCGTTTGACCAGAAAGCGGATCACCGGTGGCCCTTCTTGTCCGCCTTGACGAAGTACCAGTCCTGGGGCGCGAGGGTGAGCGTCGGATTCTGATCGATGCCGCGCAGATCGTTGCGGATGACGGAGACCTGGTACGCGGGGTTGGGGGTCCACAGCACGGGGACCTGCCGCGCCACGTACTCCCCGTAGCGCCGCATGGCGGCCGGATCGCCGGAGTACGCGGTGGCCTTGATCAGCTCATCGGCGCGCGGATCGGACCAGTTGCCCATGTTGGAGGGGGCGCCGGTGGCGAAGAGCTGTTCCCCGCTGGGGGCGGGCGGGAAGTACCAGCTGCCCGCCGTGCCGAAGAATCCCAGCTCCCACGCCGAGCACAGCGGCTCGGTGCGGCGGCAGGGCACGGTCGTGCCGAGGACGGTGTTCAGCGGCTGCTGACGGATGTCGAGGGTGATCCCGGCGCGGTCGTACGAGGACTTGACCTCCTGCATCTGGTTGGAGGTCTCGGTCGAGCCGGACTGGGAGAGCAGCGACAGCCTCAGCCGCTGCCCCGCCCCGATCCCCTTGCCGCAGGCGTCCCGCCCCGCCCCGGGCCGTACGCACCGCAGCACACCGCCGTGCTCGCGCCACCCGTGCGCGGCCAGCAGCCGCCGCGCCCGGGCCGGGTCGTACGGATACGGCTCGCGGGCGAGCAGCCCGGCCGGGACCGGGCCACGGGTGGGCGCGGCGGTGCCGTGCCAGACGACCCGGGCGATGGAGCGCTGGTCGATCAGGTACTGCAGGGCCCGGCGCAGATAGGTCTGACGCAGCATCGGGCCCGTGGTGGGGTGGTTGAGGTTGAGGACGATGTACGTGATCGCCCAGCCCTCCCAGGGGTCGACGCGATAGCCCCGCTCCTTGAACCGCCCGGCCTGCGCCATGACCGAGGGCGGGATGTAGCCGTAGTCGACGCCGCCGGAACGCAGCACGTTGAATTCGGAGTCGGCGGTGGTGAACGGCTTGAAGACGACGCGGTCGAGGTGCGGCTTGTCCGGGCCGGTGTAGCGCCGGTTGGGGACGAGCGCGACCTGACCGGAGGTGCTCCACCGTTCGATCGTCCAGGGTCCGGAAACGGTCTTCCACAGCGGATCGGTGGCGAACGCCGACAGCCGCTTGGCGTGCGTGAGCAGCCGGGCGAAGGCCTTCCGGGGGCTTTCGTGCCGCGGATTCCACGCGTGGCGCGGCAGCGGGACGACGTTCTGGCCGAGCTGGTTGGCGGTGAACCAGGCGGGGTTGTACGCGCGGACGAGCCGGAGCCGGAAGGTGCGGTCGTCGACGGTCTCGAACCGCCTGACGTTGTCGGGCAGGAGGCCGGGCGCATAGCCAGCCCACTCCTTCTTGCCGCTCTTGATCAGGTCGAACCAGAACTTGACGTCCCCCGTGGTCACGGGCGTTCCGTCGGACCACGTGTAGCCCTTCTTCAGGGTGACGGTCACGGTCCTGTCGCCGTCGCCGTAGCGGGGTGGCTCGGCGAGGTTGCGCGGGTTGTCCATGCTGAGCGCCCCGCCCTTGCGCACCGGTTGGTACAGCGGCGGGTACAGCAGGTTCTGCAGGGCGCCGTTGTACGAGGCCAGATAGCCGGGGGCGGCGATCGGGAAGATCCAGTTGGGCGCGGCGGCGGGCGGCAGCGCCATGGTCGCCGTACCGCCCTCGACCCTGGTCCCGCCGCTCGCCCCGACGTCCGTGACCGGCCCGGACCCGGCCGAACAGGCGCCGGTCAGCAGGGCCGCGAGGAGTGCGGCGAGGAGGGTGCGTAAGCGTGTGCCTGTGCGTGTTCTTGAGCGGCCCATGCTGCCTCCGCGTACGGACGCCGGTGGTACGTCTGGTACGGGAACCAACGGATGGTAACCACGGAACGCCCGCTGTGACACCGCCTTCATTCGGCCAACG
This sequence comes from Streptomyces sp. NPDC059850, assembly GCF_042731515.1. NCBI lineage: Bacteria > Bacillati > Actinomycetota > Actinomycetes > Kitasatosporales > Streptomycetaceae > Streptomyces > Streptomyces sp. NPDC059850. The sequence continues at coordinate 44,474 of NZ_JBHWJI010000067.1, forward strand.
CATGCCACCGCATAAGGTGAGCGCGGACCGACCGGAAGCGAGGCAGCATGGCACCCACCACCTCCCGAGGCCGCCGTCTGCGGATCGGCATCGGCGGCATGCACATCGAGTCCAGCACCTTCAGCCCGCACCGCGCCGGATACGACGACTTCCGCGTCACGCGCGGCGACGAACTGCTGGCCCGTTACGGCTGGGCGCGACCGGACGGCGACCTGGCCGGGCTCGTGGAGTGGGTGCCCCTCGTGCACGCCGTCGCACTCCCCGGCGGGCCCGTCGAGCCCGCCGTCTACGCCCGGATCAAGGCCGAACTCACCGACCGTATCCGGGCGGCCGGTCCCCTCGACGGGCTGGTGTACGACATCCACGGCGCGATGAGCGTCGTCGGCCTGGAGGACGCCGAGGCCGACCTCACCGACGCCGTACGGGACGCCATCGGGCCCGACGCGCTGATCTCCGCCGCCATGGATCTCCACGGCAACGTCTCGCGCCGCTTCGCCGAACGTCTCGACCTGCTCACCGCGCACCGGCTCGCCCCGCACGAGGACGCCTGGGAGACGCGTGAGCGCGCCGCGCGCAAGCTCGTCGAACGGCTCGACTCCGGCAAGGGCCGCCCCCATGTCGCCTGGGTGCAGATCCCGGTGCTGCTGCCCGGCGAGAAGACCAGCACCCGGCTGGAGCCCGCCGCCTCGCTGTACGGGCGGCTGGCCGCCGTCGAGGCGCTGGACGGGGTCGTGGACGCGGCGATCTGGGTCGGCTACGCCTGGGCCGACGAGCCGCGCTGCCGGGCGTATGTCGTGGTCACCGGTGACGACCCCGCGCTCGTCGTGGACCAGGCGCGGTCGCTGGCCCGCGAGTACTGGGAGGTGCGGCGCGACTTCGCCTTCGTCGGCCCCACCGGCAGCGCCGACGAATGCGTCGCCGACGCGCTTGCTTCGCCCGACCGGCCGTTCCTCATCAGCGACTCCGGCGACAATCCGACGGCGGGCGGGGCCGGTGATCTGGCGTACATGCTGCGCCGCCTGCTCGCCCATGACGCCTTGGCCGCCGGTCGCGCCACCGCCCTCCACCCCGGCATCACCGACCCGGCGGCGGTCGCGCGCTGCGTCGCGGCGGGCGTCGGCGCGACGGTGTCCCTGTCGGTGGGCGGGCACATCAGCGGTGCGACGGCGCACGGCGGGCCGTACGACCTGGTCGGCGAGGTGGTCGCGGTGCGCCGGGGCGACGAGGTGGGTGGCGACGTCGCGGCCGTGCGGCGTGGGGGTGTGACGGTGATCCTTACGAGCCGTCGCAAGCCGTTCCATAGGCTGGAGGATTTCGGAGATCTGAATCCTCGGAGTTACGACCTCGTCGTGGTGAAGATCGGCTACCTGGAACCCGAACTCCACGACTTGGCCGCCGACTGGCGCCTGGCCCTGACCCCGGGCGGGGTGGACCAGGACCTCCTACGCCTGGGCCACCACCGGGTCGAGCGCCCCCTGTACCCCTTCGACGAGGAGATGTCCGAACCCGACCTGACCCCCGTGCTGCTCTAACCCCACCCCGCCCCTTCCCGAAACTGGGGCTCCGCCCCAGACCCCGCTCCTCAAACGCCGGAGGGGCTGGAGGTAGGGCATCGCCGCCCCCGGCCCCCGCTCCTCAAACGCCGGAGGGGCTGAACCGTTGTGGGCAATCGTTCCGCTGGGCGGAACGGGTGGGCACAACCTGGCCACCGGGGCGCGCTCGGCGACGAAACCGCGAGGGGCACCCTCGGACCCCGCACACGCCACGGCGGCGGGGGGGGGGGCGGGGGGCCGCCCCCCCCCCGCGCCCGCGCGGGGGGCGGCGGCACCCCCCG
>NZ_JBHWJI010000068.1:0-1854 GCF_042731515.1 Streptomyces sp. NPDC059850
GGATCCGCGTAGACGGCTACGCTCGCGATCCCGGCATCCCGGCAGGCACGGGCAACACGGACAGCGATCTCGCCACGATTGGCGATGAGCACCTTGCGCACGATGACTCCCTCCTTGAAACAAGCCGAGTTTAGGTACAGGTGACACCACGCGCCGAGAAGCCCCCGGGCGTGAGCTTGACCACACGGAGCGTTAACCCTGCCCAGGGCAGACAGCCGAATCCCCCGTCGCTCCACGGTACGCCCGGTTTTCGGCCCCGCGGCGAGATCCGTGGTGTGGGCAGCGTCTCGGCCCCGCCGTGCTGCGGAGCTTCGCGTTTCTTTGTGGGATCCCTACGAACGAGGGGCGGAAACTTTGCCGCACGGTCCTGCTGGGGCAAGGGCCTCGCGCACCTCTTGTGGGGCGGCTTACCCGTTAGTAGCGTTCGTGATGTCGAACCGGAAGAGGTGGGCGGGGTGGCACGCAGACCAGTGGCCGCGGTGGCGGCCATGGCGCTGACGCTGGAAGCGGTCGGCATAGCGCTGCTGAACTGGATCCTGGGGCTGGTCGTGGACCGGCAGCAGATGTCCCTGGCGGGCCTGGACACCGACGCGATGTCCGTGGGGACTTGGGTCGCGGGCGGCCTCTTCGGCGGCTATCTGCTGCTGTGCGGCGCGGTGCTGCTCCGCATGGCGCTGCGCGACCGCGCGCCCGGCCGCTTCGGCCGCATCCTCCTCATCACCTGCGCGGTGACGCATGGCGTGGTGGGCGCGTTCTCGGTCGGCCTGGTGGGCTGGCCCGCGTTCGCGTGTCTGATGGTGGTGCTGGGGCTGGTGGTGCTCAGCCTGCTGGCGTACGAGCCGGAGGCCACGGGCCGGGGTGGTGCCGCCGGGGCCGAGGGCGGCCAGGACGCCCCCAGCCCGGCCTGAGGCCCCTGAGCCCCCTTCAAGCAGCGAGGCCCCTGAGCCCCCTTCAAGCAGCCTTCAAGCAGCTTCAGGCGGCTCTCAGGCCCACAGGTCCGTGATGCCCACGCCGATCTCGGCCAGCAGCGTGCGCAGCACCGGCAGCGACAGCCCGATCACGTTGCCCGCGTCGCCCTCGATGCCCTCGATGAACGGTGCCGAACGCCCGTCGAGCGTGAACGCGCCCGCCACATGCAGCGGTTCGCCGCTGGCCACGTACGCGGCGACCTCGGCGTCGGTCGGCTCGCCGAAGTGGACCGTGGTGGAGGCGGTGGCGGAGGCGCGGCGGCCGCTCGCGGTGTCGATCACGCAGTGCCCGGTGCGCAGGACGCCCGACCGGCCGCGCATCGACTTCCAGCGGGCGGTGGCCTCCTCGGCGTCCGCGGGCTTGCCGAGCGCCTGCCCGTCCAGCTCCAGCACCGAGTCGCAGCCGACGACGATCGCCCCGTCTGCCTCCGCGAGACCGGCCACGGCCGCCGCCTTGGCCTCCGCCAGCACCCGCGCCAGCGCGGCGGGCGTCTCGGCGGTCAGCGCGTCCTCGTCCACTCCGCTGACGATCACCTCCGGCGCGAATCCGGACTGCCGCAGCAGTCCGAGGCGGGCGGGGGAGGCGGAGGCGAGGATCAGGGTGCGCTGGGCAGTCATGCGCCCAGAGTAGGCGCTGCCGAAGCACCGGTCAGGGGTGCAGCGTGAGGAGGCAGGTGGCGATCATGACGGCTATCGCCAGGACGGCCCGGACGCGGCGGAGCATCGCCTGAGCGCGCCGTAGATCTTCTGGCGGCTCATCGGGCGGCTCGGACCACAGCATGCGACCGATAGTGCGGCCGGACGGTCGCGGGGGGGCGGGGGTCACCGTGGAACCCGCCCCCCGGGGGGGGGAAGAATTATCAGGGGTGTGGGGGTTTTGGTGTTG
>NZ_JBHWJI010000068.1:1864-18635 GCF_042731515.1 Streptomyces sp. NPDC059850
CCTCAAAACCCTCAACACAATTTTCTGGTGGCATCTTTTTTTTTATTACCCCCCGGGGGGCCCCGGCTCTCCGCTACCACGGCCCCCACGGGGCGGAGGAACTATTTCCGGGTAGTGCCGGTATGTCGGATGTCGGATCAGGCGGGCCAGTACGTCGTACGCCACGCCTTGGGGCCGGGCTGCGGGACGCGGCGGCTCGGGATGGTGCGGGCCGGGTCGGCCCACTCCTCCGGTACGCCCTCGCTCTGCGCGGCGGTCGTCGCGGCCGCCGCGCGTGCTTGTACGACCGCCAGTGCGGCTGCCAACTCCTCTGGGGTGGGATTGCCCCGGACGATTCGGATCATGGAAACAGCCCTTCCTGTCCTGAACCTAGAGCGGGATGTTGCCGTGCTTCTTCGGGGGCAGTTGCTCGCGCTTGTTCCGCAGGGTGCGCAGCCCCCGCACGATGTGGCGGCGGGTCTCGGACGGCATGATGACCGCGTCGACGTAGCCGCGTTCGGCCGCCGTGTACGGGTTGAGCAGGGTGTCCTCGTAGTCCGCGATCAGTTCGGAGCGGGTCGCCTCGGGGTCGTCGGCGGCCGCGATCGTACGGCGGTGCAGGATGTTGACCGCGCCCTGGGCACCCATGACGGCGATCTGCGCGGTGGGCCAGGCCAGGTTGAGGTCGGCACCCAGGTGCTTGGAGCCCATCACGTCGTACGCGCCGCCGAAGGCCTTGCGGGTGATGACGGTGATGAGCGGGACGGTGGCCTCCGCGTACGCGAAGATCAGCTTGGCGCCGCGCCGGATGATGCCGTTGTACTCCTGGTCGGTGCCGGGCAGGAAGCCGGGCACGTCGACGAAGGTCAGTACGGGCACGTTGAACGCGTCGCAGGTGCGGACGAAGCGCGCGGCCTTCTCGGAGGCGCCGATGTCCAGGCAGCCCGCGAACTGCATCGGCTGGTTGGCCACGATGCCCACCGGGTGGCCCTCGACCCGGCCGAAACCGGTGATGATGTTGGGCGCGTAGAGCGCCTGGGTCTCCAGGAACTCGCTGTCGTCCAGGACGTGCTCGATGGCCCGGTGCATGTCGTACGGCTGGTTCGCCGAATCCGGGATGAGGACGTCCAGCTCCCGGTCCTCGTCCGAGGTCTCCAGGTCGGCCTCGTCGGGGAAGGCGGGCGGCTCGGAGAGGTTGTTGGACGGCAGGTACGACAGCAGCGTCTTGACGTACTCGATGGCGTCCTTCTCGTCACCGCCCATGTAGTGCGCGACGCCGGAGGTGGTGTTGTGGGTGCGGGCGCCGCCCAGCGCCTCGAAGCCGACGTCCTCACCGGTGACCGTCTTGATCACATCCGGTCCGGTGATGAACATGTGCGACGTCTGGTCGACCATGACCGTGAAGTCGGTGATCGCGGGCGAGTACACCGCGCCGCCCGCGCACGGCCCGACGATCAGGCTGATCTGCGGGATCACCCCGGAGGCGTGAACGTTTCGGCGGAAGATCTCGGCGAACAGGCCGAGCGCCACCACGCCCTCCTGGATCCGGGCGCCGCCGCCGTCGTTGATCCCGACGATCGGGCAGCCGGTCTTCAGCGCGAAGTCCATCACCTTCACGATTTTCTCTCCGTAGACCTCGCCCAGCGAGCCGCCGAAGATCGTGAAGTCCTGCGAGTAGACGCACACCGGGCGCCCGTCGACCGTGCCGTAGCCGGTCACCACGCCGTCCCCGTAGGGCCGGTTCTTCTCGATGCCGAAATTGGTGGACCGGTGCCGGGCGAACTCGTCCAGCTCCGTGAAGGACCCCTCGTCGAGGAGCAGGTCGATGCGCTCGCGCGCGGTCAGCTTGCCCTTGGCGTGCTGCTTCTCGACCGCCCGCGCGGAGCCCGCGTGTGTCGCTTCTTCGATGCGGCGCTGCAGATCCGCGAGCTTCCCCGCGGTGGTGTGACGATCTGGAATCTCGGGGGCAATCTCCGGCTCGGACATCGGGATGCGGCTCCTGCTCGTCCTTGGGGTGGATTCTGGGACCGTGACGCTGAGGTTCTGGGGGTCGGTGGGGTTGGTCGGCGGGGTTTGCGCTGGCTGGGCTACCGGTCCGTAGCGTATCGGCGCCTCCGCCGGGTGGCACTGCGTCGTTGGCCACACCTCCTCGTCCTAGGCTGGCCCGTATGACGCCATCTGACACCCCCGGGGGCCCAGGAGATCCACGCGGACGCTGGACGGACCTGGAACGGCCGCCGCTGAACGCGACCGCCCTGCGCCGCGCCCTGGTGCGCCCCGGCGGGCTGTGGACCGAGCTGGAGGTGGTGCAGGCGACCGGCTCGACCAATACCGACCTGGTGGCCCGGGCCGGGGCCGGTGCCCCGGAGGGCGTGATCCTCGTCGCCGAGGAGCAGAACGCCGGTCGCGGCCGCCTCGACCGCGCCTGGACCGCCCCGGCCCGGTCCGGACTGTTCTTCTCCATTCTGCTGCGGCCGGGCGCCGCGGGCGTCCCCACGTCCCGCTGGGGCTGGCTGCCGCTGCTCGCCGGGGTGGCGAGCGCGGGCGCGCTGAGCCGGGCGGCGGGCGTGGACACCGCGCTGAAGTGGCCGAACGACCTGCTGGTGACGGTCGGCGGCCAGGAGAGGAAGTTCGGCGGCATCCTCGCCGAACGGGCCGACGACGCCGTGGTGATCGGGGTCGGCCTGAACGTTTCCCTGCGGGCCGATGAACTTCCGGTGCCGACGGCCGGTTCGCTGGCCCTCGCGGACGCGATCTCCACCGACCGGGACCCCATGCTGCGGGCCGTCCTGCGGTCCATCGAGCAGTGGTACGGGGAGTGGCGCCGCTTCGAGGGCGACCCGGCGGCCTGCGGGCTCCAGGAGGCGTACGCGGCGGGCTGTGCGACCTTGGGACGACGGGTCCGCGCGGAGCTTCCGGGCGGCGGGGCGACCGTCGGCGAGGCGGTCGCGGTCGACGCCGACGGACGGCTGGTGCTGGCCTCGGACGCCGGGGTGCAGGAACCGGTCTCGGCCGGGGACATCGTGCACCTGCGCCCCGCGGCACCGGGGGAGTGAGGAGCAATGAGCAAGCGGACTGGAGAGTGAGCTAGGGCACACCTGACGTATCGTGGTGGCGGTCCGTCCAGTTCGGGGCGGCCGCGGGCCGAACCGGAAGAAGGAACGTAAGGGCAGTGCGCAGGGATCGGACAGGGGGCGGGCGGTGACCGCCGACGACGCGGGTTCCGGCACGGCCGAGGGACGCGGTGTGCGGCGGGACGCCGCCGCGGAAGCCGCCGGGCAGGAAGCCGCCGCCGGACAGGATGTTGCCGGGCAGGACGCCGCCGTACAGGACGCCGCCGTACAGGACCACGCCGTACGGCAGAACGGGGCGCGTGAGGGCGGCCCGGCCGCCGACGCCGCCGCTGCTGAGCCCGCTGAGGACGGTGCCGAGCCCGCCGAGGACGACGCCGACGCCCCCGACCCCATCGCGCTCCGGCTGGAGCAGCTGATCCTCGGCGCCGAGCGGCGCTACACCCCCTTCCAGGCCGCCCGCAGCGCGGGCGTCTCCGTCGAGCTGGCCACCCGCTTCTGGCGCGCGATGGGCTTCGCCGACATAGGGCAGGCCAAGGCGCTCACCGAGGCCGATGTGCTGGCCCTGCGGCGTCTTTCCGGTCTGGTCGAGGCGGGGCTGCTGAGCGAGCCCATGGCGATCCAGGTGGCGCGGTCCACCGGGCAGACCACCGCCCGGCTCGCGGACTGGCAGATCGACTCCTTCCTGGAAGGGCTCACCGAACCCCAGGAGTCCGGGATGACCCGGACCGAGATCACCTATCCGCTGGTCGAGCTGCTGCTCCCGGAGCTGGAAGAGTTCCTGGTGTACGTCTACCGGCGGCAGCTCGCCGCCGCGACCGGCCGCGTGGTCCAGGCGGCCGACGACGCGGAGATGGTGGACCGGCGGCTCGCGGTCGGCTTCGCGGACCTGGTGTCCTTCACCCGGCTGACCCGGCGTCTTGAGGAGGAGGAGCTGGGCGAGCTGGTCGAGGCGTTCGAGACGACGTGCGCCGACCTGGTGGCCGCGCACGGCGGACGGCTGATCAAGACGCTGGGCGACGAGGTGCTGTACGCGGCCGACGACGCGGGCATCGCCGCCGAGATCGGGCTGCGGCTGATCGAGACCCTGACCCATGACGAGACGATGCCGGAGCTGCGCGTCGGCATCGCCTTCGGCACGGTCACGACGCGCATGGGCGACGTCTTCGGGACGACGGTGAACCTGGCGAGCCGGTTGACCTCCATAGCCCCCAAGAACGCGGTCCTGGTGGACGGCGCGTTCGCGGAGGAGCTGAGCCACACCGGGGCGGCCCCGGTGTCGGAGGCGGAGGCGGCGGAGGCGGCCGCCAAGGCCGAGAAGGAGGGCGAGGAGCCGCCCTCGTACCGCTTCGCGCTCCAGCCGATGTGGCAGCGGCCGGTGCGTGGGCTGGGCGTCGTGGAGCCGTGGCTGCTGAGCCGCCGCGGTTGACCGGGATCGCGCGGGGTTGAGCGGCCGGTTGACGAATCTCACCCTTCGCTGAAGTCCGCACAAGCCGGAAAACCGTTCCGCTAGCGTTCGTCGCCATGACCGACGACCCGACCTCAACGGGCGCGGCGGAACCCTTGCACACGCCCGAGTTCGCCAAGGACCCGTCCGCCGTCTACCGGCGACTGCGCGAGACGTACGGCCCGCTGGCCCCGGTGGAGCTGGACCCGGGCGTCACCGCGACCCTGTGCGTCGGCTACGACACCGCGCTGGAGATCCTGCGCCGCACCGAGACGTTCTCCAAGGACCCGCGGCGCTGGCGGGCGAAGAACGAGGGCCGGGTCCCCGACACCAGCCACGCCGGACAGCTCATCCGCTACCGGCCGCAGCCCACCGCGGTGGACGGCGAGGAGCACCGGCGGTACCGCGCCGCCATCGACGACTCCACCAGCCGCATCGACCCGGGCGCGCTGCGCGGCTACGTCGAGCGGATCGCCGACTCCCTGATCGACCAGTTCTGCGACGCGGGCGAGGCCGACCTGATCGCCGAGTACTGCGCGCTGCTGCCGCTGCTCGTCCTCGGCGAACTCTTCGGCTGCCCGCGCGAGATCGCGGACCGGCTCTTCACCGGGCTGGCGCACCTCTTCGACGGTACGGACGTGGCGGAGGCCGACCGTACGATCACCTCGGCGCTTCAGGAACTCGTCGCCCTCAAGCGCGCCCGGCCCGCCGCCGACGTCACCTCCTGGCTGATCGCCCACCCCGAACGGCTCGCCGACCACGAACTCGTCGAGCAGCTGATGCTGCTGACCGCCTCCGGCAGCGACCCGGTGATCAACCTGATCGGCAACGCCCTGCGCGTGCTGCTGACCGACGACCGCTTCGCGGGCGGGGTCTCCGGCGGCAGCATGGTCGTCGAGGACGCGTTGGACGAGGTGCTGTGGACGGACCCGCCGCTGGCCAACCTCGCCGTCCACTTCCCCCGCCATGACGTCACCCTGGCCGGGGTGCGGCTGCGTGAGGGCGCCCCCGTCGTGATCAGCTTCGCCGCCGCCAATCAGGACGCCCTCCGCTCCTCCGACCGCAACCGCGGCAACCGAGGCCACCTGGCCTTCAGCGCGGGCCCCCACATGTGCCCGGGCCGCAGCTCGGCCCGCCTGATCGCCTCGGTGGCCATGGAAAAGCTCCTGGACCGCCTCCCGGACATAGCCCTGGCCCTCCCGGAGGACCAACTGCGCTGGCGCCCCGGCATCTACCAACGAGGCCTGACCACCCTCCCGGTGACCTTCCCCCCAACCCCCACCGAGCCCGAGGCCCCCCAAGCCCCGGCCACGGCTCCGCCCCCGGCCACGGCTTCGGGCGGGTGCCCGGCCTCTGGCGCGGCTACGGCTTCCGGTTCGGCTGCGGGCGCGGCCCCGGCTCCCGGTTCGGCTGCGGCTCCGGCTCAGGGCGCGGCTCCGGCTCAGGGCGCGGCGCCCGACGCGGGCCAAGCCCCGGCCCCCGGTGTGGCTTCGGCTCCGGGCGGGGGCCCGGCCCCCGGTTCGACCTCGGTGCCGGGCGGCGATTCGGCTGTGGGCCCGGTCCGTGGCGGAGAATTCGGCGCGGACCCGACCCCTGGCGCGGCCTCGGCTCCCGGCCCGGCCCCGGGCGTGCCCCAGGCTCCCGGTGCGGTCCCAGGCGCGCCCTTGCCCCCGGCCTCACCCCCAGGCGCCCCCTCATCCCCGGCCGGGGCCCCGGGACCGGCGCCGGATCCGGGGCCGCATCCGGTGCCCTCCTGGGCCTCGGCCCCCGCCGACGAAGCCCCCGGCGAAGCCGACCGGCACCCCCGGCCGTCCATGCTGGGCTTCCTGATGCGGTGGCGGCGGCGCCGGTAACGTAGCCCGGGTTATGGTTCACGGTCGTTAACCGGGAGGGTGCGAGATGGGTGAGCAGCGGTACGGGGAGTGGGTCGCGGTCCGGCGGGACGGGTTCGTGGCCGAGCTGGTGCTGGACCGGCCGAAGGCCATGAACGCGGTGTCCTCCGAGATGGCCAGGAGCATCGCGGCGGCGTGCGCGGCGCTCGCGGAGGACCGTTCCGTACGGGCCGTCGTGCTGACCTCCACCCACGAGCGGGCCTTCTGCGTCGGCGCGGACCTCAAGGAGCGGAACTCCTTCTCCGACGCCGAGATGCTGCGCCACCGTCCGGTCTCCCGCGCCGCCTATACGGGCGTCCTGGAGCTGCCCGTGCCCGCCGTCGCGGCCGTGCACGGCTTCGCCCTCGGCGGCGGCTACGAGCTGGCGCTGTCCTGCGATGTGATCGTCGCCGACCGTACGGCCGTGCTGGGGCTGCCCGAGGTGTCCGTCGGGGTGATCCCGGGCGGCGGCGGTACGCAGCTGCTGCCGCGCCGGGTCGGTGCCGCGCGCGCCGCGGAGCTGATCTTCTCCGCCCGCCGGGTGCCCGCCGCGGAGGCGCACGCGCTGGGGATGGTGGACGAACTCGTCGCGCCGGGTGAGGACCGTACGGCCGCGCTGGAGCTGGCCGGACGTATCGCCGCGAACTCGCCCGTCGGCCTGCGCGCCGCCAAGCGGGCGCTGCGGCTCGGGCACGGGCTGGACCTCCCGACCGGGCTGGAGATCGAGGACGCGGGGTGGCGGACGATCGCCTTCTCCGGCGACCGGGCGGAGGGCGTGGCGGCGTTCAACGAGAAGCGCAAGCCGGAGTGGCCCGGGGAGTGACCGGGGCCCGGGGGCTTGGGCCTCGACATTCTTACCGTTCCTAAAGACTGAGCGGTAGTGAGTCCTGGTTCCAGGACTCGTGCTCAGCCGGGTGCCCCGGACGGTGTTGGGCACCCTGGTCGCCCGCGTTCGCTCCGCCTCCGGCGCCGACGGATCGTGTCCGTGGTCCGGGAATGCGGGGGCGGGTTTCCTCACGCCCCGGGAGGCCCGATGCGGCCTGGACGGTCCGATGCCCCGCACCATCGCTCTGGTGATGCGGGGGCGGTGCCGTCCGTCGCCGGATCGGGTGCCCCAGGGCGCGCCTTCCGATCGCCACCGCTGCCGCGTGATGGCGAGTGGTCTTCCTGTTCTGGCTGGTGAGGGGCTTTTGCCAGTGCTGGGCGCCCCACTTGGAGGTGTACGCGGGGTCGATGGCCACGATGGTGATGCCGAGTTCGGTCGCCATCGAGGCCAGCCGTGCCCGTAGCTTGGAGGTGGGCATGCCGGAGATCAGCTTGCGGAACCGCTTCCGCCTGCCGTGCTTCTCCCGGGTCTTCTCTGCCCGGAAGTCCAGGTCCTCGATCGCGATGCTCAGGTTGTGGCGTTTGGCCCAGTGCAGCAGGCGTACCAGCGCGTGCCGTACTTGTGCGTCGCGGTGGGTGGCTGGTCCGTTCAGGTCGAAGGCGAACCGGCGCGGGTCGCCGACCGGGTTGCCGCAGTTGTCCAGGCGCCATGCCGCGAGGTGGTCGGCGTTGGTATCGACGCCGATCAGGCCATCAGCGCGGGCGTGGGCCAGTGGAACGGTCTTGACCGGGGGGATGGTCCAGGAGGCGGTGATGTACCAGCGGTGGCGGGCCGCGTCCAGGTGGATGCGGTAGGCCACGGCCCGGTTCGCCGCCACACGGTCGGCCCACTCCGCGCCCCGGTGACGGAAGGCGACGGCGCCGGTGAGGACATACCTGCCGTGCTGGGCGTTCGCCAGATGCGCCAGCGGCGCCGGAAGCTTGATGCTGACCTGACCGTCCGGGGTGATGCGGATCGTCTCGTTCCCCAGCCGTTTTGCGTTCTCGCCGTCGGCCTGGAGGAACCAGCGTTCAGCCTCCCATTGCTGCCGCCATTCGGCCTCGGTGAGCTGTGCTTGTTCGAGGTGGTGGCGGTTGCGGGCCAGCCGCTTTCCTCCTCGCACCACGCGCACACGGCCCGCTTCGCGGTCGGCTCGCTGGGCAGCGAGCCGGTCTTCAAGGAGGTGCAGGCGGCGTGCCTTGGTGAACCACTCCTGTCGGGTGCGGTAGCCGCCCGGGCTCCGCTTGGTTCCCTTTGCGCCCACCGGCAGGGACAACCGGTGCGCGATGGTGCGCACACCGGCTTCCAGGGTCTGGATGTGGGCGTACTGCGCACGCCGCGATAACGCCCACTGGTCGTGCGTGGCCTTGGTGATACTGCCCGCCCACCGCGACGAGGAATCCCCGGTCACAGCGCGTTTACGCGCCGCCCACGAGTCCGCGGAGTGCTTCAGCCCCTCGGCACAGCGCCGCTTGAGGTCGCGCGCAGCCAAGGTCCCAAGATGCGCGCCGACCAGCCGCAAAACCTCCTCGTCCCCCACGGTCAGGCCCTTGAGCCGCGTACGGATCGCGACACCGGACGGACCGGGGACGACGAACGGCGCCGACAGCTCACGCAGCACACCCACCCTGTCCCCTCCCTTTCCGCGAGCCCGGCGGCAAGACGCCTGTCACCCACCCAACGACCACACCCGCGAAAAGGTCACGCTTTCGATCTAGGAACTTCCGTTCCCTCCTCTGGAATCGCGCAGTCCACAGCCCGGATACTGCCTCACACGCTAGAACGCACTCATACGCACGCAATCAACAACAGTTTGCAACCCTTGAGTGCAGAGCGGACATGTGGTGAGGAATGCGAGGCCGACGTGACGGACAACGGGGATGACGGGGGACGCGGGGTCGACCGGCGGTTGCGGGCGGTGGTGGGGCTCGCGCAGGCGATGGCGGCGGCGCCCACGCCGCGCGACTCGGTCGGCGCCGCCGCCGAGAGCGCGCGCCGCGCGCTGGACGGCACCTTCGCGGCGGTTTCGGTGTGGGAGCGGGAGCGGGGCCGGTTGCGGGTCCTGGTGAACGCGGGCGAGCTGATGCCGGGGGAGGAGCCGCTGCCGGAGGACGAGTCGTATCCGGTGCACGACTTCCCGGAGATCGCGGAGTTCCTGCACGAGCGGTGGGCGGCGGGCGGCGAGCCGCACGCCTGGGTGGAGACCGCCGAGGGCACCGGGCCCGGCCCGGCCTCGTACTGCCACCAGCGCGTGGCCGCCCTGCGGCGGCGCGGGCGCGGCTCGTGCGTGGTCGCGCCGCTGGTGCTGCACGGTCGGGCGTGGGGCGAGCTGTACGTGGCGCGGGCGGCCGGGAGCCCGGTGTTCGACCGGGGCGACACCGACTTCGCGACCGTCCTGGCCTCGGTGGCGGCGGCCGGGCTCGCCCAGATCGAACGCCTGGAGGAGGCCCGCCGCCTGGCCTTCACCGACCCCCTGACCGGTCTTGGCAACCGCCGGGCGGTGGACATACGGCTGGACGAGGCCCTGGAGGCGTACCGCGAGCACGGCACCGTGGTGACCCTGGTGGTGTGCGACCTCAACGGCCTCAAGCGGGTCAACGACACCCTTGGCCACGCGGTGGGAGACCGCCTGCTGGAACGTTTCGGCACGGTGCTCTCCCTGTGCGGTGCGATGCTGCCGGGCGCCCTGGTGGCGCGACTGGGCGGCGATGAGTTCTGTCTGCTGGGAGTCGGTCCACCGGCGGACGAGGTGGTGCGGGTGGCCGATGAGCTGTGCCGCCGGGCGGCGGAGCTGGAGATGGGCGAGGGCGTCGCGTGCGGGATCGCGTCGACCGGCGACCCGATCGGGCCCGTGGCGTCGGCCCGCCGCCTGTTCCGTCTGGCGGGCGCGGCCCAGTACCGGGCGAAGGCGGCGCGCTCCCTCAAGCCGGTGGTCGCGGGCCGCGAGGGCGGCCCGGACGACCCGGTGATCCGCCTGGCCGACACCCCCGCGGACCGCCCCCGAGAACGCCGCCGCTTCCGGGGCCGCCGCCCGTAGCCGCAGCGCTACGCTCGCGTCATGCCTACGTCTCACAGCGTGACGCTTCGGACGCTCGATGGCCTTCACCTGGCGGGCACGCTCGTGCGCCCCGATGCGCCAGGTTCGCGTGGTGTCGTGCTGGTGCACGGTGGGGGTGTGACCCGCGAGGAGGGCGGGTTTTTCACGCGCCTTGCCGAGGGGCTGGCTGAAGGCGGTGTGGCGTCTTTGCGATTCGACCTGCGCGGCCATGGTGAAAGCGAAGGCCGACAGGAGGAGCTGACCCTGGCCTCTCTCCTCAATGACATTCGGGCAGCCATCGCCTTTGTTCGCGAGACCGCGGGTGTCCAGGAAGTCACGTTGCTGGGTGCCAGCTTCGGTGGCGGTATCTGCGCGTACTATGCGGCCAAGCGCTCGTCAGACCTTTCGCGGCTGGTCTTGTTCAATCCGCAGTTGGATTACAAATGGCGCACCATCGATACCCGGTCTTATTGGGTCGATGACTCGATCAGCGAGGAAGCAGCTCAGCGGCTGTCCGAAGACGGGTTCATCCAATTTACGCCGACGCTGAGGCATGGGCGGCCTCTGTTCAATGAGGTTTTCTGGCTGCATCCGCATGAGGTGCTTGGTGAGGTGCAGGCCCCAACGCTCATGGTGCATGGCACCGAAGACACGTTCGTGCCCGTTGGATTGTCGCGCGCTGCTGCGCGGAAGTTCGGTGGCGGCTGCGAACTCATCGAGATTGAGGGGGCGCAGCATGGTTTCGCTGTGCACGACGACCCGCAGTACCTGAACCCGCAAAGTCAGGAGTGGCAGGCGTTCGTCATCCGTTCCGTGACCGACTGGGTCACTGCAGGCCGACCACGCCAACGGCTCAGCATCTGCAGCGCTTCACCAAGTACCCGCATGGTGCGCGCCGAGGTCGCTCGGGTCGCGGTCGGCGCGCATGAGTAATTCATAGGCAGTGTCGAATTTCTGCTCGATCAGTGCGCGGAGGGTACGTATTCTACCGGTGCGCCCCTGGACCACAATTCCTCTGCGTGTTCGGCGAACCGGTCAAACATGCCGCTGTCGCCATGCTTGCGCAAGTGCAGAAGAGGGGAGTCATGCCCGACCATGCGGGCGAGATGCGGAGTGACCAACGCTTGATTGTCGAACCGAAAAACGGATAGTGAGACGTGATTAGCGGCATCGGCTGCTGCCGAGAACCGCGCCTCTATCCCTTGAACAGTTCCCAGCTTCGCGAGGTTTTCCAGCGTGACGCGAATGCGCGTGGAAACCGTAAGCGATACATCCTCGATCTGTTCGCGCTGACGCGTTACTTCACAGTCAGGATTGCCTAGCAGGAACCTGACCCGGCACCCGCTTTCTGCTTTACGTTGCAATGTGGTTGCGAACGTTGGCTGTTCCAGCCAGAGGAAATAGTTTGTGTAACCGGCGAAGAAGAGTTCACCCGAAGATTCTGTAATGAGTTCGCGCCACACTGTCGATGGGCATGCCGAGCGATACGGGTAAGAGTGGATAATTTCCCGGTCGGCACCAGTTTTCACGCGGTCTTTGATTGCCTTCGGCCAGATCATTTCTTCACTCACTCCCAACGCCATGCAGGCGTCCTCACGGTTCTGCGCGTGTGGAATCAGGGCTGCGTCCGCGATCCAACGTTCGACCGTCTTTCCGGAGACCCCGACGCGTGATGCAAGTTGCCGTGCCGACAGTTTGGCGTCAGCCATAGCTGATCGTAGGGCAGTGTTCAAGGTCTCCCCCTCGGACGTTTGGGCGTTCTTCAACGCTACCGCCTGAACGTCCCAACTGTCCCTAGACATGGGCGGATACGTCTTTGAGGGGTTGGCAGGCTGCCTAGACGCAAGGCCCCCGGCGACCGCGCGAACGGCCCCGGGGTATGTCCGATCTGAATGGAGCAGACCGACATGCAATGCCTATCACGACTACCCGAACGGGTGAGAGAGGCCCTGTTCGGGCGACACACCCCCGGCAAGCACAGTCGCACCTATGTGGCGCCCCCTGTGCATGCCGTGCCTGTTTCCGCCCGGGCGTCTGAATCGATGGCGCTTGATGGACACGCACTCGCCATGGTGCGCCCCTATCTTGTGGCGCATGAGCGGAGGCAGGAACGGAAGCGACGCCCGCAGCGCACGCGCTCTCTCGTACTGGCGACTGTGGGTGTCGACTTTCTGCCGGAGGTGCATCGATGAGCGACCGGGAACCGGCGCGGCTGCTGCCATGGCATTCAGAAGGCGGGAAGCGGTGTTTCCTTGCCCCTGGCAGTGAGGGCGGACTTATCTGGCGGCTCGCTGACCAGATGGAAGCCGTTCAGCTCACGACGGGCGCTGAGGTGCTGAACCATGCGCGGAAGATCCTGAGCGACCCCAAGGCTTCCACGACCGAGTTGCGTAACGTCGGCGCGCGGCTGTCCGAGTGCCTGAGCGACGCTCTGCGGGTCGCTGAAAGCAGGGGTGCCCGGTTGCCCATGACGGACTGCGAGAGCACCGTTGAGGTGACCTCGTGACCCGCTCAGTGACGCGTTTCGTGCCGCACACCATCCGACATGTGCCAGGCGGCGGAGTCACATACGAAGCGTTCTGCACCGCATCCGGCTGTGGCGAGGAATCCGGTCCGCAGGAAGAGCAGGAGGCGGCACAGCAGTGGTGCCTACGCCATACCGGCCGGACTGGTCATGATCTCTTCCGCCGAGTGGTGACGGACCATGCGCGGGTGACGCGGGAGGAATAGGAGCCCGGGACCGGTACCCCGGCCGGTGCGGAGAACGCCCCCAACTTCCAAAGTGATCTGGGTAGTTGGGGGCGCTTCGCTGCGTCTAGAGCATGCGCGAGATCATCGCGGAATGCTCGCGAGAGCGTGCGGGTCGGAACTCCGGTGGGGGCGGAGACTCCGCCCCGGTGTGCGGCGGAATGGCCGCGGGGTGACACTTGGGGATTCACTCTCTAGGGTGCCTGAATATGGATATGCACACTGTGGTGGTGGGAACGTCCGGGACGCGCGCCGAGGACGTTGTCGCCGTGGCGCGGGGCGGGGCTCGGGTTGAGCTGGCGGAGGAGGCGGTCGCGGCCGTCGCCGCCGCGCGGCGGGTGATTGATGACCTGGCGGCCAAGCCCGAGCCCGTGTACGGCGTCTCCACCGGTTTCGGCGCGCTCGCCGTGCGCCACATCAGCCCCGACCTCCGCGCCCAGCTGCAGCGCAACATCGTGCGGTCGCACGCGGCCGGGATGGGGCCGCGGGTGGAGCGCGAGGTGGTGCGGGGGCTGATGTTCCTGCGGCTCAAGACGCTCGCGTCCGGGCACACCGGGGTGCGGCCCGTGGTCGTGGAGACGATGGCGGCGCTGCTCAACGCGGGGATCACGCCCGTCGTACACGAATACGGCTCCCTCGGCTGCTCCGGCGACCTCGCGCCGCTGTCCCACTGCGCGCTCGCGCTGATGGGGGAGGGCGAGGCCGAGGGCCCCGACGGGGAGGTGCGGCCCGCCGCGGAGCTGCTGGCCGCGCATGGCATCGAGCCGGTCGAGCTGCGGGAGAAGGAAGGCCTCGCGCTGCTGAACGGCACGGACGGGATGCTCGGCATGCTGGTGATGGCCTGCGCCGACCTGGCGCGGCTGTACACCGTCGCCGACGTGACGGCCGCGCTGTCGCTGGAGGCGCTGCTCGGTACGGACCGGGTGCTCGCACCCGAGCTGCACGCCATCCGCCCGCACCCCGGCCAGGCGGCCAGCGCGGACAACATGCTGCGGGTGCTGGACGGTTCCGGGCTCACCGGGCACCACCAGGACGACGCGCCGCGTGTTCAGGACGCGTACTCGATCCGCTGCGCCCCGCAGGTCGCGGGCGCGGGCCGGGACACGCTCGCGCACGCCCGGCTGGTGGCGGACCGGGAGCTGGCGTCCGCCGTGGACAACCCGGTGGTGCTGCCGGACGGCCGGGTCGAGTCGAACGGCAACTTCCACGGCGCGCCCGTCGCGTACGTCCTGGACTTCCTCGCCGTCGCGGCGGCCGACCTCGCCTCGATCGCGGAGCGCCGTACCGACCGGCTGCTGGACAAGAACCGCTCGCACGGGCTGCCGCCGTTCCTGGCGGGCGACCCAGGCGTGGACTCGGGGCTGATGATCGCGCAGTACACCCAGGCGGCGCTGGTGAGCGAGCTGAAGCGGCTCGCGGTGCCCGCCTCGGTGGACTCGATCCCGTCCTCCGCGATGCAGGAGGACCACGTCTCCATGGGCTGGTCCGCGGCGCGCAAGCTGCGCACGGTGGTGGACAACCTGACCCGGGTGCTCGCGATCGAACTGGTCGCGGCGGCCCGCGCGGTGGAGCTGCGGGAGGGCCTGGTGCCCGCGCCCGCGACCCGGGCGGTGCTGGCGGCGGTGCGCCGGGCGGGCGTCGAGGGCCCGGGCGGGGACCGCTACCTCGCGCCGGACCTGGCGGCCGCCGAGGCGTTCGTACGGTCCGGGAAGCTGGCGGAAGCGGTCGAGTCGGTGACCGGGCCGCTGGCCTGACGGAGCACCTTCAAGAGATCAGGACGCCTCCGGGCGCGTACGGCGCGCGGAGGCGGTCACCATCGTGACCCCGAGCCCCAGGAACGCCGTGCCTCCGGCGAGGTACGGGGTGACGTCCACGCTGCCGGTGTCGGCGAGGTTTTCGTCCGGGACGGCCTCGGTACGCGGTTGGGAGGACGGAGCCTCGCTCCGGGAGCTGCCGGAGGACGACGACGGGCTGTCGGTCTCGACCGTCGCGTTGGCGGACGGGACGAACCACAGGGCGCACAGCAGCGAACCGGCTGCGGCGGCGGTCAGCAGCGGTCGGCGTGCGGACACAACGGCATCCCCCTTGAGGCTGCGGCCAATTGACCCTGTGTGCCCGATCGTAGTGACTCACAGAGGTTGAACGGTAGCGAACCGGGTCGGCAGCCCGCTCCGCACCGTATGACTAATCCTGGCCTGTCATGGTTTGTCCGTATTCACGGCGCTGCGTCATAAGCTGGACCAGCGTCTTTGCTAAGTGGCCTCGCGCACAGTTTTACTGGGCGTGGAACCGACCAAAAGGTACAGGCGTTCTTCCTGGATAGGTCTTGCTGGATAGGTCTTGGGTTTCTGGGGTCCAGTCGTAAATGGAGATACGTGTGATGACGTACGGCAAGCGCCGTAGGGGGCTGGTGGCCGCGGCCGCCGTGCTCAGCGGCGTACTGACTCTCGCCGCCTGTGGCGGGGACGGCGACAGCAGCGACAGCAAGGGCGGTGGCAAGGGGCAGTCGCAGGTGGACGAGGCGGCCGCCAAGGACGCCTCCGACGCCCAAATCAAGATCACACCGAAGACCGGTGCGACGGATGCGGGCATCAACCGCGACACCAAGGTCAGCGTCAGCGGCGGCAAGCTCACCTCGGTGACCATGACCTCCAAGGCCGACGGCTCAGAGGTGGCCGGATCCATATCGTCCGACGGGACCTCCTGGAAGCCGGACGGGCAGCTGGAGCGGTCCACCCAGTACAAGATCAGCGCTTCCGCCAAGGACTCCGACGGCCGCAAGGCCACGGAGCACTCCTCCTTCACCACGGTCTCTCCGTCCAACAGCTTCATCGGCAACTTCACGCCGGAGGACGGCTCGACGGTCGGAGTGGGCATGCCGGTGTCGATCAACTTCGACAAGGCGGTGACCAACAAGAAGGACGTCCAGGACCACATCAAGGTCACCTCCAGCAGCGGCCAGGAGGTCGTCGGCCACTGGTTCAGCGGCCAGCGGCTGGACCTGCGCCCGAAGGAGTACTGGAAGGCCAACTCCACCGTCACCCTGAAGCTCGACCTGGACGGCGTCGAGGCGTCGTCGGGTGTGAAGGGCGTCCAGGAGAAGACCGTCACGTTCAAGGTCGGCCACTCGCAGGTCAGCACGGTCGACGCCAAGGCCAAGACCATGAAGGTCGTGCGTGACGGCAAGCTGATCAGGACGATCCCGATCTCGGCCGGAAGCCCCGACAACACCACCTACAACGGTCAGATGGTGATCTCCGAGAAGTTCAAGGAGACCCGGATGAACGGTGCGACGGTCGGCTTCACGGACGACGACGGCAAGGGCGAGTACGACATCAAGGACGTGCCGCACGCCATGCGGCTGTCCACCTCGGGCACCTTCATCCACGGCAACTACTGGGGCGCCAAGTCCATCTTCGGCAGCCAGAACACCAGCCACGGCTGTGTGGGCCTGGCGGACACCAAGGGCGCGGGCGACCCGAACACGCAGGGCGCCTGGTTCTACGACAACTCCCAGATCGGTGACGTCGTGGTGGTGAAGAACTCCAACGACCAGACCGTGAAGCCGGACAACGGCCTCAACGGCTGGAACATGGACTGGAGCCAGTGGGTGGCGGGCAGCGAGGCCTGACACCGCGTCTGACCTTCTCCGCCGGGGGGGGGGGCCCCCCGGGGGGGGGGGGGCCCCCCCGGTTTTTTGGGTTGCGTGGGGGGGCGGCCGCCCCAATAACCCCCCCCCCCCCCCACCAATGG
>NZ_JBHWJI010000068.1:18645-40881 GCF_042731515.1 Streptomyces sp. NPDC059850
TGGCGCCTGGGGGGGGGGGGCCGCGCGCCCTCACACGGCGTCTCCCCTACCCGGCGGGGCGGCGCCCCACCCTGAGGGGGTTGGCCGCCGCCCGGTTTTTCGCGGTTCCGTGGCGGTCCGTCAGCCCATATGCCGCAGCCGCCGCAGATCCTTGAGGCGCACGTAGCGGAGCTTGCAGTGGTCCTCGTACGGATCGCCGTCCGCGCAGGTCAGATAGCGCAGCGGCTGCATCGGCAGCCAGGTCATCCCGAGCAGCCACCGGTGGACCAGCCGCCAGAAGCCCGGCCGCCCGGCGTCGGTCTCGCGCACCACGCGCATCCGCAGCATCCACTTGCCGAGCGAGGCCCGGAAGATCCAGGCCCCCAGCACCTGGTTGATGATCGACAGCCCGAATACGCAGGCTATGGCCAGGAACAGGGGCTCGATCTCGACTTTGAGCTTCGGGAGGACGTCCATGCCGAGGGGGACGCCGCCGCCCAGGGCGAGGACGCAGTCCACCGCCGCCGCGAACATGCGCCGCTCGTCACCGGCGGGCTCCGGGACCCGCACCGGTTGCGGGGAAGGGGGAGCGTACGGCTGTGCGTAGGGGTTGGGCGGAGGGGAGTGCGGATAGGGCTGTTGCTGCCCCCGTGGATCAATCATGATCGAAATCTTGCCAAAGCCGCCGAGTGGCGCTCCCGCCGCACCGGAGGAGAATTGAGCGCAGAGGCCCGACCGGGAGGCACCCGATGCCCGAATTCACCGCGCCCTACCAGCCCGGCACCCCCTGCTGGGTCGATCTGACGGCCTCCGATCAGCAGGCCGCCCTCGACTTCTACACCGGCCTGTTCGGCTGGTCCGGGGAGATCGGCCCGGCCGAGTTCGGCGGGTACACGGTCTGCACGCTCAAGGACCACCCGGTGGCGGGGGTGATGGCCGCGCAGGCGATGGACGACCAGCCCGCGCCGCCGACCGTCTGGACCACCTACTTCGCCTCCACCGACGCCCAGGCCACCTCGGAGGCGATCAGCCGTAACGGCGGCACCGTGCTGCTGCCCGTCATGGACGTGATGGACCTCGGGAAGATGATGGTGGCGGCCGACCCCACCGGGGCCGTCTTCGGCGTCTGGGAGGCGCGGCAGTTCCCCGGGGCGGGCATCGTCAACGAATCGGGCGCGCTGGTGTGGAACGAGCTGAACACCAGCGACCGCGAGGCGGCGAGCACGTTCTACGCGGAGGCGCTCGGCATCGAGACGAGCCCCATGGAGGGTGCCGAGGACGACGCCGCGGGCTACTACGCCCTCACCGTGAACGGCCGCACGGTCGGCGGGCTCCAGACGCTGCGCGAAGGGGTCCCGTCCGGAACGCCCTCGCACTGGCTGATCTACTTCTCGGTCGACAACGTCGACCGGACGGTGGCGAAGCTGTCGGCGGAGGGCGGGACGGTGATGAAGCCGCCGTTCGACATGGTCGCCGGGCGGATGGCCCTGGTGCAGGACCCGCAGGGCGCGCCGTTCGCGGTCATCGCCCCGCAGCCGATGGAGTCTTGAGCTTCAGGGCTTGAGCTTCTTCAGGTCTTGAGCTTCAGGTCTTGAGCTTCAGCAGCCAGTAGCCCCCGGCGGACGCCAGCGCCTCGTACCGCGCCTTGGGGTGCAGCTGCTTCGCGTAGTCCAGCTCCTGCCGCACGGTGCGGTCCGGCGGCTCGGCCAGGGCCAGGTACTGCGGGGTGACGCCCTGCGTGGAGCCGACCCAGAAGACCCGGCAGCGGCTGGTGAGGCGGGCTATCGGGCCGACGTTGGCCTCGACCGTCGCGCCGTCGGGTATCCGGTCCAGCAGCCGCTCCACCGCGCTCACGGTGGGCGGCTTGCGGTAGGTGGCCTCCTCGGTGAGCCCGCCGAGCGGCAGCGCGGTGGTCAGGGCCAGGGCCGCGGCGCAGACCGCGGCGGGTATCTGACGGGCGTAACGGACGAGCCAGTCGCGGCGGCTGGCCTTGATCCGGTCGAGCGCGTCGACCAGGGCCAGGAAGACGACGGGCATCAGCACCGCGCTGTAGTGCCAGTCGGTGCCCCAGTAGTGCTCGTCGTGGGAGACGAAGCGCCAGCCGAGGGTGGGCAGCGCGGCCAGCAGCAGCGGGGAGCGCAGCGCGAGCAGCCCGGTGGTCGGCAGCAGCACCCACAGCAGGGTGCGCAGCGCGGTGAGGAAGGGGATGGTGGCGTCCGAGCCGCCGCTGCCGACCTTGTCCCAGTAGTCGTACGAACCGGCCCCGTTGAAGCCGGGGATGATGACGCCGAGCGCGAGCGCCGAGATCAGCACGCCGAAGCCCATGAGGGCGACGGCGAGCGGCGCGATGCCCGGCACCCGCTCGCGCAGGGCGCGTAGCGCGATGACGACGCCGATCGCGGCGACCGTGGCGCCCATGTCCTCCTTGACGAAGACCAGCGGGGCGGCCCACAGCATCGCCGCGTACCAGCGCCGGAGGATGACGGCTTCGAGGGAGAAGGCGATGAGCGGGACGGCGAAGCAGATCTCGTGGAAGTCGAAGTCCACGGCGCGCTGGAGGCCCCAGGCCAGTCCGTACGCGGCGCCGATCGCGAGCCCCCGGGCCCGGCCGAGGAGCCGGGCGGCGGTCCGCGTGACGGGGACGGCGGAGAGCGCGAACAGGGCGGCCTGCGCGACGAGCAGCGTGACCGGGCTCGGGAGGATCCGGTAGAGCGGCGCGAGCAGGGCGGTGATGGGGCTGAAGTGGTCGCCGAGGATGTTGGCGCCGGGGCCCTTGAGATCGGCTATGGGGGCCTGGAAGTGCGCGTACGCCCGTATCGCCTGCTCGAAGATGCCCAGGTCCCACGACATGGTGGCCATGCGGCGGTAGCGGCAGACCGACAGGGTCGCGAAGGCGGCGAACAGGCCGAGGGCCAGCCAGTACGGGTCCAGCCCCGGCCGGCGCAGCGCCACCGCCCGGGCGCGCAGCCGCTCCCTGCCCGTGGCGGCGGCGGTCGCCCCTTCGGCGGTGGTGCCGGGCGGGGCTGTCGCTGCCGTGTCCATCCAGGGTCCTTGTCATGAGGGGCATGAGGGGCATGCGGGGCAGGGGGAGGGCGGTCCGGTCGAAAAGATACGCGACGGGGGCGGGGCGGTTGCATCTCCGCTGGATCTCGGCCGGACGCTGACCAAGACCGGGGTGAATCGTTGTCCAAGCAGTGGCCTAGGCCGCGCCGACTCCATACCATCGATCAACGCCAGATCGTTTGTCGCGCCGCACGATCTCTGCCGGGAGGCTCAATGATCCGCCGCCGTACTGCGCTCTCCTTCTCCGCCGCGTCCGCCCTGCTGGTCTGCGCCCCCCTCCTCACCGCCTGCGGGGGCACCCCGAAGGCCGGTTCCGCGGCCGTCCTGGACGACGGCCGGATCACCGAGTCGCAGCTCCAGGCCCAGGTGAAGGACGTACGGGACGCGCAGACCGGTTCCCCGAGGGCGGACCAGCTGGTCGCCGCCAGCGGCCAGCTGACCCAGAACACCCTGATCCGCATGATCCAGTTCAAGGTCATCGAGCGGGCCGGACAGGACAACGGCATCGGCGTCAGCCGCCGTGCGGTGCAGCGCGCCCGAGCCGCCGCCGAGCAGCAGTCCGGCGGGGCCGCCGCGCTGCGCGCCGCCTACCTGGAGCAGGGCATCGCCCCGGACCAGATCGACGACGCGGTCCGCATGGAGCTGACCCGTACCGCGCTGCTGCGCAAGCTCGGCGTCGCCAAGGTCAACGCGGTGTTCACCCGCACCTCCAAGGACCTCGCCATCAAGGTCAACCCGCGCTACGGCAACTGGGACGACACCAAGGGCACCGCGGTCCTCGCCAAGGAGGCCTGGCTGCGCACCTCCACGGCCGACCGGCAACCCGCGTAGGTTACGTTTCAAGGGTGACCACGCCTGACTCCGCCGCCCCCGCCTCCGGCCTCGCCACCGGCCGTGTCGTCCTCCTCACCACCAGCCACCGGGTGGCCCCCGGGCTGCTCTCCTGGCCCGCCTGGCAGGCGCTGCGCGGGGCGGACCGGGTGCTGTGCGGGGATGATCACCATCCGCAGCTGCCGTATCTGCGCGAGGCGGGCATCGAGGTCGAGCACACGGTTCCGGCGGCGCGCGAGCTGGTCGACTACTGCGTCGCGGAGGGCGGCCGCAGCGCCGTCGTGATCACCTCGGCCGACGGGGAGTCCGCGCTGACGGACGGGCTGGCCCGGCTGGCGGGTTCGGGCCGCGAGGCGATGCCGGACCTGGAGCTGCTGCCCGGTTCGTACGACCTGCCGGGCGCACGGCTGCTCGACCTGGTCCAGGTGATGGACCGGATCCGGGCGGAGTGCCCGTGGAGCGGCGCGCGCACCCATGAGGAGCTGGTCAAGTACGGCATCGAGGAGGCGTACGAACTCGTCGAGGCCATCGAGGAGGGCGACCGGGAGGCGCTGCGCGAGGAGCTGGGCGATGTGCTGCTCCAGGTCGTCTTCCACGCCCGGATCGCGCAGGAGGACGAGGACGAGCCGTTCGCGATCGACGATGTGGCCGGTGGCATCGTGGACAAGCTGATCCGCCGCCATCCGCATGTGTTCGGCGAGGAGGTCGCGGAGACCGCCGAGGACGTCAAGGAGCACTGGCTGCGCACCAAGACGGCCGAGAAGCAGCGCGATTCGGTCACCGAAGGGGTGCCGCTCGGTCAGCCTGCGCTCGCCCTGACCGCCCAGCTCGCCTCCCGTACCCGTACCGCGGGTCTCGCGGTCGCCCTTCCGGACGGCGAGGGCTTCGGCTACGAACTGCTGGCGCTCGCGGTCCGCGCCAAGGAGGCCGGGGTCGAGCCCGAGACGGCGCTGCGCGCGGCGGCCCGCGCCTACCGGGACGCGATCCTGGCGGCGGAGGGCACGGCCTGAGCGGGACGGCCTGAGCGGCAGGCGCTGAACGGTACGGGGGTTAGGCCCGCGCACCGGGGTACCCGGCCGTCATGGATACGTACGCCATGGACTTGGCCGTGCCCCACGACTTCGTGGTCGGGACGGCACCGCTGATCGTCGGCATCGTGGTGGTCGTGATCCTCATCGCGGCCATCTGGTGGGGCATCCGGCTGCGGGCCCGCGAACCGGTCCCGACCCAGGAGCCGAAGCCCCGTTCCGGCTCCTGGCAGCAGGTGGACGAGAGCGCCCGGGAGGCGCGGCAGGCGGGGCACGGCCCAGGCCATCAGGACGATCAGGACCGGGTCGGCTACCAGACGCGGCACCGGGAGCCCGACGAGCTGGCCCCGGACGGCGTCCGGCGCCGCCCGCACCAGCTGGGCGGCTCCGGCACCAGGGACGCGGGCTCGGGCGGCAGCGGCTGACCGCCGGTCGGGGCGTCCCCGGCCGACGGTCAGCCGCTGGCGTCCTACCGCTGGCGTCCCGCCGCGACCACGGCCGACAGCACCTCCGCGTCCAGCATCGTGGTGTCGCCGAGCCGGGAGGCGGACGCGTAGGAGTTCAGCAGCGCCTTGGTGGTGCGCAGGGCCGCCGCTGAGCGCCGCAGTACGGGCTTGGACCACTCCGTGACGGCGTCGTCCAGCCCGGCTTCGGGGACCACCCGGTGCAGCACGGACAGCTGTTCCGCCCGGACGGCGTCGAAGCTGTCCCCGGTCAGGATCAGTTCGCGGATCCTGGCGGCGCCCACCTCGTGCAGCAGCCGCGGCAGTGAACCGCCCCAGGCGGCCGGGAGGCCGAGGGCGAGTTCGGGCAGCCGGAACCGGCTGTCGAACGCGCCGACGCGCAGATCGCAGAAGAGGGCGAGGGCCAGGCCCGCCCCGATGACCTGTCCGTGCAGCCGGGCGATGGTGACGGCGGGGGCGGTGGCGAGGGCGTCGCATACTCTGCGTGCCTTGCCGCCGATGGTCCGCAGCCCTGATCCGGTGGGGTCGTGGTCAAGTTGTCCGCTGAATTCGTGGCGGTCTCCGCCCCGGCAGAAATCGGGTCCGGCGCCCGAGAGCACCAACACCCGTATGTCCGGCCGGTTGTGCACTTCTTCCAGCACCGCGAGGAGATCGTCGAGAATCTCCTCGCTGATCGCGTTACCGGATTCCGGAGTGTTGAGTTCCACTCGGAGTGCGGGTCCATCACCGCTGATGTGCAGGGTTTTGACGTCGTCGAACATGCCTGTCCTCTCAGCGCTCGGTCACGTGCAGCGCGGTGAGCCGCCGGAAGGCGACCCGCGGCTCCCAAACGGGAGGCGCGCTGACGCGGAGGGTCGGAAAACGCCTGACGAGGGACTTCAGCAGAACGGTGGCCTCCAGCCGGGCCAGGGCCGCTCCGATGCAGTAGTGGATTCCGCCGCCGAAACCGAGATGACTTCCCGTGCGCAGCACGTCGAAGGTGCCGGGATCGGTGTGCTGCGCCGGGTCGTGGTTGGCGGCGCCCAGCATCACGTGGACCACCTCGTCCCTCGATATGCGATAGCCGCCGAGAATGGTGTCCTCGGTGGCGACCCGGGTGGTCAGATGGATCGGCGAGTCGTAGCGGAGCACTTCCTCGACGGCCTGCGGCACCTGCTCGGGATGGGACCGCAGCCAGGCCGCGGTGCCGGGGTGCTGATCGAGCAGCCACACCATGTTGGAGAGCAGCGTGGAGGTGGTCTCCATCGAGGCGATGACGATGAACATCACCAGGTGGTAGAGGGTTTCGTCGGCGACCGAGCGGTCCGGTTCGATCTCGTTCCAGGTGCGGATCCAGTCCGAGATGACGTCGTCCCCGGGGTTCCGCCGACGCTCCCGGATGACCTCGGTGAAGTAGTCGCGCAGGCCCTCGGCGGCCTGGTTCGCCTGGGCGAGCTGGCTCTTGGAGGGCAGGAGTTCCTGGGCGAGTCCCTGACCGTGGGTCAGGGACTTGAGGAGGTCGTGATCCGACTCCGGGAGGCCTAGCCAGTGGCTGATTGTCGCCGCTGGCATTTCCTCGCCGACCGTGGTAGCGAAATCCGCTTCCTTGGTGGTGCGCAGCTGCTCGCCGAGCCGGTCGAGGAGTGTGTCGGCGATGCGCGTGACCGGTCTTTCGAGGGAATCGAGAGTGAATCGGTCGAATATATTGCCAAGGGACCGCCGCTGCAGGGTGTGCACCGGCGGATTCAGCCCTTGCAGGGTCTTACTGAGCTGCTGAGACGCGGGCGCGTTCCAACGATTCACATCGCCCTGGCGCGCCCGCCATTCAGCGTCGAAGGTCGCCCATTTCTTGCTGCGCAGTACCTGGTCGCAGACATCATGGGACAGGAGTAGAAAGCCGCCCCAGGGCGCGGGCACAACATCTCCCATCGCCCTGAGTTCCGCGTAGATCGGATAGGGGTTTGATTGTCCTCGCGATGAGCGAAGACGGGACATGAGTGAAACTACGGATCGTCGGTCGACAATGCTGCCGGCAGCGACAGATTCCACCATGACTCCTTCAAGTCCAATACCCCGGGCATGCTTATCTCTTTTCGCGTGAATTACTGAGAGTGATGTGTGGATCACGCGAATTCGCGATAGGTTCTACCCCCGTGATTGAACATTCATTCACGGTGCAAAGGGTTTGGGCTGTGGACAACCTCACACCTTCCACCAGGCCAGGAAGGAGCTCCACCAGCTACCCTTCTCCGGCTTTTCCTGGGCGTGGCGTCGAGGCGCTGTCGAAGGAGTGGCCGACGGTGCGGTCGGGGCGGTCTGCCGCTGCCCGGACGGGGGCGCGGCGATCCGCCGGGGCTGCACCGGGGCGAAGCGGGCGGGCAGCTCGGCCAGCGCCCGGTGGAACGGGCCGGGACGCCAGGCCAGGCTGGAGACCGGGACCGCCAGCTCGATGTCGGGAAGCGTGTTGAGCAGCTTCTCGATGGCCGCCACGGCGATGAGCTGAGCGGGGTCCTTGGCCGGGCAGGCGTGCGGTCCGGCGCTCCACGCGAGATGGGCCCGCTTGCTCAGGACCTGGCGGGACGAGGAGAGTTTGGGATCCGTATTTGCCGCCGCGAAGCTGATGAGAACCAAATCGCCCGCGGAAAGCCGAGCGTTACCGAATTCGGTGTCCTGCACGGGATAGTGCGGGGCGTAGTTCGCCATCGGGGCCAGATTCCAGAGGGCGTCGTCGATGGCGTCCTCCACCAGCAGTCCGCCGCCCGAGTACCGCTCGTCGGACAGCATGAGGTAGAGGCCGTTGGAGATGAGGTTCCGCTGGGGTTCCGTACCGGCCGAGATGAGCATCACGAGCTGATGAATCATCTCCTCGTCGCTCAGCTTCGCGCCGTGCTGCATCAGCCGCGAGGTGACATCGTTTCCCGGCTGCCGCCGCTTGAGTGCGACCAGCTCCAGCAGGCCCTTGGTCAGTTCCTCGTTGGCCTTTTCCGCGTCGACGCCGCCGTCGAAAATCCCGGAGGTGCCGAAGACCAGTCGGTCACCGATTTCCGGCGGGCAGCCGAGAAGCTCGTTGAAGACCAGGAGCGGCAGCATCTTGGAGTATTCGTTGAGCAGATCGGCAGTGCCCCGGGAGCTGAATTGGGCGATGAGGTAGGCGGCGACCTGCTCGACATGGCGGCTCAGCCAGTGCGGGTCCACCCCCGCCAGGCTGTCCGTCACCGCCTGGCGCAGCCGCAGATGCTCCGCCCCATCGGTGAACAGACAGTTCGGGCGATATCCCAGCATGGGCACAACCGGACTGTTCTGCGGCACTTTGCCTTCGTTGAAATCACGCCATCGGCGGGCATCCTTGGCGAAGGCATCCGGGTTCTGCAGCACCTGGAGGGCCGCCGAGTAGTCCGTGACGAGCATGGCCGGCACGCCGGGGGACAGCTCGACCGGTGCGATCGGCCCGTACGACCGCAGGTGCGTGTAGAAGGCTTCCGGGTCGGCCGCGAACTCGGGCCCGTGCAGCGGTACCCGCTCGCCGCCGCCGCGGTGGGCAGGGCAACCCGGCGGCGGACCCGGGAAGTCCGATTGTGTCTCCATTACGTGCTCCTAGCGGGTACGTTCCTGTAGGTAACGAACAAGCGCCATCAGCGCGTTGGCCGATGACTTCTCGTCACGTGCGTCACAGGTGACGACAGGTGTCTCGGGCAGCAGATCCAGCGCCTCGCGCAGTTCCTCATCGGGGCGGGCCGGTGTGCCGTCGAAGTGGTTGACGGAAATCGCGTAGGGAAGTCCGTACTGCTCGACCAGGTCGATCACCGGGAAGGATTCCTTGAGGCGTTCCGGATCGACCAGGATCAGCGCTCCGAGCGCGCCCTTTGTCATGTCCTCCCACACCTGGACGAAGCGCTCCTGTCCGGGTGTGCCGAAGAGATAGAGGACCAGCCGTTCGCTGAGCGTGAGACGGCCGAAGTCCATGGCCACGGTGGTCGTGGTCTTGCCCCGGGTGCCCATCAGATCGTCGACGTGCGCACCGGCCTGCGTCATCCGTTCCTCGGTGCGCAGCGGGGGTATTTCCGACATGGTGCCGATGAACGTCGTCTTTCCGACCGCGAAGTGCCCCACGACCAGGATCTTGGCCGCGATCTGCACCGCGTCGTCCAGATAGACGTCCTCATCCGAAGCGGGCCTGGAGACCATCCAGTACCTCCTGAAGGAGCGAAACGTCGACGAGCTGGGCGGGAGGCGCGGGGGCGCGCGTGACGAGATAGCCGTCCGACGACAGGTCGGACAGCAGGACCTTGACGATGCCGATCGGCAGCCCCATGTGGCCCGCGATCTCGGCGACCGAGAGATAGCCCCCTGAACACAGGTCCAGCAGGCTCCGCTTCTCCGGGTCGAGCGTCGGGGCACGTCTCTGTTCGGAGGCGGTGACCAGGGTGATCAGGTTGAACTGGTCACTGTCCGGGAGCCCGCGGCCGTTGGTGATGACGTACGGTCGCACTAATCCGGCGGACTCGGGCTCCTGCTCCTCCGGCGCGGTCATGCCTGAACGCCCGTTTCGCGGGGTGGTGTGGTCAGCGCCTTGCCGAGCTGACCGACGAGCTGCTGCATACGGAAGGTGATGTCGGCCATGTCGACGTCGGGCGCGGAGGAGACCGCCAGGTACGCACCCTCGCCCGCCGATATGAGGAAGACCCAGCCGCCGTCGAACTCGACCAGCGTCTGACGCCAGTTCATATGGGGGTCGCCGCAGAAGCCGGCCATCGTGCGGCTCAGCGACTGGATGCCGCTCATCGCGGCGGCGACGGTGTCGGCCTCGTCCTTCCTGACCTCTTGAGATCGGGCCATCAGCAGACCGTCGGCGGAAACCAGGATCGCGTGACGTGCCCCGGGTACTTCCAGGGCGCTGTCAAGCATCCATGACAGGTCGTTGTTCACTGAGGATCATGCCCTTCCCTGTTCGGGTTTGCGGAGCGACCGGACTGTGTGCCGCGCTGGAAGGCGCCCATGATCGAAGCGGTTTGCTCGCTCGTCCGGGCGGGGGCGTTCGCCGCGTCCGAGCGCGGCACGATGGAGATGGAGCCCTTGCGGCGGCGTTTGGGCAGTCCGCCCGCGGTGGATTCGTCGCTCTCCTCGGGGGCCCCGGCCGCCGGTTCCGTACGGGGTGCGGGCTGTTCTTCCGGCTCGGGCATGTTGGTCAGAAGGTCCTCGGGAAGAAGCACAACCGCGCGCACACCACCGTAGGGAGAGGCCGAATCGACGGAGACGGTGAACCCGTAGCGGGAAGCGAGCACGCCGATCACGGCAAAGCCGAACTGCGGCGGATTGCCCAGGCCCGTGACACCCGCCGCGCGCGTGGCGGAGAGGAGTTCGTCGGCCCGGTTCTTCTCTTCCTCGTTCATACCGACGCCGGCGTCGTCGATGATGATGCAGACGCCCTTGGGGACGGTGCGGATGGTGATGTCGATCGGGGAATCCGGGGCGGAGTAGCTGGTCGCGTTGTCCAGCAGCTCGGCCAGCGCCAGCGCGACCGGTTCGACGGCCCGGCTGACCAGAGCGAAGTTGCTCTGGGAGCGGATCTCGACGCGCGTGTAGTGGCGGATGCGGCCCTTGGCGCTGCGTACCACGTCGTAGACGGAGGCGACGGCCCGCTGACGGCCCAGCCAGCCGTCGCACAGAACGGCGATCGACTGCGCACGGCGGCCGAACTGCGAGTTCATGTGGTCGATCTCCAGCAGGTCCTGGAGAATGTGGTGCTCGCCGTAGCGGTCCTGCAGCTTCGTGATCGCCAGCTGCTGCTCGTTGGCGAGACCCTGAAGCGTCCGCATAGCGGACTTCAGTGCGCTCTTGGTGGCTTCCTCGGAGCGTATCTGAGCATCCTGAACCGCTGCCGCGTAGTTGTTTTCGAGATCGGCGGTTCGGTTTTCAAGTTCCGCCTTCTCGGTACTGAGCTTCGCTCTCGCTTTTCGCCCGCGGATAATGGCGGTTGCGGCGAGAGGCGTGCCAGCGATCAGGGCCCAGAGCGCAGGATCCTGTATGTAATGCGTCATAAGACTCTCTTTAAACGACTAGACCGCCAGGGACTGAAGGGTTGGTGCGTGAGAAGAATCCGGGTGGCTCAGAGTGGTAACCCTCTCGGCTGATTTACCGGATCGCCGTGTGTCTTACGGGCCCTTGGCTCGCCTGGCAAGCGCGGTGATCGTATCACCAGGGACGGGTGGCCCCGTGCATGTGCCGGAGGCTCATTCGGGCACCTGACGCGGTTTCAGCCATCCCCGTATTTTGCCTCATTGGGCGACGTCAGCGCATGTGCCGGAGGCCTGGGCGGAACCTGTCGCGGGCCGCTGCGGGCGATGGTCACAGCCATCAGATTTCGGGCAATCGCCGCGCGCTGTGAGCGCATCGTGGAGGGTGTGTGGAGATGGTCGTCGAATTGCTTCGACATTAATCGGCTTTACTTGCGCGTTATGGATTTACTTCCGATAAGTGGCGTATCGGAATCCATGAGCGGCGGCCGGTATCGTCGGGGCGTGTCAGACCAGCCTTGTCCTACCCCCGCTCCCACCCTCTTCACCTGGGAGTTCGCCACCGATCCCTACCCCGCGTACGCCTGGCTACGCGAGCACGCCCCGGTGCATCGGACCACGCTCCCCAGCGGGGTCGAGGCCTGGCTCGTGACCCGGTACGCCGACGCCCGGCAGGCACTGGCCGACGCCCGGCTGTCGAAGAACCCCCAGCGCCACAGTGAGTCCGCTCACGCCCGCGGCAAAGTGGGCATCCCGGGCGAGCAGCGCGCGGATCTGACGACACATCTGCTCAATATCGACCCTCCGGACCACACCCGGCTGCGGCGGCTGGTATCCAAGGCGTTCACCCCGCGCCGCGTCGCCGCGTTCGCCCCGCGGGTGCGCGAGCTGACCGACGACCTCATCGACGCCTTCGCGGACCGGGGAGAGGCCGACCTCATCCATGAGTTCGCCTTCCCTCTCCCCATCTACGCGATCTGCGATCTGCTCGGCGTCCCGCGCGAGGACCAGGACGACTTCCGGGACTGGGCCGCGACGATGATCCGGCACGGCGGCGGCCCGCGCGGCGGAGTGGCCCGCGCCGTGAAGCGGATCCGCGCGTATCTGGCCGAGTTGATCCACCGGAAGCGCGCCGCGCTCGGCGACGACCTCATCTCCGATCTGATCCGGGCCAGCGACCACGGCGACCACCTCACCGAGAACGAGGCCGCGGCGATGGCCTTCATCCTCTTGTTCGCCGGGTTCGAGACGACCGTCAACCTCATCGGCAACGGCCTCTACGCGCTGCTGCGCAACCCCGGACAGCGCGCCCGGCTCCAGCGGTCCCTAGAAGAGGGGGACGAGGACCTGCTCGCGACCGGCGTCGAGGAACTGCTGCGCTACGACGGCCCGGTGGAGATGGCCACCTGGCGGTTCGCCACCGAACCGGTCACCCTCGGCGGGCAGCACATCGCCGAGGGGGAACCGGTGCTGGTGGTGCTCGCCGCCGCCGACCGCGACCCCGAGCGCTTCCCCGGCCCGGACACCCTCGACCTCGCCCGCACCGACAACCAGCACCTCGGCTACGGCCACGGCATCCACTACTGCCTGGGCGCCCCGCTGGCCCGCCTGGAGGCCCAGACCGCCCTCGCCACCCTGCTGCGCCGCATCCCCGACCTCCGGCTCGGGGCGGAACCGGAGGAACTGCGCTGGCGCGGCGGGCTCATCATGCGCGGGCTGCGCACCCTCCCGGTGACCTGGGGAAAGTGACATCAAGTCAGTCGCGTGACCATGGCGTGACCTGGGATACACCGGCTTGTGATGATCGTGTGACGTCGCTATGTTCAACCGACAAACGAGCCCCCACACGAGAGGCGATTCGCATGCTTTCCGGGAACGGACGTCACCGCCGCCCCCGCCAGGCTCCGGCCATCGTCGTCGCGGCGGGGGTGACCGGTGCGAGCATCGCCATCCCGCTCTTCGGAGCGACCGGCGCCCAGGCCGCCCCCGCCTCCACCTGGGACCGGGTCGCCGAGTGCGAGAGCGCCGGGATGTGGAGCGCCAACGAGGGCAACGGCTTCTACGGCGGTCTTCAGTTGACCCTCGACATGTGGAAGAAGTACGGAGGCACGAGCTACGCCCCGCGCCCCGACCTCGCCAGCCGCTCCCAGCAGATATCCGTCGCCGAGTCGATCCTCGGCGACCGGGGCCCCGACGCGTGGCCCAGCTGCGCGCTGAACGCCGGGCTGAGCCACGGCGGCGACGCCCCGGACGTGAACCCGGGCAGTACGGCACCCCCGCCCCGGCAGGACGCCCAGCGCGGCGACTCGGACGGCTCGGGCGACTCGGACGGGCGGGACGGCGACTCGTCCCGTACGACCCCCGACGCGACGGACACGCCCCGCGCGTCGCACACCCCCGGCGCGCCGGACGCGTCCGACGAGCGGGAGCGGCCGGACCGTTCCGCCTCGGCCTCGCCCGACGGGCCGGACGGCGACGCGCCCTCCCCGTCCCCCTCCACCAGCACCGCCGACCCCTCGCCGACCCCCTCCGACACCGAGGGCGGCTCCAAGGGCTCCTCGGGGAAGCACCGGGGCGAACGGGACCGGGATGAGCGGCCGAGCGGACATGCTTCGCGTGGCGGTACGGACCGGGACGAAAACCCCTCGGATGGCGGCTACACAGTGCGTCCGGGTGACAACCTTTCAGCAATCGCCGAAAAGCAGGAGTTGGGCGGCGACTGGCGTCGGCTCTACGCGTCCAACGAAAAGGCCATCGGAACCGACCCGGATCTCATTGTCCCTGGTCAGCGACTTGACCTCACCATCAGGGGTCGGTAGTTCGGGGTGATGTGACCGGTTTGGCTCCGGTGAGACATACCTCTCGTCACATTTTCCGGGGCGTCCGTCCTGTCCGGTCTCTCCGCACCCGCCCCCACCTGCGCCGATGTGGGCAGAGTGACATCGATAACGGCCCTCTTCGCTGCGATAAGGGTGTTTGAACGTTTCCCGGACGTGTGTTTAACGTCTTTCCGCTCGCCACAACGAGCACCGTCGACCGTCACGCCGAGTCCTGCCGGCGGTCGTCCGGTACCGACGCGCCAGCGCCGAAGGCAGGAGCGGGGGACCCAAGGTAAGTGCCGGGAGGCCAGCGGAATCGGCCGAACGGCTAGGGGTGAAGCAGGGTGCGGACCTCCGTACCCAGCCGGGCAACTCACGCCCGAACCCGACAGCTCACCTCGTAGGCGTCGGTGAGGAAACGAACCAACATGTCCAATGCTCAGGGCAAGCACCGCCGTCCCTCCAAGGCCACCCGTATCACCGCGCTCGTCGGCCTCGCCGGAGCCGCTGTGGCCACTCCGCTCATCGGTGCGACGTCCGCCTCTGCCGCCACCAGCTCCCAGTGGGACCAGGTCGCGCAGTGTGAGTCCGGTGGCAACTGGTCGATCAACACCGGCAACGGCTACTACGGTGGCCTGCAGTTCTCCTCCTCCACCTGGGCCGCCTACGGCGGTACCGCCTTCGCTCCGACGGCCGACAAGGCCGGTAAGGCCCAGCAGATCCAGGTCGCCGAGAAGGTCCTCGCCAGCCAGGGCAAGGGCGCCTGGCCGGTCTGCGGCAAGGGCCTGACCTCCGGCGGCGCCCCGGCCGCCCCGGCGCCGTCCGCGCCGCAGCAGAGCCAGTCCGACTCCGCGCAGCCTCAGCAGCAGGCCCCGTCCGCCGAGCCGAAGGCCGCGCCGCGCAGCGCGCCCGAGAAGGCCGCGCGTGACCAGGCCCGCGGCCCGATCAAGAAGGGCGACGGCGAGTACAAGGTCAAGTCCGGTGACACCCTCGGCAAGATCGCCAAGGCCGAGGACGTCAAGGGCGGCTGGAAGAAGCTCTTCGAGCTGAACAAGAACATCGTCCAGAAGGCCGACCTGATCTTCCCCGGCCAGCAGCTCCACCTGAGCTGAACCGCCACACCGTAGACGACGAGCCCCGGCCGGGTGCGCCGCCCCCACGGTGCACCCCGCCGGGGCTTCGGTGCGGTTAGGCTCATGCTGCTACCGAAGACCCATACGAAGGAGATCCTCGTGCCGTCCATCGACGTCGTCGTAGCTCGCGAGATCCTCGACTCGCGAGGCAACCCCACGGTCGAGGTCGAGGTCGGCCTCGACGACGGCAGCACCGGCCGTGCCGCCGTCCCGTCCGGCGCCTCCACCGGCGCCTTCGAGGCCCTCGAACTCCGTGACGGCGACAAGAACCGCTACGGCGGCAAGGGCGTGGAGAAGGCCGTCCTCGCCGTCATCGAGCAGATCGGCCCCGAGCTGGTCGGGTATGACGCCACCGAGCAGCGCCTGATCGACCAGGCGATGTTCGACCTGGACGCCACCCCGGACAAGTCCTCGCTCGGCGCCAACGCCATCCTCGGCGTCTCCCTTGCCGTGGCACACGCCGCCTCCGAGGCGTCCGACCTGCCCCTCTTCCGTTACCTCGGCGGTCCGAACGCGCATCTGCTGCCGGTCCCGATGATGAACATCCTCAACGGCGGCTCGCACGCCGACTCCAATGTGGACATCCAGGAGTTCATGATCGCGCCGGTCGGCGCGGAGTCCTTCTCCGAGGCCCTGCGCTGGGGCGCCGAGGTCTACCACACCCTCAAGGGCGTGCTGAAGGAGCGAGGCCTGTCCACCGGCCTCGGCGACGAGGGCGGCTTCGCGCCGAACCTCGACTCCAACCGGGACGCCCTGGACCTGATCGTCGAGGCCATCAAGAAGGCCGGCTACCAGCCCGGCCAGGACATCGCGCTCGCGCTCGACGTCGCCGCCTCCGAGTTCCACAAGGACGGCGTCTACCAGTTCGAGGGCAAGGCCCGCACCGCGTCCGAGATGACCGCGTACTACGCCGAGCTGGTCGACGCGTACCCGCTGGTCTCCATCGAGGACCCGCTGAACGAGGAGGACTGGGACGGCTGGAAGACGATCACCGACCAGCTCGGTGACAAGGTCCAGCTGGTCGGTGACGACCTGTTCGTCACCAACCCCGAGCGGCTGGCCCGCGGCATCGAGAACGACACCGCGAACGCGCTGCTGGTCAAGGTCAACCAGATCGGCTCGCTGACCGAGACCCTCGACGCCGTCGAGCTGGCCCAGCGCAACGGCTTCAAGTGCATGATGTCGCACCGCTCCGGTGAGACCGAGGACGTCACCATCGCCGACCTGGCCGTCGCCACCAACTGCGGCCAGATCAAGACCGGCGCCCCGGCCCGCTCCGAGCGGGTGGCCAAGTACAACCAGCTCCTGCGCATCGAGGAGATCCTGGACGACGCCGCGGTGTACGCGGGCCGTTCCGCCTTCCCGCGCTTCAAGGGCTGACCCGCTACTCGGCTCCGAGGAGCGGACACGTCTGACGCCGGTCCCCGGCCGCGGTCCCGTACCGTGGCCGGGGACGGCGTTACTCAACGCGAAGTCATCACCGGGGAGGCGACGTGCCGGCGGATCGGTTCTCCACCGCGACCAGACTCAAGGCGCTCGGCGAACACGCCGCCGCCCGGGTCTACCGTGCCCGGATCAAGCGCCGCCGCAGCCGGCTCACCGGCCGGGCCGCCCTCCTCGCGCTGGTCGTCTGCTCCCTGGTGGTCGCGCTGGCCTACCCGATGCGGCAGTACATCTCCCAGCGCTCGGACATCGCCGACCAGCGGCGCCAGGCCCAGCGCGAGCGCGCCGAGGTGGCCAAGCTGAGCGAGCAGAAGGCCCGGCTGCGCGACCCCGCGTACATCGAGCGGCAGGCCCGCGCGCATCTGCACTACCTGATGCCGGGCGAGACCGGCTTCAGCATGGTGGACCCCGGCGCCAGGGCCGAGCGCTCCACCGACCGGGGCGCGGCCGACCGCCCCTGGTACACCAACCTCTGGGACGCCGTGGACACGGCGGACACGCCGAAGGCGGCCGCCGTCGCGGACCGCTGATACGCGCCGCACCGGCGCCGCATACGGCCGCACCCGGTCCGACACCGATCGAAGAGAATTTCCCCTCATGGACACGCCCCCTCCGCAGACGGAGCCCACCGCGCCCACCGACGCGGACATCGCCGCCGTCAAGGAGCAGCTGAACCGCCTCCCGCGGGGCCTGCGCGCCGTCGCGCACCGCTGCCCCTGCGGCAACCCCGATGTCGTCGAGACCGCGCCGCGCCTCGAGGACGGCACGCCGTTCCCCACCACGTACTACCTGACCTGCCCGCGCGCCGCGTCCGCGATCGGCACGCTGGAGGCGGAGGGCGTGATGAAGGAGATGACGGCGCGGCTGGGCGAGGACCCCGAGCTGGCCGCCGCCTACCGCGCCGCCCATGAGGACTACATCGCGCGCCGCGACGCCATCGAGGTGCTGGAGGGCTTCCCGAGCGCGGGCGGCATGCCGGACCGGGTGAAGTGCCTGCACGTCCTGGTCGGCCACTCCCTCGCGGCCGGGCCCGGGGTCAACCCGCTCGGCGACGAGGCGATCGCGCTGCTGCCCGAGTGGTGGCGCAAGGGCCCGTGCGTCGCGCCCTGCGCCCCGGCCACGGAGGAGGAGACCGTATGACCCGCGTCGCGGCCGTGGACTGCGGCACCAACTCGATCCGGCTGCTGGTCGCCGACGCCGACCCGGCCACGGGTGAGCTGACCGAGCTGGACCGCCGGATGAAGATCGTCCGGCTGGGCCAGGGCGTGGACCGCACCGGTCGGCTGGCCCCCGAGGCGCTGGAGCGCACCTTCGCCGCGTGCCGGGAGTACGCGGAGGTCATACGCACGCAGGGCGCCGAGCGCGTCCGTTTCGTCGCCACCTCGGCCTCGCGGGACGCCGAGAACCGCGACGAGTTCGTCCGTGGCGTCGTGGACATCCTCGGCGTCGAGCCCGAGGTGATCACCGGGGACCAGGAGGCGGAGTTCTCCTTCACCGGCGCGACCAAGGAGCTGACCGGGCATGAGCACCTGAGCGGCCCGTTCCTGGTGGTGGACCTCGGTGGCGGCTCGACGGAGTTCGTCAGCGGCGACGACGGGGTACGGGCGGCCCGCAGCGTCGACATCGGCTGCGTCCGGCTGACGGAGCGGCATCTCGTCACGGACGGCCAGGTCGCCGAGGTGCCGACGGAGGATCAGATCTCGGCCATCAGGGCGGATATCGAGCGGGCCCTGGACCTCGCCGAGGAGACGGTGCCGCTCACCGGCGGCTGCCGCCCCGGGGAGGGCGGCCACACCCTGGTCGGGCTGGCCGGGACGGTGACCACCGTCGCCGCCATCGCGCTGGGCCTCGCGGAGTACGACCCGGCCGCGATCCACCACGCCCGGGTCCACGCCGGTCAGGTCGGCGAGATCACGGCCAAGCTGCTGACCTCGACCCACGCGGAGCGGGCGGCGATCGGCGCGATGCATCCGGGCCGGGTCGACGTGATCACCGCAGGCGCCCTGGTGCTGCTGGCGATCATGGATCGGACCGGCGCCGAGGAGGTCGTCGTGAGCGAACACGACATCCTCGACGGCATCGCCTGGAGCATCGCCTGAGCGTGGACGTTATCGTCTGAGCGGCTGTGGAGGGCCCTTCCGGGGCCTTCCACGGACCCTCGCCAACAGAGTTCGTGAAACTCTTCACATGAAAAAGGTGCCTGGTGGCCGCCTTCTGGGCCGCCTCAGGGTCGCTATTGGCGACCGTGTTCATCAAATCGGCCGGAACACGGGTTGAACGGTGGGTGCGACGGACCGCTCGGGAACCCTCTGGTCTACTCGCGCGTTCAACGGCTATCGCTGCTCAGCGGGGCTGGGAACCCCTCGCTCCGGTTACCGGTTCCCCGGCGGAGCTATGCCGTCCGGCAAGCGGGCGGCGGAGTGTAGCAGATACCCCCACATTGCTTGTGAAGGGGCTCACGAGGTCCCCCTCAGGGGGTGCTGGATACTCGAATCATGAGCACCACGGAGCGTCCCAGGATCCTCGTTGTAGGCGGTGGGTACGTAGGCCTGTACGCGGCGCGCCGCATCCTCAAGAAGATGCGGTACGGCGAGGCGACTGTCACGGTCGTCGACCCCCGCTCGTACATGACGTACCAGCCCTTCCTCCCCGAAGCTGCGGCCGGCAGCATCTCTCCGCGCCACGTCGTGGTTCCGCTGCGGCGTGTGCTTCCCAAGGCGGAGGTCCTCACCGGCCGGGTGTCGAACATCGACCAGGACCGCAAGGTCGCCGTCGTCCAGCCGCTCGTCGGCGAGTCGTACGAGCTGCCCTTCGACTACCTCGTCATCGCGATGGGCGCGGTCTCCCGCACCTTCCCGATTCCCGGCCTGGCCGAGAACGGCATCGGGATGAAGGGCATAGAAGAGGCCATCGGCCTGCGGAACCACGTCCTTGAGCAGCTCGACAAGGCCGACTCCACCACGGACGAGGACATCCGGCGCAAGGCGCTCACCTTCGTCTTCGTCGGCGGTGGCTTCGCGGGCGCGGAGACCATCGGCGAGGTCGAGGACATGGCCCGCGACGCGGCCAAGTACTACCCGAACGTGAAGCGCGAGGACATGCGCTTCGTGCTCGTCGACGCGGCCGACAAGATCCTCCCCGAGGTCGGCCCGAAGCTCGGCCAGTGGGGCCTGGAGCACCTGCAGAAGCGCGGTGTCGAGATCTACCTCAACACCTCGATGAACTCCTGCGTCGACGGCCACGTGGTGCTCAAGAACGGCCTTGAGGTCGACACCAACACCCTCGTGTGGACCGCGGGCGTCAAGCCCAACCCGGCGCTCGCCCGGTTCGGCCTCCCGCTCGGCCCGCGCGGCCACGTGGACACCGGCGCCACCCTCCAGGTGAAGGGCACCGACTACATCTGGGCCGCGGGCGACAACGCCCAGGTGCCGGACCTCGCCAGCGGTGAGGGCGCCTGGTGCCCGCCGAACGCCCAGCACGCGCTGCGCCAGGCCAAGGTCCTCGGCGACAACGTGATCTCGGGCATGCGGGGCTTCCCGCAGGGCGAGTACAAGCACGCCAACAAGGGCGCCGTCGCGGGTCTCGGCCTCCACAAGGGCGTCGCGATGATCGTCATGGGCAAGATGAAGATCAAGCTCAAGGGCCGGCTGGCCTGGTACATGCACCGTGGCTACCACGGTCTGGCGATGCCGACCTTCAACCGCAAGATCCGGGTCATCGCCGACTGGACGCTGGGCATGTTCCTCAAGCGCGAGGTCGTCTCGCTCGGCGCCATGGAGAACCCCCGCGAGGAGTTCTACGAGGCCGCCGCCCCGGTCTCCGCGGCCGCCGCCGCGAAGAAGCCCGCCGCCGACAAGCCCGCCGCCGACGTCGCCGCGGAGAAGGCCAAGGCGTCCTGACGACGGCCCCCGGCACCGAGCACAGCTGAATACCGCACATACGCCAAGGGCGTCCGCCATCCGTGGGGCGGGCGCCCTTCGCGTGCGCCTTTTTACCGATTCCAGACGTGTCGACGGGACTGTCCGGGCGGTTCCATGGTGTTTACGTGGTGAGTAAATCTTCCCTGACTCGCCATCATGGAGGTGTGCCGACATGACCGACGCCGCCACGCGACTGGCCACCCTGGCCGAGGAGGCGCTGGGGGCCCCGCTCCCGCTCCGCATCCGGGCCTGGGACCGCAGCGAGACCGGTCCGCCCGGCACCCCCGTCCTCATCCTGCGCAACCGCCGGGCACTGCGCCGGATGCTGTGGAAGCCGGGCGAACTGGGCCTGGCCCGGGCCTGGGTGGCGGGTGACCTGGAGATCGAGGGCGACCTCTACGAGGCGCTGGACCAGCTGGCCGGGCTGCTGTGGGAGCGGGACGACGAACCCGCCGCCGGGCGCCCGGCCCGGCTCGTCACGGCGTGGAAGGCGGCGCGCGACCCCAGGGTGCGCCACGCCGTCCGCGATCTCGTCGCCCTCGCCGGTCCCGGACTGCCCCCGGCCCCGCCGCGCGAGGAGGCCGGGTCGACCCGCGGACCGCTGCACACCCTGCGCCGTGACAAACAGGCCATCAGCCACCACTACGACGTCGGCAACGACTTCTACGAGCTGGTGCTCGGCCCGTCGATGGTCTACTCGTGCGCGTACTGGGACAGACCGGACGCGGCCCTGGAGGACGCCCAGCACGCCAAACTCGACCTCGTCTGCCGCAAGCTCGCGCTGGAACCCGGGCAGCGGCTGCTGGACGTGGGGTGCGGCTGGGGCTCGATGGTGCTGCACGCGGCGCGCGCGTACGGGGTGCGCGCGGTCGGCATCACGCTCTCCGAGGAGCAGGCGTCGTACGCCCGTAAGCGCATCGCGGACGCCGGGCTGACCGAGAAGGTCGAGATCCGGGTGCAGGACTACCGCGAGATCGACGACGGCCCGTACGACGCGATCTCCTCGATCGGCATGGCCGAGCACGTGGGTTCCGTACGGTACGCCGAGTACACCGGCATCCTGCACCGGCTGCTGGCCCCCGGCGGGCGGCTGCTGAACCACCAGATCGCCCGGCGCCCCGAGCCGGACGAGGAGGCGTACCACGTCGACGAGTTCATCGACCGCTACGTCTTCCCCGACGGCGAACTGGCCCCGGTCGGCCGGACCGTGAGCCAGCTGGAGGAGGCCGGGTTCGAGGTGCGCGACGTGGAGGCGATCCGGGAGCACTACGCGCTCACCCTGCGCCGCTGGGTCGCCAACCTGGAGCGGTCCTGGCCGGAGGCCGTC
Source organism: Streptomyces sp. NPDC059850 (assembly GCF_042731515.1). Lineage (NCBI taxonomy): Bacteria > Bacillati > Actinomycetota > Actinomycetes > Kitasatosporales > Streptomycetaceae > Streptomyces > Streptomyces sp. NPDC059850. Next base: position 40,646 of record NZ_JBHWJI010000068.1, read on the forward strand.
CGGCTGACCTCCCCGGGCCGGGCCCGGGTCTGGCGGCTCTACATGGCCGCCTGCGCCCTCTCGTTCGAACGCAACCGGATCGGCGTCAACCAGATCCTCGCCGTCCGTACGCCGGAGGGCGGCGCGTCCGGGCTGCCGCTGCGGACCCGCGACTGGCGCGGCTGACCGTGTGGGAATGACGAACGGGCCTGACGCGCGGGACGCGCGTCCGGCCCGTTCGGGTCACTCCGAGTCGG
>NZ_JBHWJI010000068.1:40891-46154 GCF_042731515.1 Streptomyces sp. NPDC059850
TAAGCACATACCCTCGCGTTCGTCCCGCGGGGGGGCGGCGGGCCGGGGCCGCCGGGGCCCCCCCCCGTGTGGGGCGGCTCCCGTTTGGCTACCCCCCACGGCGCCTCCCGCGGGTCACCCCCTTCCCCCCCGTTCGGGTCACTCCGAGGCGGTACTACTCGGCCTTGATGGACTCCAGCATGTTCAGCCTGGCCGCCCGGCGCGCGGGCCACAGGGCCGCCAGCACGCCCACGAACGCGGCCATCGCCAGGAACAGACCCATCCGGCCCCACGGCAGGACCAGTTCGTAGGTCGTCAGCCCGGTGGCGATCAGCTCACCGGCCGCCCAGCCGAAGAAGACGCCGAGGCCGATCCCGAGCACCCCGCCGAACAGCGAGATGACCAGCGACTCCAGCCGCACCATCCGCTTGATGCCGCGCCGGTCCAGGCCGATCGCGCGCAGCATGCCGATCTCCTGCGACCGCTCGAAGACCGACATGGCCAGGGTGTTGATGACCCCGAGCACCGCGACGATCACGGCCATGGCCAGCAGGCCGTAGAGCATGTTCAGCATCAGGGTGAACAGCTTGGCGATGCTGTCGGAGATGTCCTTCTTGTTCTGGACCTGGAGGGCCGGGTTGTCCCCGAGCGCCTTCGTCAGCGCGTCCTTGTTGGCCTCGGTCGCCCCGCCCTTGGTCTTCAGCATCACCTGGAAGTCGGCGACGGTGGTCATGTGCGGGGTGATGGTCGCGGTGTCGGCCATGACGCCGCGGATCATCTGGTTGCCCTCGTACACACCGCCCACGGTCAGCTTGGCGCTGCTGCCGTCCGGGTACGTGACCGGGATGGCCGAACCGACCTTCCAGCCGTGCTGGTCGGCGGTCTTGTCGTCGACGACGGCCTTCTGGCCGCCGAAGCCGGAGAAGGACCCCTGGAGGAAGTCCACGCCGACCAGTTCGCCGATGGCCTTGGCGTTGACGCCCGACACGGTGGTCGTCTCGCCGCCGATCTTGGCCGGGGTCTGGCGCAGCGGGCTGACCGCGGTGACCTCGGGCTGCTTCTCCAGCGTCTTGGCCACCTCCGGGGAGAGCGGCCGAGGCGCCCCGCCCGCGCCGCCCATGCTGACGACGTAGTCGGACTTCAGCCCGTCCGAGGCCATCTGGTCGATGCCCTTCTGGACGCTGCCCGCGATGACCGTCATGCCGGTGATCAGGGTGAGGCCGACCATCAGCGCGGAGGCGGTGGCGGCGGTACGGCGCGGGTTGCGCACCGCGTTCTGCCGGGCGAGCTTGCCGGACATCCCGAAGAGCCGCAGCACCGGCGAGGCCGCCGCGATCAGCGGCCGGGACAGCAGCGGGGTGAGCACGAACACGCCGATCACCAGGACCGCGGCGCCGAACGCCATCGGGCCCTTGCCGTCCATGCCCTGGCCGGAGCCGTACAGCACCAGCGCGACACCGGCCGCGCCGAGCAGCGCGCCGATGGTGTTCCGTACCACCAGACCGCGGGTCGTCGGCGCCGCGTGGACGCTGCTCATGGCGGCGACCGGCGGGATCTTCGCGGCGCGGCGGCCCGGCAGCCAGGCGGCGAGCACGGTCACCACGACGCCGACGAGCAGCGACGCCGCCACCGTGGTCGGCTCGATGACCAGAGGCCCGTCCGGGACGGTGGCCCCGGTGGAGCTGAGCAGCGAGCGCAGCCCGGCGCCGATGCCGACACCGGCGGCCATGCCCACGACGGCCGCGACGGCGCCGACGGCGGTGGCCTCGATCAGCACCGAGCGGGTCACCTGGCGGCGGCTCGCGCCGACCGCCCGCATCAGGGCCAGTTCCTTGGTGCGCTGGGCGACCAGCATGGTGAAGGTGTTGGCGATGATGAAGATGCCGACGAAGAGCGCGATCCCGGCGAACACCAGCATCGCGGTCTGCATGCTGCTCATGCCCTGCTTGATCTGCTCGGCCTGGTCGTCGGCGAGCTTCTGGCCGGTGGCGGCCTCGGCGTTGTCCGGCAGGACCTTGTCGACCGCGGACTTGAGCGCGGCCTGCGAGGTGCCGGGGGCGGCCTTCACGTCGATCTCGTCGAACTGGCCGGGCTTGGCGAACAGCTTCTGCGCGGTGGCGTTGTCGTACAGCGCGAGGCTGCCGCCCGCCGCCACATTGCCGTCGTCGGTGGTGAAGATGCCCGCGATCTTCTCGGTGCGCACCGGTCCGTTCACGGACACCCGGATGCTGTCACCGGCCTTGTAGTGGCCCTTCTCGGCGGACTTGGAGTCGAGCGCGATCTCGCCCGGACCCTTGGGCGCGTGGCCCTCGGTCATCGTGTACCGCGGGTCCTTGCCATCGGGCCCCGGGTAGTAGTTCCCGCCGAGGGTGGAGAAGCCGCCGCCGAGCAGCTCGCCGTTACGGTCGGAGAGGGCGGAGTAGCCCTTGACGACGCCGGTGGCGGAGGCGGCGCCGGGCACCTTGGCCGCCTTGTCGAGCACCGCCTGGCCCAGCCGCGGCGTTTCGCCGGAGAGGCTGGAGCCGGAGTCGGACTTGTGCGGGGTGATGGCGACGTCGACGCCGTCGAAGCCCTTCTCGGAGCTCTTCTGATAGGCGGCGGAGATGGTGTTGGTGAAGACCAGGGTGCCGGAGACGAAGGCCACGCCGAGCATGACGGCGAGGACGGTCATCAGCAGCCGGGCCTTGTGCGCGAGCACGTTGCGCAAGGCGGTACGGAGCATGAGAGTTCAGTCCAGGGGAGGAAGGGGGAGTGCGGAGGCGACAGCGGCGTGCGGTGACGGACGCGCGCCTCGCGTCAGCTCGTACGGCCCTTGGCGTCGAACCGCTTCATGCGGTCCAGCACGGAGTCGGCGGTCGGGTCCATCAGCTCGTCCACGATCTGGCCGTCGGCGAGGAAGACCACCCGGTCGGCGTAGGCCGCGGCGACCGGGTCGTGGGTCACCATGACCACGGTCTGGCCCAGTTCGCGCACCGAGTTGCGCAGGAAGCCCAGCACCTCGGCGCCGGAGCGGGAGTCGAGGTTACCGGTGGGCTCGTCCGCGAAGATGATCTCGGGCTTACCGGCCAGCGCGCGGGCGACGGCGACGCGCTGCTGCTGACCGCCGGAGAGCTGGCTGGGGCGGTGCTTGAGCCGCCCGGCCAGACCGACCGTCTCGACGACCCGGTCCAGCCACGCCGGGTCCGCCTTGCGGCCCGCGATGTCCATCGGGAGGGTGATGTTCTCCAGCGCGTTCAGCGTCGGCAGCAGGTTGAACGCCTGGAAGATGAACCCGATCTTGTCGCGGCGCAGTTGGGTGAGCTTCTTGTCCTTCAGGGCCGTCAGTTCGACGTCGCCTATGCGGGCCGAGCCGCTGGAGACCGAGTCCAGGCCCGCCATGCAGTGCATGAGCGTGGACTTGCCCGAGCCCGAGGGGCCCATGATCGCGGTGAACTCGGCTTGCCGGAACTCGACGGAGACGGCGTCCAGGGCGACGACCTGGGTCTCTCCCTGTCCGTAGACCTTGGAGAGGTCCGTTGCTCGGGCCGCCGCCGTCGTGGGACGGGCGGCGGACTCGACGCCGGAAGTGGTGGTGGTCACGGTGCGGGGCTCCTGTCGTGCGGTGCGGTCGGCCGGGACGTCCTTCCATCGTCCTTGCCATAAACAAGGACGAGATCCCTCGCTCCTCCGGTTCTGCGCGCGACTCGGGTCGTAGGCGCGTCGGCCGGAGTCCTCCTTGGGTAGGAGAGGACCCCCCGAACGGGGGCATCGAGATTGCGTCAATCCGCCGTCAAAGGGGTCACAGGGCATATAAGCAGGTCCGGTCGGGCGCCGGCATCGGCGGGTACCCTGACCCACTACTGATGGGCCCTCAGTTGCCAATAAAATAAGACAACCTCGGTCCGGTGATTCGCTGTTCGGGTCCATCGGCCCGGATAGGCTCGTGCTGCTCTCCTATGGGGAGGGAAGTACGTCACTTCGTACGTCCCAGGGTGAGCCGCTGCCCGGATGGTGGAATGCAGACACGGCGAGCTTAAACCTCGCTGCCCCTCGCGGGCGTACCGGTTCAAGTCCGGTTCCGGGCACCTCCAGATCTTGTGGCCGCACTCTGTGTGCGTGGCTGGTCGCCCATCGTGCGGCCAGGGCCCGCGTCCGGCCCCGCCCCCGCTTCCGCGGGAACCTCGCGCTGTCCGTACGCGCGTGAAAAGATCCTCCCTGGGCACTAGAGTGCTTTCTTTGCTTACCCATTACTCTTGAGTCAAGGTCGCGCAGGGCGGCCATGGAGGAGTGAGATGAGGAGCAGCAACCCGGTCTTCTCGCGACGGGGGTTCAGCCGCGGCGGCGGCTACGCCGGCTTCGGCGCGGCCCAGCAGGCCGGGGGCCCCGCCGCAGTCCAGGGCAACCCCTACGCGGGCAGCAATCCGTACGCGCAGCAGCAGACGCAGCAGGCACCGGGCAACCCTTATGCGGCCGGTGCCCAGCAGAACCTGACGCCCGAGCAGCTCCAGCAGATGTACGGGGCGCCCCCGGCCGGTCCGCAGACCGACCGGATGACGATGGACGACGTCGTCATGCGCACCGGCATGACGCTGGGCACGGTCATCGTCGCCGCCGCGGCGGCGTGGATCGCCCAGCTGCCCATCGGCGCGGGCATCGGTGCCGCGCTGATCGCGATGGTGCTGGGCCTGGTGCAGGCGTTCAAGCGCAAGGCCTCGCCCGCGCTCATCCTGGGATACGCCCTCTTCGAGGGGCTCTTCCTCGGCGTCATCAGCCAGGTCTACAACGAGCGCTGGTCCGGCGCCCCGATGCAGGCGGTCCTCGGCACGATGGCCGTCTTCGTCGGTGTGCTCGCCGCGTACAAGACCCGGCTCATCCGGGTGAACGCGCGCTTTCAGCGCTTCGTGCTCGCTGCGGCCATCGGCTTCGTCCTGCTGATGGCGGTCAACCTGCTGTTCGCCGTCATCGGCGGCGGTGACGGCATGGGCCTGCGCACCGGTCCGGTGGGCATCATCTTCGGGATCATCGGCGTCGTGCTCGGTGCCGCGTTCCTGGCGATGGACTTCAAGCAGGTCGAGGACGGCGTCCGGTACGGCGCTCCGCGCGAGGAGTCCTGGCTGGCCGCGTTCGGCCTGACGCTCTCGCTGGTGTGGATCTACCTGGAGCTGCTCCGGCTGATCTCCATCTTCAGGGACTGACGCGTCGGGGGCCACGCGGCCCCCGGTGCACCCCTACAGCCGAAGGGCCCGCGGAGGCGATTGCCTCCGCGGGCCCTTCGGCCCTGTGCGACGTAACCCGCTCTCGTGTC
>NZ_JBHWJI010000069.1:0-46057 GCF_042731515.1 Streptomyces sp. NPDC059850
GGCTGGATTTGGTGCACATTCGCCCTCGGCTCCCGGCCCGGGGACGCCCAGCGGGCCGGATTCGGTGGCTGTGGCAGGCCGCGGAGCCCGGGCGGGCCCGGGAAGCGGGCGCCGGAGCGCGCCCGGGCCGTCCGGCCCCCGCCGCAGGCCTGGGGCGGGGGCCGGGGGTGTCCCCCGGTTTCGGGAAGGGGCGGGGTGGGGGAAACCCCGCCCGGGCCCAGGGTCAGCCGCCCAGGCGCAGAACTTCCCTCAGCACCTCCGTCAGCAGGGCGTACGGGTCGGACGCGGCGCGTTCCGCTCGCCAGGCCACGAAGCCGTCGGGGCGGACGAGGACCGCGCCGTCGGGGGCCGTGCCGTGGAGTTCGGACCAGTCGGTGCCCGGCTCGGGGGCCAGTTCGTGGTCCGGCTCCGTGCCGACGCGGTAGCAGTCGAGGGGGACGCCGAGGGCGTCGGCGGCGCGGCGGCCCGCCTCGTGCCAGGCGGCGCCGCCCGGGCCGGTGAGCAGCACGCAGGTGCGCTCGTACAGGTCGAGGGTGGAGAGCCGGACCCCGCAGCGGTGGACCCACATGTGGGGCGCGCGGCCACCCGGCTCGGCGGAGATCTCGAAGCGGTCGGGGACGGCGGGGCCCGCGGGGTCGGTGCCGAGGACCGCGCCGTTCACGTAGCGGTAGCCCATGGCGACGGCCATGACGTTGCTCTGCGGGCCCGCGGTGGGCGGGGCGGAGTAGCCGGGGTGGCTGTGCTCGGCCGAGCGGGACGCGGCGCGGGCGCTGGTGGCCTGGGCGACGGGCTGCCGCTCGGTGCCGTACGTCTCCAGCAGCCCGGGCCCGGCCCAGCCGCCGAGGACGGCGGCGAGCTTCCAGGCGAGGTTGTGGGCGTCCTGGATGCCGGTGTTGGAGCCGAAGGCGCCGGTCGGGGACATCTCGTGGGCGGAGTCCCCGGCGAGGAAGACGCGGCCGAAGCCGTAGGAGTCGGCCACCCGCTCGGCCGCGTGCCAGGGCGCCTTTCCGGTGATCTCGACCTCAAGGTCCGGCATGCCGACGGCGGTGCGGATGTGCTGGGCGCAGCGCTCGTCGGTGAACTCCTCCAGGGTTTCGCCGCGCTCGGGGTGCCAGGGGGCGTGGAAGACCCACTGCTCCTGGTTGTCGACGGGCAGGAGCGCACCGTCCGCCTCGGGGTTGGTGAGGTAGCAGGCGATGAAGCGGCGGTCGCCGACCACGTCGGCGAGGCGCTTGGCGCGGAAGGTGATGGACACGTTGTGGAACAGCTCGCCGTGTCCGCTCTGGCCGATGCCGAGCGCCTCGCGCACCGGGCTGCGCGGGCCGTCGGCGGCGATGAGGTAGTCGGCGCGGACGGTGGAGCGGGTCTCGGTGCGGCGGTCCAGGATGACGGCGGTGACCCCGTCGGCGTCCTGCTCGAAGGAGAGCAGCTCGGAGCCGAAGCGGAGGTCGCCGCCGAGGTCCTGGGCGGCTTTCACCAGGACCGGTTCGAGGTCGTTCTGGCTGCACAGACACCAGGCGGAGGGACTGAGGCGGGCGGCCTTGCCGCCCGGGTCGATGTCTCGGAAGAGCCAGTTGTGCTCCTCTCCGGCGAGCGACGGGGTCTGCATGATGCCGTGGTTGTCGGCCAGGACGGCCGCCGCCTCGCGGATCGCGGACTCCACTCCGGCGGTGCGGTACAGCTCCATCGTGCGGATGTTGTTCCCCCGCCCGCGCGGGTGGTGGGAGGTCCGCGGATGCTTCTCGACGAGCAGGTGGCCGATCTCCAGACGGCCCAGGAACAGTGAGGCGGACAGGCCCACCAGGGAGCCTCCCGCGATGAGGACGGGCACGCGTGTCGCAGTGTCGGCAAGACGATTCATCTTGCAGCTATGCCCGGTGTTTCCAGCCCCGTTCGGGGCTCTGACCAGGCGTTCCCTCAGATGGCTCACAAATCTCGCGCCATACGTGGGAGCGCCCGACGATCGGTCTGACGGGCGGCGCATCCAAGGAAGGACGCATCCCCCTAGGAGGAGTGGAATATGAGCACCCTGCCCCAGACTCCACAGCCCACCACGACACCAACCATGACCACGCGGTCCTCGCAGTCCTCACTGGCCGATTCGCGGCTGCGCGTGGTGCTGCTGCTGGATGTGCGCAGCGGTGCCGAGGAGCGTTTTCTGCGCGCGTATGACGAGCTGTGCCAGCAGGTGGCCTCGGTTCCGGGGCATCTCAGCGACCAGTTGTGCCAGTCGATCGAGGATCCCTCCAAGTGGCTGATCACCAGCGAGTGGGAGAGCGCCCCGCCGTTCCTCGCCTGGGTGGACAGCGAAGCGCACCGGGAGATGGTCAAGCCCATGCACGGCTGCGTGGAGGACACCCGGTCGCTGCGGTTCGGCATCCTGCGGGAGACCGAGCCCCGGGGCCACGGGGCGGCGATGGCCCGGGGCCGGCTGCAGGCCGCGCCGAGGATCGGCGACGGACTGGTCCGGCACGGCCTGACGTTCACCGTGAAGCCCGGTTCGGAGAAGGACGTGGCGGCGATCCTGGCCGACTACGCCCCGATGGAGACGCGGGTGGACGACGCCACGCGGCTGTGCCGGACGTCGCTGTTCATGACCGGCAACCGGGTCGTCCGGGCCGTCGAGGTGAAGGGCGACCTGGTGGCGGCGCTGCGCCATGTGTCCCGGCAGCCCGAGGTGCGTGCGGTCGAGGCGGCCGTCAACCCGTATCTGGAGGAGCCGCGCGACCTGGACGACCCGGACGCGGCACGGGAGTTCTTCTACCGGGCCGCGCTTCCCGTCGTGCACCACCTGACGGCGGTCAACGGTACGAACGGCGGCGCGCCCGCGGGCCCGTTGCGGCGGCACGCCCTGTGCTACCCGGTCCGCGAGGGTTCCGGCACGGCCGTGGCCCGGCTGCTGGCCCGCCAGGACGAACTGGCGATGAACTCCGGCACGACGCCCCTGGTGAGCAGCACGATCTTCCAGCACGAGGACCTCGTCGTCCGGATGGTGGACCTGCGGGCGCCGCTGGAGCAGGACCCCGCGCTGGCGGTCGGTGTCGGCGGCAAGCGTGCCGCGGCCGTGCTGGCCCGCCTCATCGAACGCGGCCAGGACCGGGACCTGTCCCACCAGGACGGGCTGCGGCGCTTCCTCGCGGACTGCGACATGGAGCCGGTCACCGACCGCCGGGCGGCGGACTACTGACCTTCCCCACCCCTCCTTTACCGCCCTCACGCACTTTATGACCCCATGTCACGTCCCATGTCCGGAGGCACCGATCATGATCACGCAGTCCCCCCACATCGTCGACCTCGCCGACGTCGCTCACAACACCCGGCGCGGCGGCGATCTGCGCGCCATGCTCACCCCGAGCACGGTGGGCGCCACCAGCGGCTTCATGGGCCTGGCCCTCATGCGGCCGGGCGAGCGCATCGGTGAGCACTACCACCCGTACTCCGAGGAGTTCGTGTTCGTCGTCTGCGGCGACCTGGAGGTGGATCTGGACGGGACCGCGCACCAGCTGCGCCCCGACCAGGGCCTGCTGATCCCCCGCGACATGCGGCACCGCTTCCGCAACGTCGGTGACACCGAGGCCCGGATGGTCTTCCATCTGGGCCCGCTGGCTCCCCGTCCCGAGCTGGGGCACGTGGACACGGAGGCCACCGAACCTGCCGAGGCGTCATCGTGACGCGACGGGTGGCGATCACCGGGCTCGGCGTGGTCGCACCGGGGGGCGTGGGGGTTCCGGCCTTCTGGGACATGCTCACCGCCGGGCGCACGGCGACGCGCGGCATCACCCTCTTCGACCCGGCGGGGTTCCGTTCGCGGATCGCCGCCGAATGCGACTTCGACCCGGTGGCCGCCGGGCTGACCACGGAGCAGACCGAACGCTCCGACCGGTACGTGCAGTTCGCGCTGGCGGCCTCCATGGAAGCCACCCGGGACGCGGGCCTCGCGACCGGCGGCGAGGACCAGTGGCGTACGGGGGTGTCGCTGGGCACCGCCGTCGGCGGCACCACCCGGCTGGAGAACGACTACGTCGCGGTCAGCAACAAGGGCGACTCGTGGAACGTGGACCACCGGCGGGCCGGGCCGCATCTGCACCGGGCGTTCTCGCCCAGCGCGCTGGCCTCCGGAGTGGCGGAGCTGATCGGGGCGCAAGGGCCGGTGCAGACCGTCTCGACGGGCTGCACCTCCGGTCTTGACGCCATCGGTTACGGCTTCCAGACGATCGAGGAGGGCCGGGCCGACGTATGCGTCGCGGGCGCGGCGGACTCCCCCATCTCCCCCATCACGGTGGCCTGTTTCGACGCCATCAAGGCGACCTCGGCCAACAACGACGACCCCGCGCACGCGTCGCGCCCGTTCGACGCGCGCCGCGACGGCTTCGTGCTGGGCGAGGGCGCCGCCGTGCTCATCCTGGAGGAGCTGGAGCACGCGCGCGCCCGGGGCGCCCGGATCTACTGCGAGATCAAGGGGTTCGCCACCTACGGCAACGCGTACCACATGACCGGGCTGACCCGGGAGGGCCTGGAGATGTCCGAGGCCATCGACCACGCGCTGGGCCACGCCCGCATCAACAGCTCCGACATCGACTACGTCAACGCGCACGGCTCCGGCACCCAGCAGAACGACCGCCACGAGACGGCCGCCGTCAAGCGCTCGCTGGGCGACCACGCGTACCGGACGCCGATGAGTTCGATCAAATCCATGGTGGGGCATTCGCTGGGCGCCATCGGGGCCATCGAGATCGTGGCCTGCACCCTGGCCCTCGCGCACGGCGTCGTGCCGCCCACGGCCAACTACGAGAATCCCGACCCCGAGTGCGACCTGGACTACGTACCGCGCACCGCCCGCTCCCTGCCGCTGCGCCATGTGCTCTCGGTGGGCAGCGGGTTCGGCGGCTTCCAGTCCGCGGTGGTGCTCAGTCATGGGGGTGCGACATGAACGCGACCGTGAAGACGACGAGCAAGGCCAAGAAGCACGTCCGGGGCGCGGCGATCACCGGAATGGGGATCGTGGCGCCCAACGGCGTGGGCACGGACGCCTTCTGGAAGGGCGTACGGGAGGGGATCACCTTCCTCGACCGGCTCACCCGCGAGGGCTGCGAGGACTCCCCGCTGCGGATCGCGGGACAGGTCCGCGGCTTCGACCCGGGTTCGCTGATCGAGGAGCGGTATCTCGTCCAGACCGACCGCTTCACCCACTTCGCGATGGCCGCCGCCGAGCTGGCGCTGGACGACGCGCGGCTGCCGCGCAAGGACATGTCGCCGTACGCGGTGGGCGTGGTGACCGCGTCCGGCTCCGGCGGCGGCGAGTTCGGCCAGCGCGAGCTGCAGCAGCTGTGGGGCAAGGGGCCGCGCTATGTGGGCCCGTACCAGTCCATCGCCTGGTTCTACGCGGCCAGCACCGGCCAGATCTCCATCCGCGGCGGGTTCAAGGGCCCGTGCGGGGTGGTGGCCAACGACGAGGCGGGCGGCCTGGACGCGCTCGCGCACGCCTGCCGGTCGATCCGGCACGGGGCGGACGCGATCGTGGTGGGCGCCGCCGAGGCGCCGCTCGCCCCGTACTCGGTGGTCTGCCAGCTGGGGTACGAGGAGATGAGCCTGGCCCGGGACGCGGGCCGGGCCTATCTGCCGTTCACCGCCGACGCCTGCGGCTTCGCGCCGGGCGAGGGCGGCGGGATGCTCGTCGTCGAGGAGGAGGGCGCGGCGCTGCGGCGCGGGGCGCGGGTGCGCGGGCGGATCCTCGGCCACGGCGCGACCTTCACCGGCCCGTCCAACTGGGAGCGGTCCCGGGACGGCCTGGCGCAGGCCATCCGGGTCGCGCTGGCCGAGGCCGGGTGCGCTCCCGAGGAGATCGACGTGGTGTTCGCGGACGCCCTCGGCACCCCGGAGGCGGACCGTGCCGAGGCCCTGGCCATCGCCGACGCGCTCGGCGCCCAGGCCAAGCGGGTGCCGGTGACCGCCCCGAAGACCGGTTTCGGCCGGGCGTACTGCGCGGCTCCGGTGCTGGACGTGGCGGCCGCGCTGCTCGCCATGGAACACCGCGTCGTGCCGCCCACCCCGTACGTCACCGACGTATGCCATGACCTCGACCTGGTCACCGGCAGTTCCCGCGCCGCCCGGCCGCGGACCGCGCTGGTGCTGAGCCGGGGGCTCATGGGTTGCAACGCGGCGCTTGTGCTCCGCGGCCCGGAAGGAGATATCTGATGTCCAGTCAACTGTCCTACGGGGACCTGGCCTCGCTCATGAAGCGCTGCGCCGGACTGACCGTCGACCCGGAGCTGATGCGCACCCGGCCGGACTCCACGTTCGAGGAGTACGGGCTGGACTCGCTCGGTCTGCTCGCGATCGTCGGCGAGCTGGAGAACAACTACGGCACCCCGATCGAGCCCGGCGCCGAGAGCTCCAAGACCCCCGGCGACTTCCTCGACGCCATCAACACCTCACTCACCACGGGAGCCTGAGATGACCGGCCACACCGACAACGAGATCCTGATCAAGGCCCCCATGGACCTGGTCTGGGACATGACGAACGACCTGGAGAACTGGCCGAACCTGTTCAGCGAGTACGCGTCGCTCGAGGTGCTCCAGCGGAACGGCGACACCACCACCTTCCGGCTGACCATGCACCCCGACGAGAACGGCAAGGTCTGGAGCTGGGTCTCCGAGCGCGAGACGGCCCGCGACGTACGGACCGTCTGGGCGCGCCGGGTGGAGACCGGTCCGTTCGCCTTCATGAACATCCGGTGGGAGTACGACGAGGAGCCCGAGGGCACCCGGATGCGCTGGACCCAGGACTTCGAGATGAAGCCGGAAGCGCCGGTCGACGACGCCGGAATGACCGAGCACATCAACCGAAACTCGAAAATCCAGATGGAGCTGATCCGGGAGAAGATCGAGCAGCGCGCCCGCGCGCGGGTGGGGGCATGAGGGAAATGCACCGTGAACTGATCGTGGCCCGGATGAAGGAGAATGCGGCGAAGGACATAGCCGCCGTCTTCGACGAGTCGGACCGCCATGGGGAACTGCCGCATCTGATCGGTGTGCGCGGGCGGAGTCTGTTCCAGTTCGGCGATGTGTATCTGCATCTGATCGAGGCCGACCGACCGCCGGGACCCGAGGTCGCGCGAGTGGCCGGCCATCCGGAGTTCCGCGCCATCAGCGAACGCCTCTCGGCGTACGTACAGGCCTACGACCCGGCGACCTGGCGCGAGCCGAAGGACGCCATGGCGAACGAGTTCTACCGCTGGGAGCGCTGAGGGACCGGGCCGGGCGAGCGCCCGGCCCGATTTCAATCTGACAAGCTGCATTCGAACCGGCTGCCGCATACGCGGAAGCCGGTTCCGGCGTTACAGGAGAATCCATCCTGACGTCCCGAAAAGCCTGTCGGACAATCAGGTGAATGACCATCAGCCCGTTCGCGCGGCATAAGAGTGATCCAGGGTCGGAACTCCACCCGGAGGGCTTACATCCGTCCGATTTGCTGGCCGCGTCAGGTGGCAGCGGGGCCACTCTTCGCTGACGGTGGTTAAGACGCCGACGCGATCCCTTTGTCTGGCAAATAGTCAGTAATCGCGCTGGTGCCGGAAGGAATGACTCATGCGATCTACTCGCGCACTCTTCGCCGGGGCGGCGATCGCCGCCACCCTGACCCTGGGCGCCCCCGCCGCCGCGTTCGCTGCCGACGTCTCGGACCCGGGCGGTCACGGCGGGTACTCGAGCAGCCAGGAGTCCTCCGAGGACGGCTACGGTCAGAGCGGCAGCTCCTGGAAGGACAAGGACAAGGACCCGAAGGAAGAGCACGGGAAGGAAGAGCCGAAGGGCAAGGACGAGGACCCCCGCCACCACGAGGACGACTGGTCCGGCAGCGACCCGTCCAAGGGTAAGGACGAGGACCCCCGCCACCACGAGGACGACTGGTCCAGCAGCGACCCGTCCAAGGGCAAGGACGAGGACCCCCGCCACCACGAGGACTGGTCGGACAAGAAGGGCGACTGGGACGGCGGGTCCTGGAAGAGCCACGAGAAGCCGAAGGGTGGCGTCCACACCGGTGGTGGCGGCATGGCCACCACGGGCAGCGGCATGGCCGCCGGTTCGGTTCTGCTCCTCGGTGGGCTCGGCGCCGGCGCCTACGCCCTGCGTCGCCGCAAGCCGTCCGGCACCGCGATCTGAGCCTGACGCTTCTGATTCACCCCGTGCTGCCGTGGCACCACCGCTCGCTTCGGCGGAGGTGCCACGGCAGCGCCACGGACGGGCGCTGTGAGAAAGGCGAACACCCGCATGGGCAAACAGGGCAAGCAGGGCGGTACTGACAGCAACACCCGCGACAGCAACACCCGCACGCTCCGATGGGCCGCGGCGGCGGCGCTCATCGGTGTCTTCCTGATCTACAACTCGGTCGACGCGTCCTCCCAGTCCTCCCCGGTGGCACCGGCCACGCCCGCGGCCACCGCCTCCGACACGGATACGCAGCCGGAGACGGCGGAGGTACCCCCGGCGGACCGGCCCGACGTGCCGTCACCGGCGGCCAAGCCCGCCTCCCGGCCCGGGCCCGCGCTGCCCCGGTCGGCCCCGAACCGGCTGGACATCCCCTCGATCGGGGTGGGCGCCCCGTTCACGGCGCTGTCGCTCAACCGCCAGGGCACGCTGATCCCGCCGCCCGACACCGACAACAACCTCGTCGGCTGGTACAAGGCCGGCCCCTCCCCCGGTGAGCGCGGCAACGCCATCGTGGCCGGGCACGTGGACACCAAGACCGGCCCCGCGGTGTTCTCCATGCTCAACACCCTGAAAGCGGGCAGCAAGGTGACCGTGGCCCGCGACGACGGCATCCTCGCCACGTTCGTCGTCGACAAGGTGCGGACGTACAAGAAGAAAGACTTCCCCGACCGGCAGGTGTACGGGGACACCAACGACGCCCAGCTGCGCGTGATCACCTGTGGCGGTGCGTACGACCACACCGCGAAGGACTACACGGCGAACGTGGTGGCGTTCGCCCACCTCACCTCGTTCCGCTGGGCCTGAGGCCCCCACAGACCGTCACAACAACGAAGGTGCCCGCGGGTGCGGGCACCTTCGTCGCGCTCCGGGCACCGGCGGCTAGCCGGGCACCGTGCTGTCGATGGCGTGGAGATACGAGTTGACGGGACGGCTCTCGGTGACGTTCAGCCCGGCCTCGGTCATCCGTGCCACCAGGCTGTCCGTGGTGTGCTTGCGGCCGCCCACGTTGAGCAGCAGGAACAGGTCCATGGCCGTGGTGAACGAGGAGCGACTGTTGTCGATGAGGTTCTCGATGACGAGGACCCGGGCGCCCGGCCGCGCGGCCGCGACCACATTCGCGAGGGTGCGGCGGGTGTTCTCGTCGTTCCATTCGAGGATGTTCTTGATGATGTAGAGATCGGCCTGGACGGGGATCTCCCGGCGGCAGTCGCCCGGCACCAGCGTGGCCCGGTCGGCCAGCGCCCCGCCGTCCCGCAGCCGGGGGTCGGCGCCCGCCACCACCTGCGGCAGGTCCAGCAGGGTGCCGCGCAGATCGGGGCGCTTCTCCAGGAGGCTGGCCAGCACATGGCCCTGGCCGCCGCCGATGTCGGCGACCTCCTTGATGCCGTCGAGGTCGACGAAGGCCGCGACATCGGCCGCGGACTGCCTGCTGGAGGTGGTCATCGCCCGGTCGAAGATCGCGGCCGACTCGGGCGCGTCCTCGTGGAGATAGGCGAAGAAGTCCTTGCCGTAGAGGTCGTTGAAGACGATGCCGCCGGAGCGCACCGCCCGGTCGAGCCGCGGCCAGGCCTCCCAGGTCCACGGCTCGGTGCACCACAGGGAGATGTACCGCAGGCTGCGCGGGGCGTCCTCGCGCAGCAGCCGGGACATCTCCGTGTGGACGAAGCGGCCGTCGTCGGTCTCGGCGAAGATCCCGCAGCAGGCCAGGGCGCGCAGCAGACGGCACAGCGGGTCGGGTTCGGCGTCCACCGTGGCGGCGAGTTCGCCGATGGAGGTGGGCTCCTCCCCCAGCGCGTCGGCGACGCGCAGCCTTGCGGCGGCGCGTACGGCGGCGGCCCGGGCGGCGCCGAAGGCGATCTCCCGCAGCCGCATGGCCGCCTCGGGCGCGGCCGTGCTGTCGGGAGCCGGGGTGGCGGTGGTGGTCATCTCAGCACCGGCCGGTGGGCACCGACAGCGTGCAGACGTTGCCGGTGAAGGTGTTGCCGGGGCCCTTGTCCCGGTCGGCCACGTCGGCGGGCTTGTTGCCGGTCATCACGTTGCGGCTGATGGTGTTCTTGCTGTTGGCGACGCCGACGACGCTCTTGAACAGCACGATGCCGCCGGACATGGGCGAGGTGCCGACATTGTTGTGCACCTGGTTGCCGGTCACCCGGGTGGTGTCGGTGCCGGTGAGCACGATGCCCGCGCCCTGGATGAACGGCAGCCGGGCGTTGGGCGCGCAGTAGGCGTTGTTCGCCTGGACGGCGTTGTGGGCCACCGTCAGGTCCCCGGCGCGCGGTTTGGACTCATCCCCCACGACGAACACGCCGCCGCAGTTGCCGGTGACGGTGTTCTGCTCGACGGTCAGGTTCCGCAGCCTGCGCACCACGACGCCGATGCGGTTGCCGGTCAGCCGGTTCTCGGCGACCCGGGTGCCCTTGGCGTCGGTGGCGCCGCCCTCGGCGTCGACGGTGTTCGCGAGGAAGATGCCCGATTCCTTGTTGTTGCGGGAGATGTTGCGGAGGAAGGACCCGCGGGTGGACAGCTGCTGGCCGATGCCCTGCTGTCCGTTCTTCTCGGCGAGGGCGTTGCGTACGTCCATCCGGACGGTCTGCGAGCCCCAGATGCCGTTCTTGGGGAAGCCGGTGACGGTCAGCGAGCGGATCCGGACATTCTTGACCCGGCGCTGGGCCGTACCGGTGACGCAGATGCCGTGTCCGGCCTTGCCGCAGGCGTTGGCCGACGCCTTGTCGGGCGCGGTGAGGACGGTCGTCCGGCCCACGCCGCGCAGGGTCAGGCTCTTGGTGATCTGGACGTTCTCCCGGTAGACACCGGCCCGCAGCTGGACGGTGTCGCCGGGCCGGGCCGCCTTCACCGCGGCCTGGATCGACTGACCCGGCTTCACGGTGTGCACGGTGGGGGCCGGAGCGGCGTGGGCGCCCGGCAGCTGGGTCATTCCGATGGCGAGGGCGGCCGTGGCGACCGCGAGGTGGCGAAGCTTGAATGTGCGCATGAACAGGAAGTTATGAGCGACTTTCACCACTCGCCACTTATGCCCCGCCTAGTTACGTACGCCCTACTCCAGCACCCGGGAGCCGCCGACCGGCAGGTCCCACAGCTCCTCGCGGGGGCGGCCGGTCGCCTCGAAGGCGGCGCGGACCCGGTGCAGGGGCTCCAGCGGCGGTTCGGCGGAGAGCAGGAACGTCGACCAGTGCATGGGCACGAGCGTCCGCGCCCCGAGGTCCAGATACGCCCGTACGGCCTCATCGGGATCGGTGTGCACCGCCCGCAGCATCCAGCGCGGGTCGTACGCGCCGATCGGCAGCAGTGCCAGGTCGATGCCCGGGTAGCGGTGGCCGATCTCCCGGAACCAGTGGCCGTAGCCGGTGTCGCCCGCGAAGTACACCCGCTGCCCGTCCGGCGCGGTGACGACCCATCCGCCCCACAGCGAGCGGCAGGTGTCGGTCAGGGTGCGCTTGCTCCAGTGGTGCGCGGGGACGAAGTCGAAGCGGACCGGGCCGCCCGCGCCCGGCAGTTCGGCCGCCTCCCACCAGTCCAGCTCGGTCACCCGGGTGAACCGGCGGGCCCGGAACCACCCGGCGAGACCGGCCGGGACGAACAGCGGCGTGGCCCGGGGCAGCCGCTTGAGGGTGGGCGCGTCGAGGTGGTCGTAGTGGTTGTGGCTGATGACGACCGCGTCGACGGGCGGCAGATCCTCCCAGCGCACCCCGGGCGGGGTGACCCGGGCCGGGGTGCCGAGGATCCGGCGCGCCCAGACCGGGTCGGTGAGCACGGTCAGCCCGCCGATCCGCAGCACCCAACTCGCGTGCCCCGCCCAGGTCAGCGCCGTCTGCGCGGGTCCGGTCGCGGGCAGTGGGCCCGGTGCGAAGGGCAGCTCCGGGATCTGGCGCAGCGTCTCCATCGGCGGCCGCAGCCGCCCCTCGCGGGCCAGCCGGGCGAGCGCGCGCACCCCGGGCAGCGGGGAGGTGAGCCGGTGGACGAACGACCTCGGCCAGGTGCGGACCTCGCCGAGCGGGCGCGGGGCGGGCAGCGGCGGGGCCGCGACGGGGGCCGTACGGGACGCGCGGGCCGGGAGCGGCAGCCGGGACGTGCCGTGGCCCTCGCCCGCTTCGGTGGGTCCGGCCTGGTCGGTCATGGGATGCGCTCCCTTCGCGGTCGGCCTCTCACGGCGCCCCGGCCCGGACGAGGTCCCGGAAGGCCGCTTCGAAGGCGGTCAACTCCTCTGCCACGGAGGGAAGTTCCAGCGGGTCCGGGGCGGCCAGCGCGGCGAGCCGCAGCTCGCCTGCGGCCCCGAGCAGCGGCAGCGTCGACAGCCGGATCCGCAGGGTGTGCGGCGGGTCGCCGAACCGGTGACCACCGGCCACCGCCGGGCCGAGCCGCCGGGCCAGCTCGCGCTCCACCTCCACCGAGTCGGTGAGCGAGCGGGCGGCCAGCACCCCGCGCAGCTCGTCGAGGTCCGCGTACAGCTGACGCCCGGCCTGCGGCGGGCGGCACAGCGCGCCGACGGCGGTCAGCGCCCGGTACGCCGCGGCCGCCACCGCCCCGTGCGCGCGGGCCGCGGCGGCCATCCGGGTACGGACCGGCTCGGGCTCGGTGAGCGCGTACGCGGCGGCCGCGGAGACGGGCGCGGGCAGCCCGGCCCGTACGGCGGTGAGCGTGGACAGCACCCGGGCGCGCAGCTCGTCCCCGCGCTCGGTGGCCGGGAACCGGGCCACCGCGGCGGGCCAGCCGACCGGGGTGAAGGCGCCCG
Source organism: Streptomyces sp. NPDC059850 (assembly GCF_042731515.1). Classification (NCBI taxonomy): domain Bacteria; kingdom Bacillati; phylum Actinomycetota; class Actinomycetes; order Kitasatosporales; family Streptomycetaceae; genus Streptomyces; species Streptomyces sp. NPDC059850. The sequence goes on from NZ_JBHWJI010000069.1 coordinate 12,959, forward strand.
CGAGGTCGGTGAGCACGACCACGTCCTCAGATGCCATCTCGGCCGGGCTGAGCAGCACCGTGCCGTGCGGATGGTGCACGGTGTCCCGCCAGGTCTCGTCGCTCACGATCAGCAGCCCCTCGGCCGCCGCCGCCTCGCACACCTCGTGCAGCAGCTCGGGCGGGGCCACGGTGCCGGTCGGGTCGTCGGCGACGGACAGCAGCAGGACGCTCGGCACACCTCCCTCGGCCCGGACCCGGCGGACGGTCTCCAGCAGCGCGAACGGATCGGGCAGCCCGCCGCACTCGGCCGGGACCGGGGCGTGGTGGCCGCGCCGGTCCAGCAGCCGCACCAGCGGCTCGTACCAGGCGGCGCAGGGGCGGGGCAGCAGGACGTCGCCGCCGGGGGCCGAGGCGAGCAGCGCGAGCAGCAGCGGCTCGGCGCCGGGGGCGGCCACCACATGCGCCGGGTCGGTCCACAGCCCGCGCCGCGCCCAGTAGCCGCAGGCGGCCGTGCGCAGGTCGGCGGAGCCGCCGACCGGCTCCGGCACGGCCCGGTCCGCGGCCGCCGCGAAGCACGCGGCCAGCTCCGGGAGGACCGGCAGGCCGCCGTCGTCCCGGTCGGCCGGGGCCGGTGCGGTCCACTGCCGTCGCATTCGTCCACACCTTTCGTGTGGGCACGCGCGTGCACGCGCGTGCACCTGTGTGCCGACGCTGTCCACCTTCGCAGATCCGCGGTGGCTGCGGCGGGGGACGACACCCCGAGATGATCAGCCGACCGGAGCCTCAGCCCTGGTTCAGGGCGATCAGCTGGCGCTCCAGGCCTCGGCCACGGGTCCGTACGACCGTCTCGGCCAGCTCCACCAGCTTCCGGTTCGTCCGCTGCGAGGTCCGGCGCAGCAGGTCGAACGCGCGGTCGGCGTCGCAGCCCAGTACGTACATCACGATCCCGCACGCCTGGTCCACCACCGGGCGCGACCGCAGCGCCGCGTCCAGCTGGTCCACTTGGACGAGGGCGGCCTGGTAGAGGCGGTCCTTGGCCAGGCTCCCGGTGGTGAGGTCGCCGAGCAGCTCGGTGGCGCCCTGGGCCGCCTTCTCCAGGGGGCCGGGGCGCAGCCCGTAGACGGAGATCGTCACCGACAGCCCGTCGCATGCGAACGGCAGCGTCGCGCTGGACCGCACCCCCGCGTCCAGCGCCCGGGCCCGGAAGCTGGGCCAGCGCGGATCGTGCAGCAGATCGTCGGCGCCCGCCGGGCGGCCGGTGTCCAGGGCGGCCAGGATCGGGCCCTCGCCCGACAGCATCTGCACCGACACCAGCGCCGACAGATCGGGGTGGGTGGCGGCGGTCGTCCGGTCGTCCTCCACGCCGCCGGGCGCGTCCTGGGGAAGGAGCGCGGTGGCGGTGGCCCCGCAGCTGGCCGGGGTGCACGAGGCGGCCTGTTCCGCCAGCTCCGCGAGGCCCCGGCCGAGCGAGGGGGCGTCGGTCTGACACTGCGGACGGCTGTACGAGCGTTCCGGCATCGCCGATTCCGGTCCTTTCCATCGGTAGGACAGTGGAGGTCCTGTTTCGTTCGGCTTCCCGCTGCCTTGCGCGGAAAACAACACCCGGCCGGTGCTCCGCCGCCGGTCCGGCTACCGTGTGCGCATGCCCCGGGCGCAGGATTTTGGTGCGGAACTCACGGATTTCCGCAGACGTGTGGATGAATTGCGGACGGCGAGGGCGCTGCCCTCGCAGGAGCGGCTGTCCTTGCTGGACGCCGCTCTTTTCGAGCTTCAGCACGTCGTTGACGTGCTGTGGCCGCGCTACGAGGAGCTGGCCGCGGCCAGCCGGGTCCCGCCGGGAGGCCGGGGCGACCCGCATGAACAGCAGCTGCTGCGCGCCCTGTTCCAGCGCCTGCCGATCCCCGTCGTTCTGCTGGACCGGGAGTCCGTCGTACGGCGTATGAACTTCGCCGCGACCCAGCTGTTCAACACCCGCGCCGGGTACGCCACCGGCCGTCCCCTGACCTCGTCGCTGCGCCGCGACGGCCAGGCGGCGCTGCGTTCGCAGGTCGCGGCCGTGGCGCGCGGGGAGGGCGGGCGCAGTCTGACGGTGCGTCTGTCGCAGCCGGGGGCGGACGGCTCGGTGCGGGTGACGCTGGCGGCGCTGCGCCCGCCGGGCGAGCCGCAGCCCGCGGTGCTGGCCGCGTTCCAGCCGGACCGGGGCGTCCCGGCGGCCGTCTCCTCGGCCACCCTCCCGGTGCCGAGGGCCGCCGGGAGCGACGGCGCGAGCGGGGAGACCGGGAACAACGGGAGCCCCGGGACGCCCGCCAACAGCAAGGACGCCGCGAAGGACGCCGCCGACGGGCTGGCCGCGCAGCCGGATCTGGCCGAGGTGACGCGCCACGCCGCGCTGCTGGACCTGGTCGACGACATGGCGACGGCGCTGCTGCGGGTCACCCTCGCGGGCGGCGGCCCGGAGGATGTGCTCGGGCGGGCGGCGGAGCTGCTGCACGGCCGGTTCGCGGACTGGGTGATCGCCGACCTGGCCCCGGACGGCGGCGAAGCGCCGCACCGGATGGTGGCCCTCGGCCCGCCGGAGGCGGCCGGGGACCGTACGGCGTCGCTGGCCGCGCAGGATCCGGCCGACTGCCCGCTGGTGGTCGACGCGCTGGACGACGGGGTGTCGGCCCTGCGGGTGAGCCCGCCCGACGCGAACGCCTTCGGCCGGGACGCCACGGGCGCGCCCGTGCTCGTCCGGGAGGAGGTCACCTCGCTGCTCTGCATCCCGCTGCGGGTCTCCCCCACGTCCCCGGTGCTCGGCGCGCTCACGCTGTTCCGTACGGGCGGGCGGAGCGCCTTCGAGATGGCGGAGGCGGGGGCGGCGGACCGGGTCTCCCGCCATATCGCCCTGGCCCTCAGCCGCCCCCGGGTCCGGGAGGCCTGAGGTCCACCCTGCGGCCGTCCCTCATGTGGGCTATGGTGTGTCACCGCGGGAGTAAATCTGACAAAAAGGGCACACGCTGCTCGCCGAACAAGATTCCCTCCCGTGTTTTCTTCCCTGCGCGCCGGTTACTCGTGCCACGCATCCGCGCTCAAGGAGGGTCCGATGACCGAGTACGGCTATTTCCTGGCCGCCGAGGAACACGGTCCCGCCGAGCTGATCGAGCAGGCGCGGATGGCGGAACAGGCGGGGTTCACCTCGCTGTGGATATCCGACCACTACCACCCCTGGAACGAGGCGCAGGGCCAGGCCTCGTTCGTCTGGTCGGTGATCGGCGCGCTGGCCCAGGCCACCTCGCTGCCCGTGCAGACCGCCGTCACCTGCCCCACCTTCCGCGTCCACCCCGCCGTCGTCGCCCAGGCGGCGGCGACCAGCGCGGTCCTGCTGGAGGGCCGGTTCCGGCTGGGCGTGGGCAGCGGTGAGGCCCTCAACGAACATGTGCTGGGCGACCGCTGGCCCCCGGCCCCGATCCGGCTGGAGATGCTGGAAGAGGCCGTGATGGTGATGCGCCAGCTGTTCGAGGGGCGCCGGGTCAATCACCACGGCAAGCACTACACCGTGGAGAACGCCCGGCTGTTCACGGTCCCCGACGAGCCGGTGCCCATCGACATCGCCGCGTCCGGGGAGGCCGCCAGCGCGCTGGCCGGGCGGGTCGGCGACGGCTTCATCACCATGTCCCCCGACGCGGAGCTGGTGGAGCGGTTCCGGCGCGGCAGCGGCGCCAGCGGCAACCACAAGCCCGTACGCGGCGGTCTGAAGGTGTGCTGGGGCCCGGACGCGGAGGAGGCGCTGCGCACCGCGCACCGGCTGTGGGCCGTCGAGTCGCTGCCCGGCCAGCTGCTGACGACGCTGCCCACCCCGGCCCACTTCGAGCAGGCCGCCGAACTCGTCACGCCCGAGCGGACGGCGCGCAAGGTGACCTGCGGCGACGACGTGGACGCCCACATCGGCGCGCTGTCCGCGTACGCCGAGGCCGGGTTCGACACCGTCTACGTCAACCAGATCGGGCCCGACCAGCGCGGCTTCTTCGACTTCTACCGCACCAAGGTGCTGCCGCAGCTGGCCGGTTGAGCCCCGCCCTGACCCCGTCGAGTCAGCGATTCCGAGCACCCCCATGAGGAGTGAGTGACCGACATGACCACCACAGTCGCCGACTATGTCCTCGCCCGGCTGCGCGAGTGGGGCGTCGAGCATGTCTACGGCTACCCCGGCGACGGCATCAACGGACTGCTCGCCGCCTGGGGGCGGGCGGAGAACGAACCACGGTTCATCCAGGCCCGGCACGAGGAGATGGCCGCGTTCCAGGCGGTCGGCTACGCCAAGTTCAGCGGACGGCTCGGCGTCTGCGCGGCGACCTCCGGGCCGGGCGCCATCCACCTGCTGAACGGACTGTACGACGCCAAGCTGGACCACGTCCCGGTGGTGGCGCTCGTCGGCCAGACCCACCGCAGCGCGATGGGCGGCTCGTACCAGCAGGAAGTCGACCTGCACAGCCTCTACAAGGACGTCGCCTCCGACTTCCTGGAGACCGTGACCGTCCCCGAGCAGCTGCCGAACGTCCTGGACCGGGCCATCCGCACCGCCTACGCCCGGCGCGCCCCCACCGCCGTGATCATCCCGGCGGACGTCCAGGACCTCGAATACACCCCGCCCACCCACGAGTTCAAAATGGTGCCCTCCAGCCTGGACCGCAGCGGCTGGTCCGCGGTGCCCTCCAGCAGCGCGCTGGAGCGCGCCGCCGAGGTGCTCAACGCGGGCGAGCGGGTCGCCATCCTGGTCGGCCAGGGCGCCTCCGGGGCACGCGGCGAGGTGCGGCAGGTGGCCGACACGCTCGGCGCGGGCATCGCCAAGGCGCTCCTCGGGCTGGATGTGCTCAGCGACGACCTGCCGTATGTCACCGGGCCCATCGGGCTGCTGGGCACCCGCCCCTCGTACGAGCTGATGCGCGACTGCGACACCCTGCTGACGATCGGCTCCAGCTTCCCGTACACCCAGTTCCTGCCGGAGTTCGGCAAGGTCCGCGGGGTGCAGGTGGACCTCGATCCGCACATGATCGGGATGCGCTACCCGTACGAGGTCAACCTCGTGGGGGACGCGCGCGAGACGCTGCTGCGGCTGCTGCCCATGCTGCGCCGCAAGGAGTCCCGCGACTGGCAGGACCAGATCATCAAGGGCGTCCAGCGCTGGGACGAGGTGATGGAGCGCCGCGCCGAGGTGTCCGCCGACCCCATCAACCCCGAGTACGTGGCCCACTGCCTCAACCCGCTGCTCCCCGACGACACCATCCTCACCTGCGACTCCGGCTCCGTCGCCAACTGGTACGCCCGCCACATCCGGATGCGCGGCCGGATGCGCGGCTCCCTGTCCGGCACCCTGGCCACCATGGGCAGCGGCGTGCCGTACGCGATCGGCGCCAAGTTCGCCCAGCCGGACCGGCCCGTGGTGGCGCTCGTCGGGGACGGCGCGATGCAGATGAACGGCATGGCGGAGCTGATCACCGCGGCCAAGTACCGCCACACATGGGACGACCCACGGCTGATCGTCGCCGTCTGGAACAACCAGGACCTCAACCAGGTGACCTGGGAGATGCGGGCGATGGGCGGCGCGCCCCAGTTCCTGCCCTCGCAGGAGATCCCGGACGTGTCCTCGGCGCGGTTCGCCGAATCCCTCGGCCTGAGGGGCATCCGCGTCGAGAAGCCCGAACAGGTCGAACCCGCCTGGCGCGAGGCACTGGCCGCGGACGGCCCGGTGTGCGTCGAGTTCCTGACCGACCCGGCCGTACCGCCGATCCCGCCGCACGCGACCTGGGAGCAGATGGAGTCCACGCTCGAATCGATGGTCAAGGGCGACCCGGACCGCACCGGCATGGTCCGCCAGGGCCTGAAGGCGAAGGTCCAGGAGTTCCTGCCCCACCGGTCGTCGCACCGGGACAAGAAGACCGACGACGCATGACGTACGTACTACGGACACCGGAAGGACGTGAACACCATGATGGTCGCCTTTCTCGTCGCCCCCGAGGGCGTTGAGCAGGTCGAACTCACCGATCCGTGGCAGGCGGTCCGCGACGCCGGCGGCACGCCGCGGCTGGTGTCCACCGCGTCCGGACGCGTCCAGGCGTTCCACCACCTCGACAAGGCCGACACCTTCGAGGTCGACCAGACAGTGAAGGACGCGCGCGTGGACGAGTACGACGGGCTGGTGCTGCCCGGCGGCGTCGCCAATCCCGATCTGCTGCGCCTGGACAAGCGGGCGGTCGCCTTCGTCAAGGGTTTCTTCGAGGCGGGCAAGCCGGTCGCCGCCATCTGCCACGCCCCCTGGACGCTGGTCGAGGCCGTTGTCGTGCGCGGCCGCACCCTCACCTCGTTCCCCAGCGTGCGCACCGACATCACCAACGCGGGCGGTGTCTGGGTGGACGAGCAGGTCAAGATCTGCGAGGGCGGGCCGAATGCCCTGATCACCAGCCGTAAGCCGGACGACCTCAAGGCGTTCGACGAGGCGTTCCTGGAGGAGTTCGCGAAGGCGTCGGGCTCGAAACACAAGGGAGCCGCGTGATGACCCAGCAGCCGGACCGCAAAGAGCGGCAGCGCGAAGCGCACCTGGCCGCCGACCCCGTCGAAGGGCCGCTGACCACCGACCAGGGGGTGGCGGTCGACCACACCGACGACTCCCTCGCGGGGGGCGAGCGCGGCCCCACGCTGATGGAGGACTTCCACTTCCGCGAGAAGCTCACGCACTTCGACCATGAGCGGATCCCGGAGCGGGTGGTGCACGCGCGCGGCGCGGGCGCGTACGGGTACTTCGAGCCGTACGAGTCCTGCGCGGAGTTCACCAAGGCCGCCTTCCTCCAGGACCCGTCCGTGCGCACCCCCGTCTTCGTACGGTTCTCCACCGTGCAGGGGCCGCGCGGCTCGGCCGACACCGTGCGCGACGTGCGCGGCTTCGCCACGAAGTTCTACACCTCGGAGGGGAACTACGACCTGGTCGGCAACAACATGCCGGTCTTCTTCATCCAGGACGGCATCAAGTTCCCCGACTTCGTGCACGCGGTGAAACCCGAACCGCAGAACGACATCCCCACCGGCGCCTCCGCGCACGACACCCTGTGGGACTTCGTCTCCCTGCAGCCCGAGACCATGCACATGATGATGTGGATGATGTCGGACCGGGCGATCCCGCGCAGCTACCGGATGATGCAGGGCTTCGGCGTGCACACGTTCCGCTTCGTGGACGCGCACGGCAAGGGCACGTTCGTGAAGTTCCACTGGAAGCCCAAGCTCGGCGTGCACTCACTGGTGTGGGACGAGGCCCAGGAGTGCATGGGCCGGGACCCGGACTTCAACCGGCGCGATCTGTGGGACGCGATCGAGGCGGGCGAGTACCCGGAGTGGGAGCTTGGCGTCCAACTGGTGCCGGAGGAGGACGAGTTCAACTTCGACTTCGACCTGCTCGACGCCACGAAGCTCATCCCGGAGGAGCAGGTGCCCGTCCGGCCCATCGGCCGCATGGTCCTGGACCGCAACCCGCACAACTTCTTCGCCGAGACCGAACAGGTCGCCTTCCACACCGCCAACGTCGTGCCCGGCATCGACTTCACCAACGACCCGCTGCTCCAGGCCCGCAACTTCTCGTACCTGGACACCCAGCTGATCCGGCTCGGCGGCCCCAACTTCGCCCATATCCCGGTCAACCAGCCGGTCGCGCCCGTTCGCACCAACCACCGCGACGGCTACCACCAGAGCGAGATCCACCGGGGCACCAACTACTCCCCCAACTCGCTCGGCGGCGGCTGCCCGGCCATCGCCGGAGCGGACGGCTACGCGTACTCGCACTACGCGGAGCGCGTCGACGGCGACAAGATCCGCAAGCGCAGCCCCAGCTTCAAGGACTTCTACAGCCAGGCCGCCATGTTCTGGAACAGCATGAGCGACTGGGAGCGCGAGCACATCGTCGCCGCCTTCCGCTTCGAACTGGGCAAGGTGGGCGCGGTGCGGGTGCGCGAGCGTACGGTCGAGGAACTGGCCCACGTCGACTACGGCCTGGCCACGTCGGTCGCCGAAGGCATCGGCATCGCCAACCCGGCCCCCGGCCCCGACAACCACAAGCCCGTCGCCTCCCCCGCCCTCAGCCTGGACAACCTGGGCGGCGACCACTCCATCCGCACCCGCACCGTCGCGGTGCTGGTCACGGATGGCGTGGACGTCGCACAACTCACCCAGGCCCGGGAGGCGCTGACCGCCGAGGGCGCCGTCGTCGAAGCGCTCGCGGCCCACGACGGCAAGGTGCGCGGCAGCGACGGCAACGGCTGCGCGGTCGACCGCGCCCTGCCGACCGTCGCCTCCGTGCTCTACGACGCCGTCCTGCTGCCCGGCGGGCCCCCCGGCACCCCGGACCTGGCCTCCGACGAGGCCGCCATGCGCTTCGTCCGCGACGCCTACCGCCACGGCAAGCCCATCGGCGCGCTGGGCTCAGGTGTCGGCCTCCTCGCCGCCCTCAGTCCCGACGGCCTTCACCTGTCCGCCGGGCACGGGCACGTCTGCGCGGACCGGGGTGTGGTCACCGATACGACGACGGGCGCGGCGAGCGAGGAGTTCACCCGGGCCTTCGCCGAAGCCCTGGCCGCCCACCGCCACTGGACCCGCCCACCGGCCCGCCTCTGACCCGGCCTGTCGAGGCCGGGACGGACGGACCGTCCCGGCCTCGACCAGACCTCGACCGCTCAAAGGCGCTCAGGTCACTCGGGAATCCACCCGAGGAAGGCCCGTACGGCGGCGGCTTCCTCGTCGGAGAGGGTGACCCGGAAGCCCTCGCGCAGCTCCTCCACCGCCTGGTCCGCGGTGAGATGGGCTTCGTCGATGGAGCCGTCCGGATGCTGCGTCCGCAGCACGCGGTCGCGGAGGACGTGGCGGAACTTGTCGTCACCGCGCTGGGCCACGATGTGGCCGGTGAAGACGGACTTGGGGTGGGTCGCGGTGTAGTGGAAGGACGCCACGAAGTCGCTCGGGGCCTGGGTCTCCAGCCCGAAGGCGTAGACGTCGAACCAGCTGTCCCCGTTGAGCGTGCGGAACACCCAGGTCTCCTCGCCCTCCCTGACCACCTGCCACGTCCAGTCGCCGACGGTGGACCGGCCCTCGTGCTCGAAGGGGACGGGGTGGAGCGGCCCCGCGTCCCCGAAGCCGACGTCCACGAGGTAGGTGCGCCCCTCGGCCTCCGCGGTCAGCATGGTGTGCGAGCGGAAGCGGACGTCCGTGGTGTTGCCTCGGCGGACGCGGGCCAGGTGCCGGTGCACGGTGAAGCCCAAGGCCTCCAGGACGGCCGCGAACAGCAGGTTGTGTTCCAGGCACATGCCTCCTCGCCCACGGTGGACGAGTTTCTCCTGGATGCCCGCGATGCCGGTCGGTATGGGGATGTCGAGCCCCACGTCGATCGACTCGAAGCAGATGGTTTCGACATGGCGCCGGTGCAGTTCGGTGAGGGTCGCCAGGGTCGCCTCGCGCGGGCCGGAGTAGCCGATCCGGGCGAAGTAGGCGTCCAGGTCCGGGGTTTCGTCCGCCCACAGGGAGCGCGGAGCGGAGGTGGCGGTGCTGCCGGAGGTGGGGAGAGTGACGGTCATCGCGGATCTCCTCGGAGTTCGGTGGCGTGACTCAGCTGGGCTGGGTGACGGGTTCGGCCTTCTCGCTGGGCACCCCGCGGGCCGCGACCTTGTCCTGGCGCGGCCGGGCGCCGGTCGGCCCGAACAGGGTGACGACGAGCGCCGCGACCAGGTACGCGGCGGCGAGGAAGAGGGCCGTGGGGACGAATTCCCCGAAGATCGCCGGTACTTGCGCGCCCAGCCCGGCGCACAGGTTCAGCACGAAGCTGAAGACGGCGAGCGCGGTACCGGCGGCAGCGCCTGCCGCCGCACCGGTCGACTGCACCAGGGCCGGAGTGGCGCTGGAGGAGGCGAGCATGGTGAAGAACATGGCGGCGCCCATGCCGACCACGCTGTCGTTCAGGAGCGCGGCGGTGCCCAGACCGATACCGCAGACCGTGAGGGCCCCGGCGGCACGCCACTTGGGGACGATGCGGGCGAGCACGGGCGCCAGCACCACCGAGAGGACCAGGGCGGGCAGGGCGCTGGCGCGCAGCCCCAGCATGGCGTCGTGGTCACCGGCCAGGCCCGAGGGTCCGTACAGCTGGATCGCGGTGTAGGCGGAGGTGATGCCGCCGAGCGAGATCACGCCGCCCACCAGGAAGGGGACGATGCGCAGCAGACCGGAGCGAGGCGCGGGGGCCGACGGTTCGGCCTTCTGCGGCGAGTCCTTGGCGGCAGTGGGGCTGGGGAGGTCGGGCAGCATCACCTTGTGCACCGCCACGGCCGACAGCGCCAGCAGCGGGCCGGAGATCCAGAAGAGCGACTGCCAGCCGAAGACCGGCTCCAGCAGTTGGGCGGCGACCTGTCCGACGACCAGGCATCCGCCTAGGGAACAGGAGATGATGGTGATCGCCGTGGCGAGCCGGGAGGCGGGCAGCCGCTGGCCGAAGTAGGCGTAGACCACAGGTGAGAAGACGCCTGCCGCGACGCCCTGCACCGCTCGGACCAGCGAGCCGGACAGCAGCGATTCGGTGAACGGCACCAGCATCGTGATCACGGCCATCGCGGAGATCGACCACACCAGGGCGCCCCTGCGGCCGAGCCGGTGGCTCAGCGGCGCGGCGAGCAGCGAGCCGAAGGCGAAGGCGATGGCGAAGGACGTGGTGGCCCAGGCGGCCCCCTCGTCGCTGGTGTGCCAGGCCGAGGCGAAGTTGGGGATCAGCGAGATCGTGGCGTACGCCTGGCTGGCCAGGATGATCGCGATCGGGGCCAGGGTCCCCACGGTACGGGCGAACGGCGCTTCGAGCGCTTTCGTCCCGGTGTCGGTTGTCATGGTTGTGCCTCTCCGGGGCAGTGGTGGTGATGCTCACGAGGTGCACGGCCCGGTGCGGACCGTGCGGGCCCGTGGCCTGCGGTCCGGTACACGCCGTCGTGACGCACCGCAGGCCACGGAACTCCGAGAGCGGTGCGGTCAGGCCTCCTGCAATCGGCCGACCGGCCGACCGGCAGACGTGGCGGCGCTGATGACCGCCCGGCGCAACTGCATCGCGATCTCGGAGTCATCGGCGGGGTGAGTGTCGGCGAAGCGCTCCTGAGTTCCGCCCACGGCGACTCCCTCGCCGGGGATCACCTGGGCGCCGGCGACACCGAGCGCCTTGGTGACTTCTTCCTGCGCCCATACGCCGCCGAACTGGCCGTATGTCGCGCTCAGTACGACCGTCGGCTTGCCGGACAGGGCGCTCGCGCCGTACGGGCGGGAGAGCCAGTCGAGGGCGTTCTTCAGAACGGCCGAGGTCGTGCCGTTGTACTCCGGGGTGAAGACCATGAGGGCGTCCGCCTCGCCGACGGTTCGGCGCATGGCGACGGCCGGGCGCGGGGTGATGCCGCCGAGGTCGATGTCCTCGTCGTAGTAGGGGAGTTCGGCCAGCCCTTCGACGATCTCAATGGTCACGCCGTCAGGGCTCACCTTGGCCGCGGCTTCGGCGAGCTGTCGGTTGAACGAGCCGGCTCTGAGGCTGCCGACGAGAGAGAGGATGCGCACAGGCATGACGAAGTGACTCCTAAAACTTGCTTCCATCTCAGGCTGGGCTGAAGTGTTCGTGGAGTTGGGGACGTTCGGGATGTCTGGTGCAAGCATGGACTTGATGCGGGCATGCCAACGTGGACGGCGCAAAACGGACGCCGTCGCCCCGGTCAATGCGCTTCACACGTAAGCAGATTCCAGCCATCAACGTCAAACAATTCGCTGTCGAACTGTACGTGGCCGAAGTCGACCGGTCGGGCGCCATCCCGCGTTCAGCGGGCTGTATGCTCAGTTTCAGAAGATTTAGTGTCGAATGATTCGACCTCAAAGTTGAGGTTCGGTCGATCAAGGAGCGGAGGGCAACCGACGCGTGACGTACGAGCGGCAGGCAGCCGACGACAAGTTGGCCATGAGCGAGACCACGGCAGGTAAGCCCTCCGAACCCACCGGCGTGACCGATGCCGTCGACGTGATCCTGCAACAGTGGGAGCACGTCCGGCCGGACCTCGACGCCTCCCCGATGGGCGTGATCGGGCGCCTGTCCCGTGCCGCCCGGCTGACCGGTCTGCAGGTCGACGACTACCTGCGCTCCGAAGGGCTGGAGAGCTGGGAATTCGACGTCCTCGCGACACTGCGGCGAGCCGGTGCGCCGTACACCCTCAGCTCCAAGGAGCTGGCCTCCGCCAGCATGATCGGAGCCGCGGCGATGACCAACCGCGTCGCCCGGCTCCTGGACCGGGGGCTGCTCACGCGCGAGCCGGACGCCCACAACCGGCGCAGGGTGAAGATCACCCTGACGGCCGAGGGCCTGGAGCTGGTCGACCGGGTCGTCGAAGGACACATCGAGAACGAACGCGCGCTCGTGGCAGGCATGACCGCGGAACAGCAGGACCAGCTCTCCCACCTGCTGCGCCTACTCCTCGTCTCCCTCGGGGACGCCACGGGGGTCACCACCGGTGAGCCATGTCCGATCCAGTGTCCGGTGCCGGTGGGAGTCGGCCCCTGAGCCGTGGCGCCACGTCTCGCGGCGCCACGTCTCGCGGCGCCACGTCTCGCGGCGCTACGTCTCGCGGCGCTACGTCTCGCGGCCCAGCAGGGCCAGCAGCTTCGTCTGGGCGTCGGCGCCCGGTGGGGGTTCCACCGGGGCCGCGAACAGGCCGCTTTTCTCCAGCTCGGCCGCGTACGGCGCGACCTCCCGGACGGAGAAGTCGACGAGCGGCTTGGGCAGCCGCTCATCGGCGCCGATGGCCCGGGCCAGGTCCCAGGCGTGGACCGTCGCGTCGGCGGTCATCTGGGCGCAGTACTCGGTGGCGGGGCTCGCGCCGTAGGAGAGGGCGACGGTGCGCTCCAGCGCGCCCGGCTCGCGGAAGGCCGTACGGGCGACGGCCGCGGCCGCGTCCCAGGTGGCGACGGGATCCTCGCCGAGCTGGTCGCCGGACAGGACATCGCCCTCGCCCTCGCCACTCGCGCTCGCGCCCTCGCGCAGCAGCGACGGCACCCACATCTGCTCGACCGCCAGGTGGTTCACCAGGTCCCGCACGGTCCACTCGGTGCAGGGCGTGGGGGCGTCCCACTGGTCGGCCCGTACGGCGTGCACCCGCTCGGTGAACAGGTCCAGTGCCTCACCGTGTCTGGCCAGCAGCGGATTGTCCGCCATGGGGTTCGCGGAGGTGTCAGTCATGCGCGCCGGGTACCCGCGCCATGCCGCGTTAATAAGGTCCGCCGCGCGGGCACGCAGAGGCGCCGGGCACGAGCCCCTGATCTCCCGTGCCCGGCGCCGCCCTCACTCCCTGCGGGCCGCTCGGCCACCCGTCGAGTCCCCGGACCGGAGGGCCGTAAAACCGTGAACCGGCGAAAGAAATCTTCCGCAACGCCAGCCGTCTGGCCTGTGTCGATGTCGTGGTGACGGGTACGCGGGAGGGACGAAAGACCCGGACCGCCGGGAGGGAGGACATACCGGGGGCGGCGGAACGCAGTGAACTCTCGGGGAAATGACCATCCCACGAGCACCACGGACCCGTGTAGGAAGGGGACCGACATGCAGCGAGGCAGCAACCGGGTGAGCGTGCACCGGGACGATGAGATGAAGCAGGAGCTTCAGGGTCTGATCCGTTCCGGCCATCCGACCCGGGTCGAGGAGTGGCACGACCCGGAGCCCGCCGCCGACGACGACCCGGAGGTGACGACCGGGCCGGTGCCCACACCGGGGGCGACCGGCCAGGCGGAGTCGATCCGCTTCGAGTTCGCCCGCCATCTGGGCCGTACGACGTTCCCGGCGGGGCGGAGCGCCGTGCTGCGCGTACTGCACGAGCGGCACGCACCGGACCAGCTGATCGCGCTGGCCGAGGAGCTGCCCGCCGACGAAACGTTCCACACCGTGCAGGAGGTGGTCTCCGCGCTCGGCCTGCGCACCGAGGCGTAAGACCTCATGGCTAGCGTATGGCCCGACCGTCCCGTGCCCGGATCTGAAGAAGGCGAACGATATGCCGCAGTACGTGAAAGACGTCATGACGCCGAAGGTCGCCTCGGTGCGCCCCGATGCCTCGCTGGTGGAAGCGGCGCAGATGATGCGCGCGCACGACATCGGCGGTGTGCTGGTGGCGCTCGACGGTGAGCTGCTGGGCGTACTCACCGACCGCGACATCACGCTGCGCGCGGTCGCGGACGGCGTCGATCCGCTGACGGTCAGCTGCCATCTGATCTGCACCCCGAACCCGGTGACCATCGGCCCCGACGAGGAGATCGCCGAGGCGGCCGCGCTGATGCGGCAGCACGAGGTGCGGCGGCTGCCGGTGGTCCGGGCGGGGCGCCCGGTGGGCGTGGTGAGCATGCGGGACTTGGATCGGACGCCCGCCTGAGGCGCATGGCCACGTCGCCAAAGGGGCGGTGGGGAACGGAAGTTGCCGTTCCCCACCGCCTTTCCCGTGCACATCGCTTGACCACATAGCAAGACAACTCTTCTCGTGATGCGAGATGGCGGCGTAGGGTTTCCGTCATGCTGGACGACGCCGTCTACACCCACGGACACCATGAGTCGGTGCTGCGCTCGCACACCTGGCGCACCGCCGCCAACTCGGCGGCCTATCTGACCGGCCATCTCACACCCACCACGCGCATCCTCGACATCGGCTGCGGCCCCGGCACCATCACCGCCGATCTGGCCGAACTGGTACCCCAGGGCGAGGTCGTGGGCGTCGACGCGGAGCCGTCCATCCTGGAGCAGGCGCGGGCGGCCGCCGATGAGCGCGGGCTGACGAACACCCGCTTCGTGGTCGCCGACGTCCACGACCTGGACTTCCCCGACGACTCCTTCAGCGTCGTCCACGCCCACCAGGTGCTGCAGCACGTCGGCGACCCGGTGCGCGCGCTGCGCGAGATGCGGCGGGTGTGCGAACCCGGCGGCATCGTCGCGGCCCGCGACAGCGACTACGCCGCCATGACCTGGTATCCGCGAGTCCCCGGGCTGGACACCTGGCTGGATCTCTACCGCCGGGTCGCCCGCGCCAACGGCGGCGAACCGGACGCCGGGCGCCAGTTGCGCTCCTGGGCCCTGGAGGCGGGCTTCCCCGCCACCGCCGTCACCTCGACCGCCGGTACGTGGTGCTACGCCACCCCCGAGGAGCGGGCCTGGTGGAGCGGGCTGTGGGCGGACCGCACGGTGGCGTCCTCGTACGCCCGGCGCGCGGTGGAGGGCGGGCACGCCACCGAGGCCGAGCTACGGGACATCGCGAGCGCCTGGCGGGAGTGGGGCGGCCGGGCCGACGGATGGTTCGCCGTCCTGCACGGCGAGGTCCTGTGCCGCGTCTGACATGCGGTTCAACTAGGCTCGCCCGCATGGACATCATGGGGACTTCACTGCGGGTCTGCGTCGACGATCTGGACTCCGCCATCAGCGTCTACGAACGGCTCACCGGCGCCGAGGCATCCCGCTTCCAGCGCGGCGGCGTCTCGGTCGCGGCGGTCGGCTGCTTCTTTCTGATGAGCGGCCCGGAGTCGGAGATGGAGATCCTCCGCAAGATCGCGGCGACGATCGCGGTGAAGGACGTGGACGAGGCGATCGCCGATCTGACGGCGGTCGGCGCGCAGATCGTCGCGGGGCCGATCCCCGCCCCCACCGGCCGCATGCTGATCGCCCGCCATCCGGACGGCTCGATCTTCGAGTACGTGGACCGCAATCCCGGCGCATGAGAACCCCCTGGTGATGCGCCCTCGGCCGGATCAGGCCGGGGGCGCCTCCTGTTCGTCGGCCGTGAGCCTCACTCCGGCCCCAGCATGTCGCTGGTCATGGCCCAGCGGTCGTGGTCGCGCCACGCGCCCTCGATGTAGAGGAAGCCGGGCGAAAAGCCCTCCAGCCGGAAGCCGTGCCGCTTCACGAGCGCGGTCGACGCCTCGTTGCCGGGCTGGATGTTGACCTCGATCCGGTGCAGCCCGAGCGGCCCGAAGGCCTGCCGCAGCACCAGCCCGAGCCCCTCGGACAGATAGCCGTGCCCGGCGGCGGGCGGGAAGGCGCCGTAGCCGATCGCGCCGCACTGGAACGCGCCGCGCACGATGTTGTTGATGTTGATGAACCCGGCGAGCGCGCCGGTCTCCCGTACGCAGACCAGGAAGCCGAGCCGGTCCTCCCGCTCCAGCTGACCGATGAAGCCCTCGTACGCCTCGTCGGTCGTGGGCAGCGTCAGCCAGGGGCGGTGGAAGTCGGCGCTCCGCCGCGCGAGCCGGACGAACTCGGCGCCGTCCTCGCGCCGGTGGGGCCGGATGGCCGCGCGGGCCCCCTCGGCGAGATACGCGTGATCGGGCATTGGTCAATGATCGTACGGAGGCCGCTCCCCCGCCACCGGCTTTGACCGTGCCACACCAACCTGGTCATATTCGTGAACGCCACCCGCGAAGGCCCTCTTGACTTTTCCGACTCGGCGGAAGACCTGAAGGCCAGGTCAGCCCTGCGGAATCGTTGCTTCATGAGCCATTGACCGAGTGCATGCAGAACCGTATGGTCCTGCGCACCACTCGTTGACTGTTCACAGGGATGAACATATCGCCAGGAGAGCACCATGGCACAGCAGGGACCCCCCGGCCAGGAAGCGGCGCCGCCCGCCCCCGAGCTGGTCGACCGGGCGGTGAGCAAGTTCTTGCGGCGCGTCATGCCGATGCTGGTGTTGATGCTGGTCGTCAATCAGATGGACCGCACCAACGTCGGCTTCGTCCAGGACGACCTCAGTGCCGACATCGGAGTCGGCGCCGCCGCCTACGGACTGGGCGCCGGGCTGTTCTTCATCAGCTACGCGATCTTCGAAGTGCCGAGCAACATGCTCATGGAGCGCTTCGGCGCCCGCGTCTGGCTGACCCGCATCATGATCAGCTGGGGTGCGGTCACGCTCGCCATGTGTTTCATGCACGGCGTCACCTCGTTCTACGTGCTGCGCTTCCTGCTCGGCATCGCGGAGGCGGGGTTCTTCCCGGGCGTCATGTACTACTTCACCACCTGGCTGCCCAACTCCTACCGGGGCCGGGCCAGCGCCATCTTCCTCGGCGGCTCCGCGACCGCCTACATCGTCACCGGCCCGATCAGCGGCGCGCTCCTCGAAATGCACGGCCTCGGCGGCTTCGCCGGGTGGCGCTGGATGTTCGCCATGGAGGGCGCCATCTCGATCGTGGTGGGCCTCGTCGCCGCGTTCTTCCTGGTCTCCAAGATCGCCGACGCCCGCTGGCTCACCGCCGAGGAGCGGAACGCCCTGAGCGCGGCGGTCGAGCGCGACCGGGCGTCCCGCAGCCGCGAACCCAAGGTGTCCCGGCTGCGGCTGGTGCTCCACCCGCAGGTCGCGCTGCTCACGCTCGTCTTCTTCGCCATGGCGCTGACCGGCTACGCCATCACCTTCTGGCTGCCGAGCCTGGTCGACGACATCGGCGGGCTTTCGCCCTTCCAGGTCGGGCTGCTCTCGGCCGTCCCGTGGATCTGCGCCGTGGTCACCATGTACACCATGAGCCGCTACACCGACCGCATGCCGGACCGGCGGCCCTACCTCGCGATCGTGCTGGTGCTGTCGGCCATCGGCACCTTCCTGGCCACGCTCGGCTCCCCGTGGTTCGGCCTCGCGGCCATCACGCTGGCCGCCGTCGGCAGCAAGTGCGGCGCCAACCTCTTCTGGCCGCTGGCCCAGTCCAGCCTCGACCTCAAGGTCACGGCCTCCGGGCTCGCCGTCATCAACTCCCTCGGCAACCTGGGCGGGTTCGTCGCCCCGACGCTCTTCGGCTACCTGGAGGAGAGCACGGGCAGCACCAACGGCGGGCTCTACGCGCTCTCCGCCGCCTCCCTGGTCGCCGTCGTCGGGGTCTACCTGCTGCGCCGCCCGGCGGCCGGGACCGGCGCCGGGGCCGACACCGAGGCCCCCGCCCCGGTGCCCGCACCGACCGCCCACTGACGCATCGTCCCCGGCCGGGCTTACCCCTCCCGGCCGGGGTCGCGCAGCGCCATCGCGGCCGCGTAACCGGCCTCCACCGGTACGTCGATCAGCGCCCACGGGCCCACCGGCACCGGCTCCCGGGCGGTGCCGACGTAATCCTTCGCCGGGTCCTGGGACAGCCCGGTGCCGATGCCCTTCAGATACGCCTCCTTGCGCGTCCAGCAGCGGCCGAAGGCGGCGGGCCGCTCCTGCTCCGGCAGCGCCTCCAGCTCCGCGCGCTCCCTGGGGTGCAGGCTCTGGGCCACCTGGCTCACCACGGAGGCGGGCTGGAGCTTCTCCACATCGACCCCGACCGGAGTCCCGGCGAAGGCGAAGAGCACCAGGTCACCGGCGTGCGACATATTGAAGTGGAGCGGGGCGCCGACCACTGCGGGGCGGCCGTGCGGACCGCCGCAGCCGGGGCAGTCCTCCCGGGTGAACGGCACGGCGGCCGGGTCCACGCCCAGATAGCCGCCGAGCAGCTGCCGCAGCCCGATATGGGCCGCCGCATACCGCTCCCGGTCCTCGGCGCGAAGGAACCGCCCGGCGCGCTCCCGCTCCTCGGCGTCGAGGATCTTGGCGGGTGCGGCGGCGTCGAGGGCGGCGGTGAAGGCCGAGACGCTGAGCAGCCAGGTCTCGGGCCCGCCGCCCTGCGGCCACCCACCGGCCAGGGCGGTGGGCAGCGGCTCACGGCCGACGAGGCGCGGGGCCCGTGCGGGTGTCAACTGGCTCCTCCAGTACGAATGATGGCGAAATTAGCTCGCGTATCGGATCAGAAAGCGCATCTCAGCGCAGCTCACGCTATCGCTGTCATGTGCGCAGCTCCAGCTCGGGCAGGCCGAAGGCGTGGGCGTACAGGGACAGTTCGGCCTCCAGGGCGCGGACCATGGTGTCGGCGCGGCGGAAGCCGTGCCCCTCGCCCTCGAAGGCGATATACGCGTGCGGCACCCCGCGCCCGGCCATCGCCGCCAGGAACCGCTCGCACTGCGCGGGCGGGCAGATCGTGTCGTCCAGCCCCTGGAGCAGCAGGAACGGCGCGGTGATCCGGTCGGCCCGGTGCAGCGGCGAACGCTCCCGGTAGCGGTCCGGGACCTCGGCGACCGGGCCGATCAGCGATTCGGCGTACCGCGACTCGAAGTCATGGGTCTCGCCGGTGGCCCAGGCGGCGGGGTCGAGGATCGGATAGATGACCGTGCCGCACGCGTACAGCCCGGTGGCGGTGAGCGACACGGCCGCCGTCCAGCCGCCCGCGCTGCCCCCGCGGATCGCCAGCCGGGCGCGGTCGGCGACGCCCTCGTCGGCGAGCGCCCCGGCGACGGCGGCGCAGTCCTCCACGTCGGCCACGCCCCACTGCCCGTACAGCCGGTCGCGGTAGGCGCGGCCGTAGCCGGTGGACCCGGCGTAGTTGACCTCGGCGACGCCGATGCCGCGCGAGGTGAAGTACGCGATCTCCAGGTCGAGCACGAGCGGGGCACGGCCGGTGGGCCCGCCGTGTGCCCACACCACGAACGGCGGCAGCTCGCCGGGCGGCGCGGTGTGGCCGGGGTTGTGGGGCGGGTAGAGGTGGGCGTGGATCTCGCGGCCGTCCGCCCCGGTGAAGGTGCGGACCTGCGGCTCCGGGTAGTACGCGGGGTCGACGGGGTCGGTGTGAGCGTTGCCGATGACGCGGGCGTGGCCGGTGCGGGTGTCCAGCTCCACGACCTCATGCCCGCTGCGCGGGCTCGCGGCGACGCCGACGACCCGGGTGCCGTCCACGGCAAGGGTCGGCTCCCACTCGGTCCACGGCCCGGCGACATCGGCCAGCTCCCCGGTCGCGGGGTCGAGAATCCCGAGCCGCTGAGCCCCCCGCCCATGCAACACGGCGACCAGCCCCCCGCCGTCCAACGGCGCGAACCACCGGTGCCCGAGCTTCCACAACGGCCCCCCGAACTCCTCCTGACGGGAGCACAGTTCCCGGGTCCCAGCCTCCGCCCCAGGCCCGGCCGCGTCCTCGACCCCGGCAGCTGCCTCCTGTCCAGCGTCTGCCGCTGGCGCGACACCTGCGACGGGCCCAGCGCCCGCACCGGGCACGGCACCCGCGCCCGGCCCCACGGCCGAGCCAGGTCCGGCGGCCGGGCCCGGCCCGGTGGGCGGGGCGGATCTCGCCGCCGCGGGGACACGCGGCGGCAGCCGGTGGAGGTTCCACCAGCCGGTCCGGTCGGTCGTGGCGAGGAGCGAGCCGTCGGGAGCCCACTCGATCTGGGCGACGGACTCCTCCGGTCCGCCCAGCACCGCGCGGGCACCGGTGAACGGACCGTCATCCGCCGTCTCGGCGACCATCACCACCGTGCCGTCCCATGGCATTTCGGGGTGGTTCCAGGCGATCCACGCGACCCGGCGGCCGTCCGGGGCGAGGTGGGGGGCGGTGACGAAGTCGTGGCGGGGGTCGGTCAGTTCGCGTAGCCCCGCGCGGTCCTCGGCGGCCGAGCCGTCCAGCGGTACGGCGGCGATGACGCGCCGTACGTCGGTGGGCCGCTCGCCCGTGAACTCCTCCAGGACGCACCACACTTCGCCCCGGTCCGCATGGAGCCGCAGGTCCGCCCAGCGCAGGCCCTCGCCGACCGTGGACACCGGGGTCAGCGGGCGCGGCGGGGCGGGCGCGGCGGCGTCCGGTTCGTACGCGTACAGCCGCTGGTCGGCGAAGTGCGCGAACACCACGAGCGGGCCGCCGGACGGGCGCGGGGTGGCGGCCCAGGGGGTGCCGCCGTAGCCCATGACCTTGCTGCGCACGTTCCACGGCGGGGGCAGCACCGGCTCCTCGGCGCCGTCGGCCCGCCGCCGGATCAGGGCGCGGCGGCCGCCCTCGGCGGGGCGGGGCGCGGTCCACCACACCTCGGGGCCGACCGTGCCCACGTACTCGGGGTGACCGTCGTGCGAGGCGGCGAGGGCGGCGTCGACCGGGGAGGGCCAGGTCCCGTACGGGGCCGTGGCCGTCACCTGCTGGACCACCCGCTCACGCCCTCTGCAGGAAGTGGTCGAGCACCCGGACGCCGAAGTGCAGGGCGTCGACCGGGACCCGCTCGTCCACACCGTGGTAGAGCGCCTGGTAGTCGAAGCCCTCGGGCAGCCGCAGCGGCGAGAAGCCGTAGCCACGGATGCCGAGCCGGGAGAACTGCTTGGCGTCGGTGCCGCCCGACATGCAGTACGGCACGGCGTGGCCGCCCGGGTCGAAGCGCTGGACGGCGGCGCACATCGCCTCGTACGTGGGCGCCTCGGGCCCGACCGGGGCCTGGAGCGGGACCTCGCGGTGGTGGAACTCCCAGTCCACGTCCGGGCCGGTGAGCTGGTCGAGGGTGTCCCGGAACTCGTCCTCGCCGCCGGGCAGCATCCGCCCGTCCACATAGGCGGAGGCGCTGCCGGGAATCACATTGATCTTGTAACCGGCCTCCAGGACCGTCGGGTTGGCACTGTTGCGCACGGTCGGCTCGATGAGGGCGGCGGCCGGGCCCAGCTTGGCGAGCAGTTCGTCGACGTCGAAGCCGGGCGCGTCCACATCGGCCGGGATGTCCTGGAGGGCGGCGATCTCGGTGAGCGCCGCCTTGACGGTGGGTGTCAGCCGGACCGGCCAGCGGTGGTCGCCGATGCGGGCGACGGCGGCGGCCAGGCGGCTGACCGCGTTGGCCCGGTTGACCTTCGAGCCGTGACCGGCCCGGCCACGCGCGGTGAGCTTCAGCCAGGCCGTGCCGCGCTCCCCCGCCGCGATGGGGTAGAGCCGCAGCCCGGGCCCGGCGTGAAAGGTGAACGCGCCGGATTCGCTGATGCCCTCGGTGCAGCCCTCGAACAGCTCGGGGTGCTGGTCGGCGAGGTAGCCGGAGCCCCAGGCGGCGCTGTCCTCCTCGTCGGCGGTGAAGGCCAGCACGATGTCCCGCCGGGGCCGCACCCCGGCTCGCGCCCAGGCCCGGACGACGGCGAGGACCATCGCGTCCATGTTCTTCATGTCGATGGCGCCCCGGCCCCACACCACCCCGTCGCGCACCTCCCCGGAGAAGGGGTGCACGGTCCAGTCGGCGGGCTCGGCGGGCACCACGTCGAGGTGACCGTGGACCAGCAGCGCGGGCGCGGCGGGCTCGGTGCCCTCGATCCGGGCGACCACATTGGTGCGCCCGGGCGAACGCTCCAGCAGCGTGGGGTCGATGTCCACGTCGCTGAGCATCTCCGCCACGTACTCGGCGGCGGGGCGCTCCGAACACTCCCCTCCGCCACGGTTGGTGGTGTCGATCGCGATCAGCTCGGAGGTGAACCGCACCACCTCCTCCAGCGCCAGCTCGTCGATCGCCTCCGGACGGGACGGGCGGGACGGGTCAGCCATATTGCTGCGGGCCGTGTCAGCCATACTGCTCCTCCACCGCGGCCGATACGACGGTCGTGACCGCCTTGAAGCAGCGGATCCCCTCGTACATGGTCGGTGAGGTGTAGGCGACGCGCCGCTCGCCGCTGCGCTCCACGCCCGGTACGACGCTCGCCGCCCCCACCAGATGCTCGGCGTCGAACTCCAGCTCGATCGTGAACGGCCCCCGGCGCGGGGGCTCGTGGCGCACCGCCAGCACGGCGGCCTCCCGCGCCGCCTCCCGGATGTCGGCGGCGGTACGGGCGGGGGTGCGGCACACCGCCGCGTACCGCGAGACGTAGTCCTTGACGGCGACGCACCGGGCCTCCGGCGCGTAGCCCTTGGCGTCCCGACACGTCATGTCGTCGCCGGTGATCAGCACCACCGGCACCCCGTACTCGGCGACCACCAGCGAGTTCAGCAGCCCCTCGCTCGCCCGGGCCCCGTTCGCCCAGACGCCGGTCACGGAGTTGGGGAGATAGGTGTGCGCGAGGACGCCCTCGGTGCCCGCCCCGGTGTGGTACCCGATGAACGCCACCCCGTCCACATCGCCGTGCTGCACCCCCTCGACCATGCTCAGCGTCTTATGCCGCCCGGTGACCAGCTCCGCCCTCGGGTCCAGCTCCTCCAGCAGCAGATTGCGCATGGACCAGTGGGCCTCGTTGATGAGCACCTCGTCCGCGCCGCCGTCGAAGAACCCCAGCACCGCCGCGTTCACATCGGAGGTGAACGGGCGCCGGAAACGCTCCCACTGCGGGGTGCCGGGCAGGCAGTCGCCCGGCCAGGTCACGCCGGTGGCGCCCTCCATGTCGGCGCTGATGAGGATCTTCATGGTTC
Source organism: Streptomyces sp. NPDC059850 (assembly GCF_042731515.1). Lineage (NCBI taxonomy): Bacteria > Bacillati > Actinomycetota > Actinomycetes > Kitasatosporales > Streptomycetaceae > Streptomyces > Streptomyces sp. NPDC059850. The sequence goes on from NZ_JBHWJI010000069.1 coordinate 36,157, forward strand.
GTTACGTTACGCGGTGTTCGGGAGCCGAACCACCCCTGTGGATAACCCTTCCGGGCCCCGGCGCACGGGCCACCACGAACCACCGGGCCGGTAGCTCCACCCGTGAACCGTCGGCCCATTGCTCCGTCTGGGCGAGCGCCGTGGGGCCCTCGGCCAGGATCCGCAGCCCCGCCGCCACCAGCAGCTCCGGGATCTCGGTGGTCCCCGCGTCGGCGGGCCGCAGTCCATGGTCGAAGACGCGGCGGAGCTTGAGGGGCGGGCCGCCAGGGCTCTCGGCCAGGCGGGCCAGCGTCGTCTTGGACTCCTCCGTCAGCTCCGCGACGAAGCCCCGGCCCCGGTGGCCGACCAGGGTGGCCACCGCTTCGGCGACGAGGCGGCGGTCGGGGGCGTCGCTCTGGTGGATGACGGCGCGCATATAGACGTTGGCGTCGCCGATCCGCTCGTGCAGCTCCCCCACCGCCGCCGCGTCGGTGAGGCTCAGCTGCCGGAACTCGGCGACGGCCCCGGCCGCATCGGCGCGGCGCGCGTGCTCGACCGCCGCGTGGGACAGGTCGACGCCCAGGGCTCGGCCGAAACGGGTGGCCAGATAGCGGGTCTGGGTGCCGTTCCCGCAGCCCAGGTCGAGGATGGGGAGGGAGGGGTCGGCGTGCGGGGTCAGGCGGTCGACGTCCCGGGCGGCGCTCAGCGACGGGTCGGCGTCCCAGATGGCCTCCCCCGGGGCGTCCGAGGTGCCCCGCCAGTAGCTCTCCCACGCTTCCCGGTAACGCTCCGACACGCTCATCGCCGCTCCCCACGTACGCCGGTCCGTGGCAGGGCCTGCTCGAACCAGACGGTCTTGCCCTGCCGCGTCCGGCTCGTGCCCCACTCCCTGGCCAGCTCGCTCACTACCCGCAGCCCGCGCCCGTACTCATCGTCCGGACCGGCGCTCAGCAGCGCGGGCAGCTCGTGGTCGTCGTCCGAGACCTCGCACAGCAGCGCCTCGGTGCGCACCAGGCGCAGCACCACATGGTGGGTGTGGGCATGGCCGACCGCGTTGGTCACGGCCTCGCTGACGAGTAGTTCGGCGGTCTCCACGGCGTGCGGGAGGCCCCAGCGCAGCAGCCGCTCCCGGACCAGGCGGCGGGCCCGGCCCACCTCCTCCGGGTCGAGGGCCAGCCGCCACTGGGCGACGTCGTCGGAGGGGATGCCGTTCAGCCGGGCCATCAGCAGCGCCACATCGTCCTTGCGGCCGCCGCGTTGATTGAGTGCGCGGATGACGGTGTCACACGCGTCGTCCATCGACGCCGCCGGATGGGCGGCGGACTCGCACAGCGCCGCGAGCCCGGCGCCGATGTCCTGGCCGCGCACCTCGACCAGGCCGTCCGTGCACAGGACGAGCCGGTCGCCGGGCGCGACCCGCACCCGGGCCGTCTCGAACGGCACCCCGCCCACGCCGATCGGCGCGCCGGTCGGCAGGTCCAGCAGCTCGGCGCGGCCGTCCTGGGCGCGGACCAGCACGGGCGGGATATGGCCCGCGTTGGCGATCAGCAGCTCGGAGCCGATCGGGTCGTAGACGGCGTACAGACAGGTGGCCAGATAGTGCTCGCCGAGCCGCTGCGCCAGGTCGTCCAGATTGCGCAGCAGCTGCGCGGGCGGCAGGTCGAGGGCGGCCATGGTCTGCACGGCGGTGCGCAACTGGCCCATCATCGCGGCCGAGTTCAGCCCGTGCCCCATCACATCGCCGACGACGAGGGCGGTGCGAGAACCGGACAGCTTGATGGCGTCGAACCAGTCGCCGCCGACCCGGCCGAGCCGGGTGCCGGGCAGATAGCGGGTGGCTGTGTCACAGCCCGCCATGCGCGGCGCCACCTGGGGCAGCATGCTGTCCTGCAGGGTCTCCGCCACGTTCTCCTGGTACGTGTACATCCGGGCGTTGTCGAGTACGAGCCCGGCGCGGGCGGCGAGTTCGGCCCCGGTCGTGCGGTCCATGCCGTCGAACGCCGCACGGCCCGCGCGGCGCAGCAGCACCATGAAGCCCAGCACCACATCGCGCGCCTTGAGCGGCACGATGAGGATCGACCGGCCGTTGATCAGTGGGCGCAGGTCCCGCTTCTCGAACTGCCCGGCGATCCGGTCGCCCAACTCGTCGCTGAGATACGGGATGAGCACGGGTTCGCCGGTGACCATGCACTGGAAGAACGGGGTGTGCTCGGGGAACGCGATGCTCTCCCCGACCGGCACCGTGTCGTCCCAGCGCCCCGGTTCGTCGTTGTGCTCGACCCAGACGCGGTGCCAGACGGTGGTGACATCGGGCGGGCCGTCGGGGAAGCCCTCGCCCGCGAGGACCTGGGCGCGCAGATGCGTACCGGCGAAGTCCGCGAAGCGGGGGACGGCGGCGCTGGTCACCTCGCGGATGGTGCGGGCCAGGTCGAGGGAGCTGCCGATGCGTCCGCTGACCTCGTTCAGGAACTCCAGGCGCTCGCGGACGGCGGCGTATTCGAGGTCTTCGGGATCGTCGTCGGGGTCGGGCGGCGGTTCAGCCGAGGCAGTGGGACCGGCCACCCCGCGCAGGGCCGCCCGGCGCGCCTGGCGCTCGCGGTAGCGGGGCATGCCCCAGTCCGGGGTCACCGGGACCCGTGCGTGGTGGCTGATCTCCAGGACCGGGTAGCCGAGTTCGAGGACCTGGGCGACGATCCGGCCGCCGGTGGCCGGGCCCATGTTCGGCAGGATGTCCGGCAGCCGCCCGGCCAGCAGCTCGGCTCCGGGGAACTCGGTGTGCAGCGCGAAACCCGGCGCGACCCGCTCCTCCGGGGCGCCCCCGGTGAGCCCCGTGGCGTCCGCCGCCAGCACGAGCAGCCGCTCAGGTCCCGGTCCGGCGAGCGGGTACGCCCACCACAGGACGTCGGCGTGGGCGGCGCCCTGGGCGGCGTCGGCCGGGAGGGTCATCCGGGCGCGGCCCGCGGTGGGGTAGGCGCGCGGGCCGCAGAGAGCGCCGTCCGCCGCGTCGTCAAGGTCCTCGCCGCGCAGGGCGCCCGAGACCGGCATCAGATCGACGGCGGGGGTGCCGATGGCCTGCTCGCGGGTGCGTCCGAAGAGCTTGCGGGCGCCAAAACTCCAGTGCGTGACCAGCCCGTCGGCGTCGACGACGACCACCGCGAGCGGGATCCGGCCGGACACCTCCGTGCCATGCTCCATAGGCGGAAGACTCCTTCGCACGCAACGCCCGCACCACCGTCTTCAACGGTACGGCGGGGGCCGGTCACGGCGCGGGCCAATACCCGAATAGGTGTCATCTTGTGCGAGGTCGCGGACACCTGTGCGAAGCCCGCGCCCCGGACCCCGGCGGAAGGCGGGGTCCGGGTCGCGGGCGCCCGGTGATGGTCGGTTTCCGTGGCCGACCGGTGGTGGTCGTCAGCCCTCGAGGCCGACCGGTCGTCAGTCCTCGTGGCCCAGGTGCAGATCGCGTTCCGTACGGCCGCCGCCCGCCACCTGGAGCACCGTCGCGACCGGGGGGTAGCCCGCCGCGATCACCGTGTACTCCCCCGCCGACAGGTCGATGAAGCGGAAGGCCCCGTCCGCGCCGGTCGTCGCGGTGTCGACCACGTTCCCGGCCGCGTCCAGCAGCGTGACCCGGGCGTCCTCGACGATACGGCCGCCACCGGCCCGGACGACGCCGCGCAGCACCGCGCCACCGGCCAGTTCGATGTCCTGGCGGGTCTCGCGGGCGGCCTGCACGGTGACCGGGAGGGCGGCGGGACGGAAGGCGGGCGCGCTGGCGGCCAGGGTGTACTCCCCGGCGACCAGTTCGGTCATCACGTAGCCCCCTTCCCGTCCGCTGCGCGTGGAGGCGACGACCTCGCCGCGTACGTCGGTGAGGGTGACCGTCGCGTCCCGTACGGGCGTGCCGTCCGCCGTGAGGACGGACCCGGCGAGGCGGCCCGCGCCGCCCAGGACGACGTCCAGCTCGACCGGGCGGTCGCCGACCGTGACGCTGACCGCCCTCGGCTGATGGCCTCCGGCCGACGCGATCAGGACGTACGACCCGGTGCCGGGCGTGCTCAGCGCGTACCGCCCGTCCTCGCCGGTGGCGCCCCGGCCGATCTGGCGGCCGCTGACGTCGATGAGGGTGAGCGCGGCCCTCGGGACCGAGGTGCCGTCGTGGTGCTGGACGGTGCCGCAGACCGGGATGCCCGCGACGGGCGGCGGAGGTGGCGGCGAGGCGGCGTGCCGGGGCACCGAGCGCGCCGCCGGTACGACGGGATCCGGCTGGACGCCGGGGTCTGGCTGGACGGCGTAGTCGGTGTGGGACACCAGTGGTTTCTCCTTCAGCAGGAAGGCGAGCAGGAAGCCCAGAACGAGCACCGGCACGAGGTAGAGGAAGATCCGCGGTATGGCGTCCGCGTACGCCGTGATGTAGCCGTCGCGCAGGGCGCGCGGCATCGCGTGGACGATCTGCGGGGTGACGGAGTCGGGGTCGGGCACCTCCGGCCCTCCGGTGGCCCGGACGTCTCCCGCCGCGGCGCCCCCCTTGATCCCCTTGGGAAACTCCTCGGCGAGGCGGTCGGCGAGCCGGTGGGCGAAGAGCGTGCCGAAGATGGCCGCGCCGACACTGCCGCCGATCTGCCGGAAGTAGTTGTTGGCACTGGTGGCCGAGCCGAGGTCGTCAGGGGATACGGAGTTCTGCACGGAGAGGATCAGCACCGGCAGGACGAGCCCGATGCCGAACCCGAGGACGCCCATCCAGAGGCTGTAGTCCTGGCGGGAGGTGTCCTCCTCCAGCCGGGAGAGCAGCCACATGCCGCCGACCGAGATGAGGCCGCCGACGACGGGGAAGACCTTGTAGCGGCCGGTGGCGCTGATGAGCTGGCCGGAGATGATCGAGGACAGCACCATGCCGCCCATCATCGGCACCATCAGCAGCCCCGACTCGGTGGCCGAGACGCCGTCGACCATCTGTAAGAAGGTCGGCAGATAACTGGCGGCGCCGAACAGCGCGACGCCGATCACCGCGCCGATGAGTCCGGAGACGCAGAAGACCGAATCGCGGAACATCCGCATCGGCATGAGCGGTTCGGGCACGACGCACTCGACGACGACGAACAGGATCGCGGAGCCCGCCGCGCCCAGGGCGAGCCCGAGGATGACGCGCGAGTGCCAGCTGTACTCCGTACCGCCCCAACTCGTCAGCAGCACCGCACAGGTGGAGAACATGGTGAGGAACAGGGCGCCCAGGTAGTCGAAGCGCGGCCGCCGCAGCGGTTCGGGCACCTTGAGGACGGCCGCCACGACGGCGAGCGTGACCAGGCCGAACGGGACGTTGACGTAGAAGCACCAGCGCCATGAGGCGTGGTCGGTGAAGAAGCCCCCGATCAGCGGCCCGGCCACCGACGCGAGGCCGAACGCGGCCCCGATGAGCCCCATGTAGCGGCCGCGCTCCCGGGGCGGCACGATGTCCGCGATGATCGCCTGGACGCCGATCATCAGCCCGCCGGCGCCCACGCCCTGCACCGCGCGGAAGATGATCAGCTCGTCCATCGTGCGCGACCATCCGGCGAGCGCGGAGCCCGCCACGAAGACGACGATCGCGAAGATGAACACGCTCTTGCGGCCGACGAGATCGCCGAGCTTGCCGTAGACCGGCAGGACGATGGTGACGGCGAGGAGGTAGGAGGTGACGGTCCAGGACATCTTGTCCAGGCCGTGGAGTTCACCGACGACCTCGGGGAGGGCGGTGGCGACGATCGTCTGGTCGAGGGCGGCCAGCAGCAGGGCGAGCATCAGCCCGAGGAAGACCGTCCGCACCCGGGCCGGGCTCAGCCCCGCCCCGGCGGGCCCGTCGGACGCGGGGCCGCCCGGTGGCGGGCCGTCGTCGGTCCGCCGTCCCGCCGCCGCATCGCCTCCGTCGGGCTCGTCGGTGGCGCGGGCGGGTGCGCCTGCTGACCGTTGGCCCTTCGCGAAGGTGGTCTCGGTGATCCCGCCCACGTCTGTCTCCCCATCGTCACGCCTGCGCCGCCGCCCATTTCTCGCATTGCGCGACAACTAGGGGCAAGCGCGACGAATCGATAAAGAGACGGGTCCGGGTGGCTTTACCGCAAGTGAGAGCGTGTGCGCCTAGGGAGTGCACCGCGGAGAAAACCACCCGAACCGGTGACCGTGCCGCCGGGGCGGACGGAAGCTACTGGGCGCCCCCGGCCGGGAGTTGCGCCGCCAGCTTCTCCAGCACGCCGTCGTAGATGCGGGCGAGGCCCTTGGGCGCGAAGGTGCGCTCGAAGAAGCCGCCGATGCCGCCCGCGCCGTTCCATACGGAGGTCACGACGACCCGGGCCTTGCCCTCCCCGGCCGGGGTGACGGTCCAGGTGGTGACCATGGAGGAGTTGCGGTCCTTCTCCACGAGCTGCCCGTCGGTCGGCTCGGAGACCTCCAGCAGGCAGTCGCGCACCCGCTTGCTGGTGGCCTGGAGCCGCCAGTGCACCAGAGTGCCTTCGCCGTCGCCGCCCTCACGGACCTCGTACTCGCTGAACTGCTCGGTGAGCAGCCGGGGGCGGACCTCGCGGTAGTCGGCGAGCGCGTCGAACACGTCCTCGGGCTTGCCCGTGACGATGCGCTCCGTGGTGGCCTCGACCTGGCCCATTGCTCTTTCCTCCGATGGTTGCGGTTGCGCTGCCCTCGCGTACGTGTGCGCTGCCTCGCGTACGTGCGCGCCGGCGCCCTTGCCCTGCGCTGGCAAGCCAACCACCTGGGGGTCACCCGCCCAAATTCGGGGTTGACGAAAACGAAGGGAACATGTGTTCTATTGTGGTAGTGAGCGAGACCCCGGAGGTGGGTGCCATGCGCTGGGACAACCTGACAGGCGACGGCGAGACGGCCACCCCGGCCCTCTTCGCCACCGACGCGGTCGTCAGCCGCACCTTTGACACCCCTGAGTTCCGAGGCATCACCTTCCACGAGATCCGCGCCCGTTCGATCGTGAACCGGGTGCCCGGAGCGTCCCGGATGCCCTTCGAATGGACCGTGAACCCCTACCGGGGCTGCACCCATGCCTGCGTCTACTGCTTCGCGCGCAAGACGCACAGCTATCTCGACCTCGACACCGGGCGCGACTTCGACACCCAGGTCGTGGTCAAGGTCAACGCCCCGGAGCTGCTGCGGCGCGAGCTGGCCGCCGCGCGCTGGCGCGGCGAGCACATCGCCATGGGGACCAACGTGGACTGTTATCAAAGGGCCGAGGGTCGCTACGGGCTCATGCCCGGCATCCTCGGCGCGCTCATCGAGCGCGCCAATCCTTTCTCCATCCTCACCAAGGGCACGCTGATCCTGCGCGATCTGGAACTGCTGCGACGGGCGGCGCGCGTGACCGATGTCGGCGTCTCGGTCTCCGTCGGCTTCACCGACCGTGAGCTATGGCGCACCGTCGAACCGGGCACGCCCTCCCCCGAGCGGCGCCTCGACGCCGTACGGGCGCTGTCCGAGCACGGCGTCCCCTGCGGGGTGCTGATGGCCCCGGTGATCCCCTTCCTCAGCGACTCCCCCGAGCAACTGCGCGCGACAGTCCGCGCCATCGCCGAAGCGGGCGCGACGTCGGTGACCCCGCTCGTCCTGCATCTGCGCCCCGGCGCCCGCGAATGGTTCACGGCCTGGCTCACCCAGCACCATCCGCACCTGCTGAAGCGCTACGACGCCCTGTACGGGGGCGGCTCGTACGCCCCGAAGTGGTACCAGCGGCGGATCACCGGGATGGTGCACGACTTCGCCGCCGAGTACGGCATCGGACCGTACGAGGCGGGCGCGCACCGCGCCGTCCCCAAGCCGAGCCCCGGTCCCGGCTCCGAGGAGGGTTATCCACAGGGCCCGGCGCAGCTGTCGCTGCTGTGAGCGACGATTTCCCCCAGAGCCTGCGCGAGGCGGTCGCGGGCCTCGGTCTGGGCGGCGATCCGGGCGTCGAGTACGGCGAGCCGGGCGCGGGCGATGCCGAGCCCCTCGGCGCTGGGCGGGGCCGTCGCCATGTCGCCGTCCAGGCACGGCAGGAAGCAGCGGACGTCGTCCAGGGTGAGGCCCACCGAGAGCAGATGCCGGATGTTGCGGACGCGGACGGCGGCCCGCTCGTCGTACACCCGGTAGCCGTTGTGCGCCCGTACGGACGTGATCAGCCCCGCCTGCTCGTAGTGGCGCAGGGCGCGCGGCGTCGTGCCCGTCGCCGCCGCCAGTTCCCCGATCCGCACCGGTCCCCACCTCCGGTGCCGTTCTATCAGCTGTGTTCAGCCGACGATCGCCCCGCCGTCCACGGGCAGAACCGCCCCGGTGATGAACGAGGCGCCGGGCGAGGCGAGTCGGCTGATCGCCCACGCCACCTCCTCGGGGCGTCCGATCCGCCCCAACGGGGTGTGGGCGAGCTGCCAGGCGCGCACCTCGGCCCGCCGCTGGGGCGACAGCCCCGAGTGGTCCGCGATCGGCGTCTCGATCGCCCCGGGCGCCACGGCCACCACCCGCACGCCGCGCGGCGCCAGTTCCACCGCCCAGCTGCGGGTCAGCGTCTCCAGCGCGGCCTTTGTCGCGGCGTACACCGCGTTGCCCGGCCAGCCGCGCTGGCCGACGGCGCTGGACACGTTCACGATCACGCCGCCGCTCGCCTCCAGGGCGGCGAGGGCGGCCCGCGCGAGCAGGATGGGAGCGACGAGGTTGGTGTCGAGGTGGGTGGTGGTCAGTTCGCGGGTGCTGCCCTCCAGGGGCGCGGAGCGGACGATCCCGGCGTTGTTCACGAGGACGTCCAGCCGCCCGTACGTCTCGACGGCGTGGCGGACGATGTCCTCGGCGGCGCCGGGTTCGGTGATGTCCGCGGCGAACGGATGGACGCGGTCATGGCCGCGGGCCGTCTCCGCCAGCGGCTCCGCCCGCCGCCCGACGGCCACCACGCGCACCCCCTCCCCGGCGAGCGCGCGGGCGGTGGCGCGGCCGATGCCGGTACCGGCTCCGGTGACGAGGGCGACGGGATACGGATTCGAGTGATCTTCCATGGCGAAGATCGTGTGTCCCTGCCGCCAGTGACAAGGTCAAGCCACCTACGGTGGACGCATATGGACGGGGTGTTGGTAAGGGAGATGGCCGAGTCCGACATCGACGCGGTGGCGACGGTGCGGGTGCGGGGGTGGCAGAAGGCCTACAGGGGGCTGATGCCGCAGACGTATCTGGACGGCCTGAGCGTCGAGGAGGACGCGGAGCGGCGGCGGGAGTTCTTCTCCCGGGGGCTCGGCGACGTGGTCAACCTGGTGGCGGAGGACGGCACCGGCGAGGTGGTCGGCTGGTCCTGCTTCGGCCCGTACCGGGACCGCGATGTGCCGCCCGGGGACGCCGAGTTGTACGCGCTCTACGTCCACCCCTCGCGACTCGGCACGGGCGTCGGCCGCGCCCTCCTCGACGAGACCCGCCGCCGGGTCGCCGAGCGCGGCTTCCCGCATCTGCGGCTGTGGGTGCTGGAGGAGAACCGGCGCGCCCGCTGCTTCTACGAGCGGGCGGGCTTCGGGGCGGATGGGGGCGCGGAGACGTACAAGGTGGAGGGGGCGGCGGTGCCGGAGCTGCGCTACGCCCTGCGCCTGCCTGCCAGTTGATCCCCCACCCCGCCCCTACCCGACCCCGGGGCTCCGCCCCTGGACCCCGGCCACGCGGCCGCCGGTAGGCAGGGACCTCCGCCCCGGGCTGGGCGTTCGGGGGCGCAACCCCGGGCGGAGGTCCAGGGGCGACGCCCCAACGAGGACCAGAGGCGCAACCCCGGGCCGGGACCCAAGGGCACAGCCCCAACGAGGACCAGAGGCGCAACCCCTCGCCGGGACCCAAGGGCACAGCCCCAACGAGGACCAGAGGCGCAACCCCGGGCCGGGGCCCAGGGGCGCAGCCCCGGCGGGGACCGGGGCGGAGCCCCGGATCGGGA
>NZ_JBHWJI010000070.1:0-45778 GCF_042731515.1 Streptomyces sp. NPDC059850
CCCGGCCGCGCTCCGTCCGGTTACAGCGGCCCCTAACACTTTGTGGGCGTCGCGTGTAACCCCCCGTCGCGCGGGGCGGGCTCGAGGGGGTGTACCTCGCCGACATCCCCGCCCTGTACCACGGCGTCGCCCACGGCCCCGGGCAGGCGCTCGAACCGTCGATGCTGCTGGCCTACCTCGCCGCCGCTACCGCAGGGCGGCGGAGTTCACCGGCCTGGTGCACCGGCTCTGGGACTCCTGGGAGGATGACGCCCTCATCGCCGACCCCGGTCGGCGCGCGCTTCGCCGACCTCGACCGGATCCACGCCGCGGACCACAGGGGAGAGTTCTTCGACGTCGCGGTGACGCTGCAGGCCGGGGCCTCGCCACAGGACTTGGCGCTCGCGGGACGCTTCGCCGAGGCGGTCTACACACCGCTGCTCGGCGCGGAGGCGGCCCGCGGCTACCGCGCCCGGCTCGCCGAACAGGCGCACCGCTACGGGCGGGATGGGTCCGGGATCCGGTTGCTGCCCGGTCTCACCCCCGTCATCGGCAGCACTGAGGCCGAGGCCCGTAGCCGCTTCGCCACGCTGGAGGCGGGCGTACGGGAGGACGCGCGGCACATCGGCCGGGTGGCCCGTACGCTTGGCTTGGACCCGGCCACCACCGGCCCCGAAGCGCCGCTGACCGACGCCCAGTTGGCCGGGCCGCCACGGGACCGGCTGCCCACCGGCTTCCCGGAACCGTTTCCCTCAACGAACTCCTCGACCGCGTACCGGAGCTGACCGCCTCCCTCGCCGTCGACACGGCGCGCCGCGAGGCCGCGCGGGAGCTGCCGTACGCGTCCCTGGACGCGGTGCGGACCAGCGGCGTCGGGGGCCTGCGGGTCCCGGCGGCGTACGGCGGCCCGGGGGCGGGTCTGGTGGACCTCTTCCAGGTCGTCATCGACCTCGCGGAAGCGGACTCCAACGTGGCGCAGGCGCTCCGTCCGCACTTCGGATTCGTCGAGAAGCTCATCAGCGACGGTACGGAGGCGGAGCGCGAGCGGTGGTTCGCGGCGGCCCTCGCGGGCGAGCTGTTCGGCAACGCCACCGAGGAGACCGCGGCCAAACACCCCGGCGACATCCACGCGGCGCTGGCACCCGACGGTGACCACTACCGGCTGAACGGTACGAAGTACTACAGCACCGGCGCGCTGTTCGCCGACTGGGTGGTGGTCGCCGCGAAGGACCACCGGGACCGGCGGGTGCGCGCCATCGTGCCGCGCGGCCGCCCCGGTCTGCGGCTGGTCGACGACTGGGACGGCATGGGCCAGCGCATGACGGCCAGCGGCACCACGGAGCTGGACGACGTCCTGGTGCACCCGCAGGAAGTCGTCGTGGACGAGGCCGTCGGTGTGCGCCGGACCCATCTCGGCGCGTACCACCAGCTCTTCCTCGCCGCCGTCGAGACCGGCATCGCCAAGAACGCGGCGCGCGACGCCATCGGCTACGCCCGTGACCGCGCCCGCGCGGTCCGGCACAGCGGCGTCGAGCAGGCGGTCCAGGATCCGTTCGTGCAGCACACCGTGGGCGAGATCGCGGCGCTCGGGTACGGGGCCGAGGCCACGGTGCTCCGCGCGGCCGCCGCCATCGACCGGGCGCTCGCCGAATCCCCTGGCGAGGACGGCGTCGCGGGCGCCGAACCGGCGCTCGCGGAGGCGGCCACCGAGGTGGCACAGGCCCAGGTGGTCGCCGCCCAGGCTGCGCTGCGGGCGGCGGAGCGGCTGTACGACGTGGGCGGCGCCTCCGCCACCCGGCGGGAGTTCAACTTCGACCGCCACTGGCGCAACGCGCGGACGCTCGTCAGCCACAATCCGATCGCCCACAAGGCGCGCGTGGTGGGCGACTTCCTCCTCAACGCCGAAGCCCCGCCCCTGACCGGCTTCTTCTGAGCGGCGGGGCAGGCCGCGCCCACCAGGGCCGGGCCTCGTGGCCAGGACCGTTCACGATGCCTGGGTCCGCCTCGGCGGACTCTGAGCGCGCACCACGTACGCCGCCTCCACCCACAGCCGTTCCTCACTGCGCACCGTACGCAGCTGGACGCCGGGATCGGTGGGCTCGGGGATGTCCGCGCCCGGCACGTCGGTGACGACGCTGACCCGCACCAGCCCGCCGCCGCGCACCACTGTGGCGCGCGCGCTGTGTTCGGCCGTGGTCAGGGCGGCGAAGACCGGCTCGGTCAGGGCGCGGCGCAGGTGCCGGGGCACCTCGGCGGCGGCGCCACGTACCGCGAGCCGCACTTCGACGCCCTTGCGCTCGGCGACCCCGATGGCGGCCCGCAGCTCATGGACCAGCGGGTCGGCCGCGTGGTCCCGCTCCGCGAACAGCCGCCGCAGCCGCGCGGTCTCGAAGGCGCAGCGGCGCCGCACCCGCGCGTCGGCCAGGTCCAGCGAACCGTCGGCCAGCCCGGCGAGCAGCGGCAGCACCGAGTGGTGGAGGTCCTCGTAGCGAGCGCGCTGATCCGCGTGGATCCGGGCGGATATCGCGGCCTCGGTGTGGACCCGTTCCTGTTCGCGCGCGGTGGCACCGGCCGTCGCCGCGCAGTCCCGCAGCAGCCTGGCCATGACGGCGGCGGCGACCTGGAACGCGCAGATGGCGAGGGCGCTGACTGCCATGCCCGCCGCGGCCTGCCGCGTGGGGAGTCCGCTGAGCAGCAACTGCCCCAGGGTGAGGACCACATGGCAGGCGATGAAGAGCAGCGTCGCGCCCAGCCTGCCGAATAGCAGGAGCACCCCGAACCAGCCGATCTCCAGGAACGTCCAGTGCGGGGTGGCGAGGAAGTGGGCGCTCGGCAGCTGGCTGGTGGCGACAGCCGCCGCCAGCAGCGAGCCCGCCAGCCCGGCCGCCACCCAGCGGGGACTACGGCGGCGGCCCGGCCGGACCGGCAGCGCGTCCACCACCATGATCAACGTGAGCAGCCCGAACGCGGCGAGCTGCATCCAGGGGTGCCGGTAGCGGTCCAGCTGGGTGAGCAGGGCGGGCAGCGCCAGCCCGAAGTGCACGGCGGCGAGGATGACGAAACCACCGACCCGCAGCCCGCCGCGCAGATCGTCGGCGATGCGCTCGTCCAGCGCCTCGGATGGGTCGAGTGCCTCGGACGGGTCGGGCGCCTCGGCCACACTCGGCGTCCCGGACACCTCAGCCCTCTCAGACATGGGGCCACTCCAGCCGTACCTCCGTGCCGTGGCCAGGCCGGGAGTCGACGGTCGCCCGGCCGCCGACCGCCGCCATCCGGTCCACGACCGAGCGCGCCAGCCCGTAGCGGTGGTCGGGCACGCGGGTGACGTCGAAGCCTGCTCCGCTGTCGCCGACGGTCACGATGACACGGTCACCCCGCCGACCGGCGCGTACGGTCGCGGTGTCCACGCCCGCGTGGCGGGCCACGTTGCGCAGCGCCTCCCCCATGCTGCCGCACAGCGCCGCGGCGGCCGGATGCCAGACACTGCCCAGGGGGCCGTCGAACGCGGTCCGCACCCGCAGCGGCTGGTCCGCGAGTTCCGCGAGCAACTCCCGGGCCAGATCCGCCTCCCCCGTCAGCACCCGCTCCGCCGCCAGCCGCCGCAGGTCCTTGGCGGCCTGCACGCGCACCACCTCGGGCCGGATGGACTGGCCCTGCGCCGAGACCATCAGCAGCGTGGCGCAGGCCGTGTCGTGCAGGGTCGCCAGGTACTCGCGCTCGGCGGTGCGCTGGGCCTGCGCCACCTGGTGCCGACGCCGGACGGCGGCGGTCTGCGCGGCGGCCGTGTCCGCGGCCCGGCTCCTGCGCAACACCAGCCGGTACAGCCCCTGGGCGAGCGCGGCCTGCACCAGGAGCCAGCTCGCGTTAGGCAGCACGTAGGTCCAGCCGTCGGAGCGGTCCAGCACCGCGCCGAGCAGGTCCAGGGCGAAGAGCTGGAGCACCAGCGCGGCCGCGAGGGGCGCCGGATGGATCATCTGGTGGGCGACCGCCACGATGCTGATGGCCACCAGCACCCACGTACTGCCGTGGATCATCTGGGAGTCCGGGACGGTCAGCCGCTGGCTGAGGCACAGGCCCGTGAGCACGACCACGTCGACGGCGAGCACCAGGTGCGGGCGTCGGCCCGAGACCCCGAACCGGTAGTACACCACGCTCCAGACGAGCACGGCCCCGGCGATGGCCGCCGTTGTCGGCATCTGTGCGGGCGGCACCGCGGGCACGGCGAGCAGCGCGCAGGAGATGACCACCACGGCGCGGATCCGGTGGGCGTAGCGGTGGGCGAAGCGTACGAACTCCCGCTCGGCGGGCCCGGGTACGGCCGCCGCCCCCGGTGGGGCCCCTGTTCTCTCATCGTGCCCCTCACGTGCCATCGCGCTCTCCCCTGTCAGACGTCCACCGCGACGTGTCGGTCGAATGACCGTCACACGTCCCGCGCCCTCCGGGATAGCGTCTGACCGGTCAGTGTGCGAAACCCTCCCGCCTGCGCGGCAGGGTTTCGCACGCGGCCCGGGCGCCACCCCGCGTACGGGGGCCGCGGGGTGCGCGCCCCGCCCGACCGCCAGCGCGGACATAGCTCTCACCCGGTAGTACGCCCTACCTCGGTGCCTGGAAGCCGCCGATCTTCTGCTCGAGCAGTTCGGCCAGCCGCAGCGGGGTGCGGTCCTCGAACATCGGACCGATGAGCTGCACTCCCACCGGCAGACCCTCGGGGGACCGGCCCGCCGGGATGGCGGTGGCGGGGAGGCCGGGCATCGTGGGCAGACCGGCCCAGACGAGCTGGTCGAAGTACGGGCACTCGACGCCGTCGATGTCGATCCGGCGTTCCAGCGGATTGGGGTTGTGGTCGTGCGGGAACGCGGGAGTGGGCGTGATCGGACACACCACGGCATCGAACTCGGCGAAGAACTGCCGCCAGCCGTGTCGGTGGAGTTCGCGCTGGTTGTTCGCCTCCATCCAGTCGCGGTGGCTGAACACCATGGCACGCAGCCGCGCCGCGTCGAGGCTCCGGTCGTCCGCGCTCAGTCCGGCGGCGCGGGTCCGCAGCTGCTCGTAGGCTTCGATGGGAAAACGCGCGACGGAGCCCGAGAACAGCAACTGCGTGTAGAGCGTCGCGGCTTCGGCCAGATCGGGCAGCAGCGGAGTGTGCCGTTCGACGCGGGCGCCGCCGTCGGCGAGGGCCTCGGCCACCCGGTTCACACCCGCCCGCACAGCGGACCCGGTCGGAATGAGCGGATGCTCGTCGACGACCAGGACCCGGAAGTCGCCGAGCCGCTCGTGGCGCGCGGGCGGCAGCGTCACGTCGTGCGCCTTGCCGAACGTCAGGGGGTCCGGTCCGGCCATGACGTCGAGCAGGAGCGTGAGGTCGCGGGCAGTGCGCGCCATCGGACCGACGACGGCGAGGTCGAGGTCGACTGGCAAGGGCAGTTCCGGCGGCGCGACCATGCCGCGGGTTGCCGCCAGTCCGAGTGTCGGCTTGTGCGCATAGATGCCGCAGAAATGCGCGGGGGTGCGCAGCGAACCGGCGAGGTCGGAGCCGATGGACAGCGCGCAGAATCCGGACGCCAGGGCCGCCGCTGATCCGCCGGAGGATCCGCCCGGTGTGCGATCGTGATCCCACGGATTTTTAGTGGTGCCGTAGATCTCATTGAAGCTCTGGATATCTTGCAGCCCCAAGGGCACATTGGTCTTACCCAGCACCACCGCGCCCGCGGCCTTGAGCCGCGACACTTGTACCGCGTCCTCGTCAGGCACATAGTCCCGGTGTTGCGGCATGCCCCAGGTCGTGGGCAGCCCAGCCATGTTGTAGGACTCTTTGACCGTCACCGGAATTCCGAGCAGCGGCCGGACCTCGCCGCGGGCGCGCGCCTGGTCGGCACCGCGCGCAGCGGCCCGCGCACGGTCGAAGTCCGGCACACAGATCGCGTTGATCACCTTGTCGTCGCGCTCGATACGGGAAATCGCCTCATCGGTCAGTTCCGCCGAGGTCACTTCACCGGCACGCAACGCGGCCGCCATATCTTCGGCCGTCTGAAAGCTCCACTCCATGAATTCGACGCTACCGGCCTCTTTAGCAGGGCATGAAATACCGCTTCGCGCAACGGGAATGCGCCGGGCAGCGAGCGGAATCAGGCCGGGTCCGCGTCCTGTCGGCGGAGGCCGTCGAGGATGACGTTCATCAGGGGACGTGCCGTTGATTCCCACGCGTCCCGTTCCAGTCGGCCGAGGTAGGAGATGAGCAGGAGGACGCCGGGAGCGTCCACGTCGGTGCGGAGGGAACCGGCCGCTTTCCCGGCGTCCAGCAGGTGGGCGAGGGCGCCTTCGATGGGGTTGTGGCTGTGGGCGACGAGGTCCTGCCAGGCCGCCGGTTCGAGCGCCGCCAGGACCCCGCGCTTGATCTCGGCGTAGTCGATGACTCGGTCGAGCCAGTGGCGCAACGCTTCCACCGGCTCGTGTTCCGCCAGCAGAGCGGAGGCGGCGGTCACGAGTTCTTCGACGTCGCGCCGGTACACCTCGGCGAGAAGCGCTTCGCGGTTGGGAAAGTTCCGGTAGAGCGTCCCCTGCCCCACCCCGGCGCGCTTCGCGATCTCGTTGAGGTGGACGTGGCTGGACTCAGCGAGGGCCGCGCGGGCGGCCTCCACGATGCGGGTCCGGTTCCGCACCGCATCCGGACGGCGTGCTGGCGCGTTCATGGGCCTCTCCTGATGTTCCGCCTCTGACAAGTGGACACGTGTCCGGTAGGGTGAGCCACACAGCGGACACGTGTCCACTTTACTTGGAGGCAGCTGTGCTCTCTCTTCACGACAAGATCGTCGCTATCACCGGCGCGAGTGGCGGCATCGGCGAAGCCACGGCCCGTCTGCTCGCCCAGCGCGGCGCCACGGTCGTCCTCGCGGCGCGCCGCAGCGAGCACATCGACGCCATAGCGCAGGACATCCGGGACGAGGGAGGCCGCGCTGCCACGTGCGTCGTGGACGTCACCCAGGCCGAGGACCTGCGGCACCTGGTCTCCAGCACCACCGACCAGTACGGCCGGATCGATGTGCTGGTGAACAACGCGGGCATCGCCCCGATCAGTCCGCTGGCCGACCTCGACACCGACAACTGGTCGGCCATGATCGATGTCAACCTTCGCGGCATGCTCAACGGTGTCGCCGCCGCGCTGCCCGCCTTCCGCGAACAGGGGTCGGGCCACCTGGTGAGCATCGTCTCCGTGGCCGGTCTGGGGTCCGTGTCCCCCTCGATGGCCGTCTACGCCGCGACCAAGAACGCGGTG
The DNA here is from genome assembly GCF_042731515.1 of Streptomyces sp. NPDC059850. NCBI lineage: Bacteria > Bacillati > Actinomycetota > Actinomycetes > Kitasatosporales > Streptomycetaceae > Streptomyces > Streptomyces sp. NPDC059850. The sequence goes on from NZ_JBHWJI010000070.1 coordinate 7,253, forward strand.
CGCACCCTCCACGAGGGGCTGCGCGCGGAGTCCACCGACGGGGTGCTGCGCACGACGGCCATTTCACCGGGATACGTGCGCACCAACCTCGCCGACTCGATGGCGGACCCGCACCTCCGCGAGCAGACGCGCAAGAACATGGACGCGGTGGGCATCCCTCCGTCGGCGGTTGCCCGCGCGGTGGCCTTCGCCGTCGAGCAGCCCGACGACGTCGAGATCGGCGAGATCAACGTCCGCCCCACCGTGCAGGCCTGACACACCGCCTGCCCCGCACCTCAGCCGGACTGCGTTTCGGCCTGGAGGTCGGCCACGAGCTTCTTGGCCGCCGCCAGCTTCGGCCCATAGACAGCGGGATCCGTGGCGTTGAGCGCGGTGAAGATCTCCACGGCTTCCCGCGCCCGGGTGAGGGCGTCGTCCCTCCGGCCGGACTGCCGCAGGTAGGGGATCGTCGGAAACATCAGCCAGTCGCCCAGGCCTCCGCGATACCTCCCGGGGTCCTCGGTGGCGAGTTGGCGGAGCAGGTCGGTGGCCTCGATGGCGCGCTGCGTGCCCTGGGCGTGGTCGGGCTTGCCCCACAGGGCCTGGGCCAGGTTGACCAGCGCCCAGGCCTTTCGGTAGCGGAGGTCGTCGGATCCGGGCTGTTCGCGGATCAGCTTGTCGTAGAGGGCGAGCGCTTCCCGCATACGGGCGATGGCTTCATCGTGGCGGCCGCTGCCCATCAGATACGCGCCCACCGGGAACACCAGCCACTGCGCGAGCCCGGGCAGGTAGGAGGGCTTCTTGGTGGCGAGCTGGCGGAGCAGATCGGTGGCCTCGATGGCACGTTGGACGCCCTGGGCGTGGTCGGGCTTACCCCACAGGGCCTGGGCGAGGTTGACCAGCGTCCAGGCCTTTCGGTAGGCGAGGTCGTCGGATCCGGGCTGTTCGCGGATGAGGTCTTCGTAGAGGGCGAGTGCCTCCCGCATGCGGGCGATGGCGTCGTCATGGTGGCCGCTGGACATCAGATACGTGCCCGCCGGGAACACCAGCCACTGCGCGAGCGTCGCACGGTAGCCGGGGTCCAGGGCCACGACCTCGCGGGCCACCGCGATGGCGTCGGCCGCCCGGGCGTTGGCCTCCTCGCGCGCCGGGCCCGGCAGGTTCCACAGGGTCTGGGCCCTCGTCACCAGGGCCCGCGCATCAGCGATCCGGGCCGACGGGGCCGGCGTGGCCGTGTCGTAGGAACACGTCAGGAACTGCGGCACCTCACCGATCTCGCTGCCGAAGTCGACCCGGTAGAGCGATACGCTCCCCGCCCCCATCGACACCGCGGCCAGCTCGGAATACGACCACCAGGGCTGGCCGAGCCACAGCGGCGCCGACCACTGGGACTGCTGGGGATCCCGGTAGATGGTCTGAACGCGGCTGTCCCGGCCCTGCCAGAACCAGTGAGCCCGCCGGGACCCGGTCACCGCCGGGACGGTCGTGTAGGGCACGCCCCATTTGGTGAGGTGCTGCGGGGTGATCTCGGCCGGGGCGCTCCAGCCGCCGTCGTAGTGGATGTTCCACATGGACCCGAACTTGCCCTGCCAGACCACATCGGCCTTGCCGTCGCCGCTGCCCATGGCCTGGATGGACGAGGGGAAGTCACCCCCGGGGAATTCGGCGATCTGCGCGGGCGCGCTCCACGCGGGGGCGGCCGCGCGGGAATCGTAGGTGACGCTGTGCACCGTGCGGTAGTTCATGGTCCACACCACCAGCACCGACCCGGGCGATGGACAGGTCACCGTGAGGTCCGAGTTCAGCGACGTGGCGTCCGCCGGGGTCACCGCCTGGGGTGGGCCCCACGCCCCCTTGGCGTCCTGGAAGGCGGCCATCAGCATGCCGGTGGCATTGTCCCGCCACACCGCGACGACAAAGCCCGGTGCCGCGGCCGCCTCTGCATACGAGACATCGATCGTGTCGCCGCTCACCTTCACCGGAGCGTCCAGCCAGCCGGTCGGCCGGGTGGGGTCGGTGCGGGTGGCGTAGACGCCGCCGTCCTTGCCCCGCATCACGACCGTGACCAGGCCTGGCCCCGACGACAGGACGCGGGGCGTGGGTTCCTCCCGCACCGTCTTCTCCGCGCTGATGGCCACCGAGGGCTTCCAGGCCGGTGCGGTCGCCGTGGAGTCGTAGGAGGTGGTGCGCAGCTGTGCCTTGTCCGGGTCCCGCCACACCAGCACGGTGCGGCCCGGCCGGTCCGACACCGCGGCCAGGGACACGATGCTGTCCGGCACCCCCACCAGGGTCCAGGGGGACCATCCGGGTGTGCGCGGGTCCTTGGCCCAGTAGGCCACGGTGTCGTGGAAGCCGATGAGTTTGGCCAGACCCGTGCGGACCCGCATATCGGCGCGCAGCTGATCGGCGTAGTAGGACCGGGCGTCGTCGTATTCGGCCTGTCCTCCGGGGCGCCAGCCGACTTCGGTGTGTCCCGTGTCGTAGCCGGTGATGTGGTCCACGCACTGGTGGGCCAGGAAGTAGCTTCCGCGGTTGTCAGGACCGCCGCCGGTATGCGGTTCGATGGCCTGGTCGGCGTGCTGGAACACCCAGTCGAGCCGCGCCGCGTGCCGGGTCAGCTCCTCACGGGCCAGCCGGTCCTCGCGATACTGCGGGTTGAGCCCGGCGATCACGCCGAACCGGACGGTCAGCACGTAGACATAGGCGATATACGCCAGCCGGTGGTCGAAGACGCTCTCCGGTGAGTTCGGATCCGGCCGGTAGAAGTAGGAGTCGCCCTCCAGCAGCGTATTCGCCGCCAGCCGCGCGTTGTTGTCGGCGTTGGACCGCAGCAGCGGGTCCGTGCGGCCGCCCGCGACCCAGGCGTTCAGCTCGTCCATGGCGGTGCGGGCCCGGCCGCGCAGACCGTCCAGATCGCGCCGCAGATTGAGGACGTACGCCTGCTGCTCGACTCTGACGGCCTGTTTCACGGCCTCCAGCACCTCGTCGAACCGCCCCTGCAGCGCGACGAAGTCCTGGTGCAGCACCTCCAGTCTGGCCAGGATCTCCTCTTCGGGAGTAGGGGTGTGGCTGCCGAGGCTGACGAAGGCGACGATGCCCTGGTACGCCTCGTACGCCTTCTTCCCGGCCTCATAGACCGCCAGTGCGGTGACGATGGGCGTGGCCATATCCGGTGTCCCCCCTCGGCCTGTGCCCCCCGTGAGCACGCCTGACCCAAGTGAACCACCGGACAAGTACACAAACGCTGGAAAAGTACTTGAGCGCCCCCAATGTGCGCCGGTACGGCCCTCCTCCCTCCTCAGACGAGCACCACGAACGTGACCGCCATCCCCAGCGCCATGGCACTGTGGCAGGCGAGACCGAACGCGTCGCGCTCGACCGGGGCCGCTGGGCGCCGCGTACCGGTGGCGTAGACGAGCCGGGCGGCGTCGAAGCTCCGCGCCAGCCACCACACGCCCAGCACGAGCAGCACCGCGGCCAGCAGCCCGGCGGTCAGCCTCGGGGCGGTGTCGGTGAGAGCCATGGTCACGGTGCCGGATCCACCGGACATGTCCATCCCCGGCATGTGCGCCATGTCGTGGGAACCGCCGTGGCCCGCCATCGCACTGGAGCCGTGTCCCGCCATCGAGCCTGACGAGACCATCGCGGCGGCCATCCAGGCCATCGCGCCCATCATGACGACATGTGGGAGGGCGCCCCGTAAGGCCCGTGTACGGGAAGCGGAAGCGGGCCGCGCCAGCGCCACTCCCGCGAACCACATGGCGCCCAGCGTGAACAGCGCGACCTGCGGTCCGGCGGGGAGGTTCATTCCCCAGGGCCACACCATCGCCGCCATGGCGAGGGCCATCACCGCGTGCAGCAGGTGTGCGACCCTCTCGACCGCGCCCGGGCCGCCTCCGGCGCGTCCGGGCGCGCCGGTCCGCCACATCGCGGCGAGGGCGGGCACGACGAACAGCAGGGTCAGGATCCAGCGCAGACCCGTCGAGGCGATCATCGGGCCACTCCCTGCGTCGTCACGGGTTCGGGCCGGTGGGGCTCGGGCAATTCGCTGCTCCGGGGTATGGAGTCGTGGTCCTCAGGGCCGTTCGGCCGCGTCCGCGCATGTGCGGTCGCGGTCGCGGTCGGCGTGGTCTGTTTGTCGGGCATCGCTGGGCCTTCTCTCAGGCGGCGGCACGGACAGTGATGAGCGGGGCCGGTCGGTCGCGGCAGGGACCGCGGGATACCGCGGCCCCGCCGGGCCGTCCGCTGTGGGGTCAGGCGGTTGCGAGGCCCGCGACGCCGTATCCCGCTTCGGTGATCGCGGCGCGGACTTGCTCGTCGTCGAGCGTGGTACCGCGTACCGTGACCTCGTTCGACGGAAGGTCCACGCTGACCTCGCTGACCCCGGACACCTCGGAGACCTCCTCGGTGATGCTGGCGACACAGTGTCCGCAGGTCATGCCGGTGACGATGTAACGGATCTCAGTCATGGTCATCGCTCCTGGTGTACGGGGAGGGTGATGCTTTCGATGGGGAATACGCGCATATGGGCGCTGGTGTTCACGTCGGGCTCCGGCGGGGCGGAGAAACCTCGCGCTCCACATGTCGGATGACAGGGCCGGGCAGTTCCCGGCGGGGACGGTCTTCTCCTTGTATGACAGAGCCTCCGCTTGGTGAGCGCCCTGCCGCCCCGGCCCGTAATGGTGAGCGGACCCCAGCCGTTTCCGGAAGCCAGCACAGGGAGTGCCGAAGATGCCGCTGACCGATACCGCCGCGCCGCCGCGACCGGCGCCCGACGAGGCGGAGCCGTTCGGCGCCCGGGTGCGCCGCGCGCTGCCGCCTCCCGCGCTGGCCGGATTCCTCGTCCTCCTGGTGGTGTTGATGACCGCCTCCTACGCCGTGGGGCGCGCCGCCGGTCCGGTGGATCCCGGCATCCACCGGAGCGTGCCGCAGGACGACGGGGGCGGCGGCATGGGCACCCACGGCATGGGACCGCTGAGCCACGGCGCGTGGACGGAGGAGCGATGAGCGAGCGCCCGGACGCCACGTCCCCTCCGGCCGACACCTCCGACGCGCCCACCCACACCACCGACCTGCTGATCGGCGGCATGACGTGCGCGGCCTGCGTGAACCGGGTGGAGAAGAAGCTGGCCCGCGTCGAGGGCGTGAGCGCCTCCGTGAACCTGGCCACCGGTACGGCGCGGGTCTCTCACCCGGAGACCGTGACCTCGGATGAGCTGATCGCCACCGTCGAACGGGCCGGATACACGGCCGAGCTCCCGGCCCCCGCCCCCGGAACCACCGACGGGGATCTTTCCGTGGATTCCACGGACGGGTCCGATGGGCAGGACCGCGAAGCCGCCGGTGACGTCGAACGGCTCATCTTCACCGCGGTGCTGGCAGTGCCGGTGATGGTGCTCTCGATGGTTCCCGCCTGGCAGTTCGACCGGTGGCAGCAGGTGTGTTTCATCCTTGCCACTCCGGTCGCGACCTGGGGCGCGTGGCCCTTCCACCAGCGGGCGTTGCGCGGCCTGCGGCACGCGGCGGCCACCATGGACACCCTGGTGTCCCTCGGTGTCCTGGCCTCCTACGCGTGGTCCGCGTACGCGCTGCTCTGGGGTGGCGCTGGCGTGCCGGGCATGCGGATGCCGTTCAGCCTGCTGCCCTCGGCCGACGACGGTGTGCCTCACATCTATCTGGAGGCGGCGGTCGCCGTCCCGCTGTTCGTCCTCCTCGGACGGCATCTGGAGGCGCGGGCCCGGCACCGGAGCGGTTCGGCGCTGCGGGCGCTCGCCGAACTGGGTGCCAAGGACGTGGAGTTGCGGGAATCCGGCGGCAATCGCCGCATCCCGGTGTCCGCGCTCACCACGGGGCAGGAGTTCGTGGTGCGCCCCGGCGAGAAGGTGGCCACGGACGGGGTGGTCGTCGAGGGCGGATCGGCGCTGGACCTGTCCCTGGTCACCGGCGAGAGCGTGCCGGTCGAGGTGACCCCCGGCACGGCCGTCGTCGGCGGGGCCGTCAACTCCGGCGGTCTGCTGGTCGTACGGGCCACGGCGGTCGGTGCCGACACCCAGCTCGCCCGCATCACACGGCTGGTGACCGAGGCGCAGGCGGGCAAGGCCCGGATGCAGCGGCTCGCCGACCGGGTGGCGGGCGTCTTCGTACCGGTGATCGTGGCCATCGCCGCCACGGTGCTGAGCTTCTGGCTCGGCGCGGGTGCGGCAGGTGAGTCGGCCGTCACCGCGTCCGTGGCCGTCCTCGTCGTGGCCTGCCCCTGCGCACTGGGACTGGCCACACCGACCGCGTTCCTGGTGGCCAGCGGGCGAGGAGCGCAGCTCGGCGTCCTCGTCCGCGGCCCGGAGGCGCTGGAGCGACTGCGCCGCGTGGACACCGCCGTACTCGACAAGACCGGCACGCTCACCACCGGCCGCATGTCCCTGGCCGACGTGGCGGTGGCGGAGGACGGGCCGGAGGAGAAGGATCTGCTCCGGCTGGCCGCGGCCGTGGAGCAGGGCTCCGAACACCCCATCGGCCGCGCGGTGGTGGCGGCGGCCCGCCGCGACGCGGCCGATGACACCGGTCTGCCGGAGGTGACGGAGTTCCGGGCCCAGCCCGGAGAGGGCGTGTCCGGCCACGTCGAGGGCCGCCGTGTGCGCGTACGCCGCCCGCGTCCGTCGGAGCCTCTGCCGGACGCACTGCGCGAGGCACGGGATGCCGCCGAACGCGCCGCGCACACCGCCGTCATCGTGGAGATCGACGACCGCCCGGTCGGGCTGCTCGCCGTCGGTGACACCTTGCGGCCCACCAGCCGCGAGGCGGTGGCGGCGATGCGCGCGCTGGGCATCGAGCCGGTGTTGGTGACCGGTGACGGGGCGGCCCCCGCCCAGGCGATGGCCGAGCAAGCGGGCATCGGGAAGGTCCACTCCGGAGTGACTCCGGAGGGCAAGGAGCGGATCGTCGCCGCGCTGCGCGCCGAGGGCCGGTGCGTCGCGGTGATCGGCGACGGAGTCAACGACGCCGCCGCGCTCGCCACCGCCGATCTCGGCATGGCCATGGGCGGTGGCACCGACGCCGCGATCGGCGCCGCCGACATCACCCTCGTACGGGAGGACATGCTGGCCGTCGTCGACGCCATCCGGCTCACCCGGCGCACCCTGAGCACCATCCGCGCCAACCTCGTCTGGGCTTTCGGCTACAACGTGGTCACCGTCCCGCTGGCCGCGACCGGCTGGCTCAACCCCATGGTCGCGGCCGCGGCCATGTCCGCGAGTTCGGTCCTGGTCGTCACCAACAGCCTGCGGCTGCGGGCCTACGCCCCGGGCGGGCGGCGGACCGGCACACCGCCCGCTCCCCTCGCGCCCCATGACTCGGCGGACACCGAGCACGGCCGTACGAGAAGGAAGAACGATGTCCTCAGCGACCGATGACCGCACCCCGCCGCTGCGCCGTCTGAGAGACGCGGTGGCCCGGGGAGCGCGGGCGGCCCTGGTTCCGGTGGGCGGCTGCGCGCTGGCCCTGGCCCTGCTCACCGGCTACACGGCGACCGGGGCGGCGGGAGTGCCCGTCCCGCGGATCGAGGTCAGCGCCGGCCGGATCATCCAGTCCCCCGGGCACGTGGCCGCCGCGTACTTCGAGATCCGCAACGTCGGGGACCGGGACGACACCCTGGTCTTCGCCGACTCCCCGGAGCTGGGCGTCTCCATGCTGCGCGAGCCCGACAAGAGGCGGCCGGGCGCCGTCCGGTGGGCGAAGAAGGTGGCCATCCCCGCGCACAGCACACTGCGGATGAAACGGGGAGGCGTCCATGTCGCGGTCCTCGACCCGCCGATGATGAAGCCGGGCGAGAGGGTGTCCTTCAACCTGTGGTTCACCGGCCGCGGCCGAGTGGGGGCCGAGGCGATGCGCTCTCATCTCATCGAGCCGTGAGTGTGGTTCGTCCGCAGCGCCGTGGAGCCGCGGGAGATCTGGACGTGCGCCCTTTATCCGTCACTCAAGGAAAAGTAGGATCGCCCGGTCATCACCGCGACGGGATACAGGAAGCCGGTGCGAATCCGGCACGGTCCCGCCACTGTGACCGGGGAGTGGAACCCTTCGAAGAGGCCACTGCGCACGAGCGCGGGAAGGCCGGGGGAACGTCGATCCGGGAGTCAGGACACTGGCCTGTCGCGGGCCCGTTCCGAGGAGCGCGGACTCCCCAGGAGGCTTTACGTGTACGACGGCACGCTGCGTCTTCCTTCTCTCCTCCGGCCTCTCCCCCGGCCCGGCCGCCCCGCCGTACCGGGCGCGGTGCGGTCCTGGCCCTCGCCCTGTCCACGACAAGCCGCCGTCCCGCGCCGTCACCATCCACCAGCACCCGGCCGAACTGATGCTGGCCCTCGGACTGAAGGACCGGATGGTCGGCACCGCCTTCCCCGACTCGGCCGTCCTGCCCCGGTACGAGAAGGACTTCGCGTCCATACCGGAGCGGGCCGCGAAGGAGCCGTCCTTCGAGAATGTCCTGGAGGCCGAGCCGGACTTCGTCTACGGCGGCTGCGGCAGCGCCTTCGCCAAGAACGCGGGCCGGTCCCGCGAGGCGTTCGCCGACGCGGGCATCGACACCTACCTCAACCGCGAGTACTGCGGCATGAAGCGGGTGTCGATGCGGGACACCTACGACGAGATCCGCGCCATCGGCACCATCTTCGGCGTATCGGAGCGGGCCGACCGGCTGGTGGCCGATCTCCAGGGACGCATCGGCAGGACCACCGAGGCGGTGAAGGACGCACCGCCAGTGCCGGTGTTCGTGTACGACAGCGGCGACAAGGCGGCGTTCACCGCCGGTGGCAAGAGCCTGGGCACCGAGATCATCCGGCTGGCGCGCGGACGCAATGTGTTCGCCGACCTGAACGAGGTCTTCGGGGACGCGTCCTGGGAACAGGTGGTGGCCCGCAAGCCCGAGGTCATCGCGCTCTACGACTATCGCGGCGCGGGCAGCGTGGCGGAGAAGAAGAAGTTCCTCCTCTCCCAGCCCGCCCTCGCCGACGTGCCCGCCATCAAGAACAAGCGGTTCGTGGTGCTGCCGCTGACCGCCACTCTGGTCGGCGTCCGCCCGCCGTACGCGGTGGAGGACCTCGCCCGACGGCTGCACCCCGAGCGGTTCCGGTGACGGCCCCGGTGAAGTCCTCGGTGACGACCCCGGTCAAGGACGCGCCCGCGCCGCCCACCGAGCGAGGACACCATCCGCAGGGCCGGGCGGCCTACCCGCTGGCCCTGGCGATCCTCGTCGTCCTGCTCCTGGTGTCCCTCACCGCAGGGCTGGCGATCGGTTCGGTGCGGGTGCCGCCCGCCGAGGTGTGGGGCATCCTGGGACACGGTCTCGGTGCCGACTGGTCGGAGCCGGTCTGGTCCCGGGCGCGCGAGACGATCGTGCTGGACGTACGGGCCCCTCGGGTGCTGCTCGGGGCGGTGACCGGCGCCGGGCTCGCGGTGGTGGGCACCGCCATGCGGGCGCTGGTGCGCAACCCGCTCGCGGAGCCGTATTTGCTGGGCGTGTCCTCCGGGGCGTCCCTGGGCGCGGTCGTCGTGATCGTCTCCGGTGTCGGCCTCTTCGGCACCGTGTCCCTGTCGGTCTCCGCGTTCGCCGGGGCCCTGCTCACCCTGCTGCTCGTGTACACCGCGGCCCGCGCGGGCGGGCGGATCACCTCGGTGCGGCTGGTGCTGTCGGGAGTGGCGGTCGCGTCGGTGCTCACCGCGGTGATGGATCTGCTGCTGCTCACCGCGGACCGGGGCAACGAGGCACGGGAAGTGCTGACCTGGACGCTCGGCGGGCTGGGCGGCGTCCGGTGGGACATGCTGTGGCTGCCCACCACGGCGCTGCTCGTGGGCATCGCCGCGCTGCTGGTACAGGCCCGGTCGCTGAACCTGCTGCTGGCGGGCGAGGAGTCCGCTACGACGATGGGGCTGGACGTGGCGCGGTTCCGCGCCCGGATGTTCGTCCTGCTGTCCCTGGTGACGGGCGTTCTGGTGGCGGCAACCGGGCCGATCGGCTTCGTCGGGCTGATGCTGCCGCACATCGTGCGCGTCTTCGTCGGCGGCGACCACCGGCGGCTGCTGCCGACGGCCGCGCTGGCCGGAGCGGTGTTCCTGGTCTGGGCCGACGTCGCCGCCCGCACGGTCGCCGCGCCCATGGAAATCCCCGTCGGCGTCCTGACGGCTCTGTGCGGCGGACCGTTCTTCCTGTGGCTGATGCGCCGGGACGCCCGGCGGAACACCGAACGGGGGGCGGGACGACCGGGGCCGAACTCACCGTCGAGGGGCTGACGCTCACCGCCGGTGCGCACCACCTGGTACGGGACATCTCCCTGACCGCCCGGCCCGGTGAGGTGATCGGTCTGGTCGGTCCCAACGGCAGCGGCAAGTCCAGCCTGCTGCGTGCCGTCTACCGCGTCCTGCGCCCCGACGCCGGGTGCGTCCGCGTCGACGGAGCCGACGCCTGGTCACTGCCTGTGCGGCGGCTGGCGCGAACCCTGGCCGCCGTGGTCCAGGAGACGGCGGCGGACTTCGACCTCACGGTGCGGGAGGTGGTGGCGATGGGCCGCACCCCGCACAAACGGCTACTCGAAGGCGACACCGCCGAGGACGCCCGGCTGATCGAGTCGGCCCTGGAGTCGGTGGACGCGGCCACGCTGGCGGCGGCTGCCCGCCACGGTGCTGGTGGCCCTCCACGACCTCAACCTCGCCGCCTACTACTGCGACCGCCTCTACGTTCTGCGGGACGGCGAGGTCACGGCCTCCGGTACGCCCGTTGAGGTACTCACCCCGAAGCTGCTGTCCGAGGTGTACGGCGTGGTGGGCGAGGTCACCGTCCATCCGCGCACCGGCGCACCCCAGGTGACCTTCCTGCCGGCGGAAAGCAGCCGACGATCGGGCCGAGTGGCCTGACACATGAAAACGGTACCCATTTTCATGTACGGTTACGGGGACAACGCCGAGCAGGAGAGGACCCCTACGTCATGGCCGTGCCCAAGCGGAAGATGTCCCGGAGCAACACCCGCCACCGCCGCGCGCAGTGGAAGGCCAGCGCGCCGGAGCTGGTGACGATCACCATCGACGGCCGCGAACACCAGGTGCCGCGACGGCTCGCCCCCGCCTACCGGCGTGGTCTGCTGCGCCCCGAGGGCTGAGCGCGCCATGGCGGGCCAGCTTCCGGTGACGGTCTTGTCGGGATTCCTGGGGTCCGGCAAGACCACCCTCCTCAATCACCTCCTCACCAACCGCGACGGGCTGCGGGTCGCCGTCGTCGTCAACGACATGAGCGAGGTGAACATCGACGCCGCACTCGTCCGCGACGGCGACGCGGCTCTCTCCCGCACCGAAGAGCGCCTCGTCGAGATGACCAACGGCTGCATCTGCTGCACCCTGCGCGACGACTTGCTGGAGGAGGTGGACCGGCTCGCGGGAGAGGGACGGTTCGACTATCTCCTCATCGAGTCCAGCGGCATCTCCGAGCCCATGCCCGTCGCCGCCACCTTCGCCTTCCCCCGCGACGACGGCGCCACGCTGGACGAGGTCGCGCGCCTCGACACCATGGTCACGGTCGTCGACGCCGCGAACTTCCTGCCGGAGCTGGACGGCGGCGACGAGCTGGCCGCACGAGGACTGGACCAGTACGAGGACGACGAGCGCACCGTCAGCGATCTCCTCATGGACCAGGTCGAGTTCGCCGATGTCATCGTCCTGAACAAGCTCGACCTGGTCACCCCGGACACGGCCGAACGGCTGGCGGCGGCGCTGTCGCGGCTCAACCCGGCCGCCCGTCTCGTACCCGCCGTACACGGCCGGGTCGCCCCCACGGACCTGCTCGGCACCGGCCGCTTCGACCTCGAACGCGCCCAGCAGGCGCCCGGCTGGGTGAGGGAGCTCAACGGCGACCATGTGCCGGAGACCGAGGAGTACGGCATCTCCAGCACCGTCTTCCGCGCCACCAAGCCGTTCCACCCCACCCGGCTGTGGGACTTCGTCGCCACCGACCTGGACACCGGGGCCTACGGCAGCATCCTGCGCTCCAAAGGCTTCTTCTGGCTGGCCACCCGCCCCCGGGTGACCGGGCTGTGGTCGCAGGCAGGCGCCGTCGCCCGGTTCGAACCCTCCGGAGCACGGAACGGCCACAGCGACACCGGTGAAACCGCCGAGCACGGCCAGGAACTCGTCTTCATCGGCACCGGACTGCGTCCCTCCGCCCTGCACCACACCCTGTCCGCGTGCCTTCTCACCGACGAGGAGCATGCGCTGGGCGCCCGGGACTGGTCGGCCTGGGACGACCCCTTCCCCGCCTGGGAGACCTACGGCCTCGACGAGACGTGCGACCACGAGCATGGTCCGTACGAGGCCGAACCCCTACCGGTGCGCTGAAGCTCACCACGCCGCTGTGTCCACCATCCCCGCAGGAGACCCACGTGACCGATTCCGCACGTCACGCCTACGCCGTGCGCCCCGCCACCACCACCGACGCCGACGGAGCGCGCCGCGTCATGCTCGACACGTTCTACCGGGAGTTCGGCTACGGCTACGTCCCCGCGTGGCACCGCGACGTGGTGGACATCGCGGGGACCTACCTCGAAGACCCCCGGCACCTGCTGCTGGTGGCCGTGCACGGCGACGAGGTCGTGGGAACGACCTGCGTGCGCTCGGCGGGGCCTGCCCACCCGCCGCATCCGCGGTGGCTCGCCGAGCGCTACCCGTCCGGAACCACCGCGCAGCTGCTCCGCGTATACGTGCGACCGGAGCACCGACGGCACGGCCTGGCGCGGACGATGGTGCGCCAGGCGTGCGAGTTCGCCGCCGCGACCGACGGCTACGAGAGCATCTACCTGCACACCAACGCCGACATCGCGGGCGCCCTCCCGTTCTGGCACAGCGTGGCGAAAGAAATCTTCGACGCCCGGACCACGGGAGAGCACGGCCCGGGATTCGCTACGGTGCACTTCGAGATCCCGATGCCACGCTGAGGAGCTGACCCGCCCGGTGCGGGCTCGCCGACTGCTGTCCGTCGTACGCCGGCGGCTGGGCGAGCGCCTCACCATCTGAATCGGCTCCACCGTCTTACGCCGGCTCCAACTCCCGTGGATCATCGGAGGACTGACGCCGGAGCACCCCGGGTAGCCCTTATTCGCAATTGATGTGCAACAACATCTCCATCGCAATAAGGGCGTGAGGTCCATGACGGTTCGACGAATACCGAGAGCCGCTGCCGCAGCGGTGCTGATCACCGGGATGGCCGCCTGCTCTGCACCCGGCGGCAGCCAGGGCAGCGGGAAGTCCGCCGACTCCGTCGTGATCGGGGTCGCCTCCGAACCCGACACCCTCAGCCCGCTCCTCGGCTACGGCAAGGACGGGAACTCCAAGATCTTCGACGGTCTGCTCACCCGGGACGCCGACCTGAAGCTGAGACCCGCACTGGCGACGGCGCTGCCCGAGGTGAGCGATGACGGCCGCACGTACACCTACCCCCTGCGCGACGGAGTGAAGTTCAGCGACGGGAAACCGCTGACCCCCGCGGATGTGGTCTTCACCTACCGAACCGTCCTCGACAAGAAGACGAACAACACGGCCAGAAGCGAACTGGACGCCATCAAGGAGGTCCGGGCGGACGGCGGGAACAAGGTCGTCTTCACCCTCAAGTACCCGTACACGCCCTTCGCCGGGCGCACGGTACTGCCCATCGTCCCCGAGCACATCGCCGGGAAGCAGGACCCCAACACCGGCTCCTTCAACACCCGCCCGGTCGGCACCGGTCCGTACGTCCTCGCCGCCTGGCGCAAGGGCGAGAAGCTCACCTTCAAGGCCAACCCCGACTACTGGGGCGGCGCGCCGAAGGTGAAGAAGGTGACCATGGCGATCGTCGAGGACGACGACGTGCGCGCCACCCGGCTGCGCTCCGGCGATCTCCAGGGCGCGGTCCTGCCGCCCAACCTCGCCGCCACCTTCAGGAAGGACGGGGACAAGCGGGTCTACGACGCGAAGTCCTACGACTTCCGCGCCGTCACGCTGCCCACCGGCAACGCGGTCGCCGGGGACCCCGCCGTCCGACAAGCCCTCGACGCCGCCGTGGACCGCCGGGCCATGGTGGACAAGATTCTCGACGGGGCGGGACGTCCGGCGTACGGGCCGCTGCCCGGCGGTGATCCGTGGTTCGCCAAGGGCATCGAACGCTCGCGGAACCTCGGCAAGGCCAAGCGGATCCTCGACCAGGCGGGCTGGAAGACCGGCCAGGGCGGCGTACGCGCCAAGGACGGCCGACGAGCCACGTTCACCCTGCTCTATCCCTCGGGCGACAAGGTCCGCCAGGACCACGCCCTGGCCTACGCGTCCGACGCCAAGAAGGCCGGAATCGAGGTGAAGGTGGAGAGCGCCACGTGGGAGGTCATCGAACCGCGGATGAAGAAGGACGCGGTCCTCGCGGGCTCCGGCAGTACCGGTGACGCCGACTTCGGCCTCTACACTCTGCTGCACTCCTCCCTCGCCGGTGACGGCTTCAACAACATGGGCCGCTACGACAACCCGGCGGTGGACGAAGCGCTCGACGCCGGCCGCCACAACCGGGATCCGCAGGCGCGCAAGACCGCCTACGACACCGTGCAGCGCGCACTCGTCAAGAACCCCGGCTACACCTTCCTCACCCACATCGACCACATCTACGTGCTCGCCGACCGCTGGAACGGGCTGACCACACAGCTCGAACCGCACGAACACGGCTTCGCCAGCGGCCCCTGGTGGAACCTCGAGGACTGGCAGCCGAAGACATGACGCCCCTGCCCTGGGGAGCGATGGCGCGCCTGGCGGGACGGCGGCTGCTGTTCGCCGTCCCTGTCCTCCTCGTCGTCACCTTCGGTGTCTTCGCGATCGCCGCCGCCTCCCCCTTCGACCCCGTCAAGGCGTACGCGGGCACCGCCGCCCTCGGCGCCGACGAGCAGACCCTGGACCGGCTGCGGGCCAACCTCGGAGTGGACCAGCCGTTCGCCACCCGCTGGTGGCACTGGCTGACCTCGGCGCTCTCCGGCGATTTCGGCCAGTCCAGTGTGATGCGGCAACCGGTCGCCGAGGTCATCGGTGAACGCCTCGTCTGGTCCACGCTGCTGTGCGCGGTCGCGTTCATCGCGGCCGTCCTGGTCGGCACCCTGCTCGGAGTCCTCGCCGCCCGGCGCCCCGGATCCGTGCTCGACCGGGTCGTCGCCTCGCTCTCCTACACGCTGGAGGCCGCGCCCGTCTTCTGGATCGCCCTGCTCGCCATCTGGTTCTTCGCCCTCCAGCTGGGCGTCCTCCCGGCCGGGGGCCTCACCGACACCGGCAGCGAGCAGGTCGCGCCGGGGCAGGTCGCGAGCCACCTCGTGCTGCCCGCCGGTGTCCTGGCCGTCTCCCAGTTGCCGTGGTTCACCCTCTACGTACGCCAAGGGGTCGGCGACGCGCTGGCGGAGGACCCCGTACGCGGTGCCCGTGCACGAGGCTTGGACGAACGCACCGTTCTGCTCGGCCACGCACTGCGCTCCGGCCTGCTGCCCGTCCTCACGCTGGTCGGCTCCCGCGTCCCCGAACTCATCACCGGCGCACTGCTCGTGGAGAGCGTCTTCAGCTGGCCGGGCATCGCGGCGGCCACCGTGGAAGCGGCCACGTCCGTCGACTTCCCGCTGCTCGCCGCCCTGACCACCCTCGCCACCGCCGCCGTCCTCGCCGGAAACCTGCTCGCGGACCTGCTCTACGGACTGTTCGACCCGAGGGTGAAGTTCAGTGACATGTGACGCTCCTGCCGAGACTGCCTGGCGGTCGTACGGTGCGAACCGCCGCTCCACCCGGACGGTGCGGGTGCGTACCTCGGCCACGCTGCTCATCGCGACCGTCCTCGCCGTCCTCGTCCTGCCGCCGCTGGTCCAGCTCGACGAGCAGGCCGTCGAGCTGGCCGCCAAGCTGCTGCCGCCGAGCCGGGCACACCCCCTGGGCACCGACGACCTCGGGCGGGACCTGCTGCTGCGCTGCGTCTACGGGCTGCGGGTCTCCCTGCTCGTCGGCGTGGCGGCCGCTGTCACCGCCACCGTGATCGGCACCGCCGTCGGGGCCACCGCCGGGGCGCTGGGCGGCTGGGTCGACCGGGGTGTCATGCGGGTGGTCGACACCTTCTCGTCCGTACCCCATCTGCTGCTCGGCATCTTCATCGTCGCCATGTTCCGGCCGGGCGTCTGGCCGGTGGTCGTCTCGGTCGGGCTCACCCACTGGCTGTCGACCGCCCGGATCGTCCGCGCCGAGGTCCTCTCGCTGCGCTCGCGCCCGTACATCGACGCCGCCGTCTCCGGTGGCGCGTCCCGGTGGCGGGTGGCGGTGCGGCATCTGCTCCCCGCCGTCCTGCCCCAGGCCGCGCTGGCCGCCGTGCTGATGGTGCCGCACGCGATGTGGCACGAGTCGGCCCTGTCGTTCCTCGGACTCGGGCTGCCCACGCATACGGCGAGTCTGGGCACCCTCATCAACAGCGCACGGGGCTCACTGCTCGCCGGGCAGTGGTGGCCCACCCTCTTCCCCGGTCTGTTCATCATCGTCCCCACCCTCGCCATCGCCGGTCTCGCCGGGGCCTGGCGGGAGCGGGTCAGCCCCCGCCGCCGATCGGAGCTGATGCTGTGACCGAGCCACACCCCGTCCTGTCGGTGCGCGGGCTGTCGGTGCGCTTCCTCATGCCGGGCGGTCGCCGCATCGCCGCCGTCACCGACGCGCATTTCGACGTGGCGGCCGGAGAGTGCCTGGCCCTGATCGGCGAGAGCGGCTGCGGCAAATCCGTCCTCGCCTCCGCCCTCCTCGGGCTGCTCCCCGCCAACGCCCAGGCCGCGGGGCAGGCCCGCCTCGGCGACCTCGACCTGCTCTCCGCCGACGAGCGGACCCTCG
Source organism: Streptomyces sp. NPDC059850 (assembly GCF_042731515.1). Taxonomy (NCBI): domain Bacteria; kingdom Bacillati; phylum Actinomycetota; class Actinomycetes; order Kitasatosporales; family Streptomycetaceae; genus Streptomyces; species Streptomyces sp. NPDC059850. Next base: position 24,113 of record NZ_JBHWJI010000070.1, read on the forward strand.
CCCGCAGGGTACGGGGCCGCCTGATCGGACTCGTACCGCAGAGCCCCGCCGCCCATCTCACCCCCGTGCGCACCGTCCGCTCCCACCTGGAGGAGACGGTCGCCGCACTGACCGGGGTCCGTGGCCGCGCCGCCGTACGGGCCGCCGCCCTGGCCGCCGCCGAACGCGCCGCGTTCCCCGCCGACCACCTCGACCGCCACCCGCACCAGCTCTCCGGCGGACTGGCCCAGCGCGCCGCGACCGCCCTCGCCCTCGTCGGCGACGCACCCCTGGTACTCGCCGACGAGCCGACCACCGGGCTCGACCGCGACCTGGTGAACCGTACGGTCGACGAGCTACGCCGCCACGTCGACGAGCCCGGCCGCACGGGCGGAACCGGGCGGGCCCTGCTGATGATCACCCACGACCTCGCCGCGGCCGAACGCATCGCCGACCGGGTCGCCGTCATGTACGCGGGCCGGATCGTCGAACTGACCGACGCGGACACGTTCTTCGGCCCCACGGGCCCCCGCCACCCGTACAGCCACGGCCTCCTCCAAGCCCTCCCGGACCGCTTTTTCACCCCCATCCCCGGCATGCCGCCCGAACTCGGCGACCTCCCCGGCGGCTGTGCCTTCGCTCCGCGCTGCGGACAGGTTTCCCCGGCCTGCGCCGCGCCTCCCCCGACGACCGGCGGACTCGCCTGCCATCACCCCCGTCCCGCCGCGTCGGCCCCTGCCCCGGAGGACCTCCGTGCTTGAACTGTGTGCCATCACCGCCGGATACAGCAGAAAAAACCCGGTGGTGCGAAACGCCCACCTGGCCGTCGCGCCCGGCGAAGCCGTCGGCCTGCTCGGCCCCAGCGGCTGCGGCAAGTCCACCCTCGCCCGCGTCGCGGCCCTGCTGCACCGCCCCGACTCCGGCACCCTGCTGCTCGACGGCGAGCCCGTACGACGGTGGCGCCACCGCGCCCCGCGCGATCAGCGCACCGCCTTCGGTGTCGTCCTCCAGCAACCCAGACTCGCCGCGGATCCCCGGCTGCGGCTCACCGACGTGATCGCCGAACCGCTGCGCTCCACCGGCCGCCGCGAGGACATCCCGGAACGTGTCGGCGAGCTGGCCGCGGCGGTCGGCCTGACGCCGGACCTCCTGGGCCGCCGCCCCCACGAGGTCAGCGACGGCCAGCTCCAGCGCGCCTGCCTCGCCCGCGCCCTCGTGCTGCGTCCCCGCTGGCTGATCTGCGACGAGATGACCGCGATGCTCGACGCCTCCACCACCGCCGCGCTGGTCGCGGTCGTCGAGGACTACCGCGCCACCACCGGCGCGGGCCTGCTCGCGGTCGGGCACGACGCGGTGCTCCTGCACCGCTGGTGCGACCGCAGCGTCCATTGGGACAGCCTGGCTCCTCCCGCCGAGACGATGCCGCACCACGCCCCGGATCGTCCTACGTTATGGGCGAGGCGGAAGACACCGCCGACGACGACCGGGACTTCTGAAAGGCTCACATGTCCGCCACCGGCAATCCCTGCGTGCTGCTGAAGCACGGCGAGGTCTTCCTCAAGGGGCACAACCGCCAGCGCTTCACCGAGCGGCTCCACGACAATCTACGGGTGGCTCTGCTCGGGATCGGCGGCTCGACCTGGATCAAGACCGCCCAGAACGTCACCGTGCTCGGCGGTCAGGGGGTCCCGCAGGAGGCGCTGGTGGAGCGGGCCCGGCGGGTCATCGGCTTCAACGCCGTCGAGCCCGCCGTGCGGGTGCCCAGCACCCTGGAGGAGATAGACCGGGCCGCCGTCGACGCGCTGCGCTCGGTCGCCACCGAGCGGCCGGGGTGCGGTTTCGCCGTACGGGCGAGGCGGCGGGACAAGACGTTCCCGCTGACGTCGTCCCGGATGGAGCGGCATGTGGGGGCGCGGGTCCTGGAGGAGGTCGACGGTGTGCGCGTCGACCTCACCCGGCCCGACGTCGTGCTGACGGTGACGATCGACCGCAAGGAGACATACCTCTCCTGGACCCGCCACCCCGGTGTGACCGGTCTGCCCGTCGGGTCCAGCGGACGCGCCCTCGTGCTGCTCTCCGGCGGCTACGACTCCCCCGTGGCCGCTCACCGGGCCATGCGCCGTGGCCTGTCCTGCGACTTCGTGCACTTCAGCGGCGCCCCGTACACCAACCCGTCGTCGGTCTACAAGGCGTACGCCCTGGCCCGCGAGCTGAACCGCTACCAGCCGCCCGGCCGGTTGCATGTCGTCGCGCTGGGCAAGGCCCAGAAGCAGCTGGCGGTGGCCGGTGCGGGCAGGCTCCAGGTCGTCGCCCAGCGGCGGCTGATGGTACGGACCGCCTCCGAGCTGGCCGCCCGCACCGGCGCACAGGCCCTGGTGACGGGCGACAGCCTGGGGCAGGTGGCGAGCCAGACACTGGCCAACCTGGTGGCGGTGGACGAGGCCGCGGCGCTGCCGGTGCTGCGTCCGCTGATCGGCTGGGAGAAGCAGGAGATCATCGACGAGGCGAGGTCCATCGGCACGGCCGACATCTCGGTGCTGCCCGATGAGGACTGCTGCCAGCTCCTGACACCCCCGCGGGTCACCACCCGGGCCGGTGTGCCTCAGCTGCGGGCCGTCGAGAAGCGGCTCGACCTCGACGAGGTGACGGAGGCCCTGCTGGACAGCGTCCAGGTGATGCTGCCCGGAGCGGACGGGGACGGGCACAGCGACGCCGACGCCGCGCCCGGCGCGCAGGTGAGCGGAGAGGCGGTTACCGTTCCGCAGTCGCGGTCGGCCCCTGCGGCTGCTCCGTCATGCGCGGCAGATACGTGTCCATGATCCACCCATGCCGCCAGCCGGGCCGCGCGTGTTCGTTCGTCATCCGCCATGGTGGCGAACGTCCGGTTGCCTATCCTGCTGCGGCACATCGAATTGGTCCGTGTGGAGAGGTGGCATCCGGCACATGCACAGCATGCACAACATGCACGAGACGATGCGCGACAGGCTCAGATCGATCCCGGTCTTCGCGGACGTGGGTGGCGCGCACATCGAGGAGCGCGGCCTGCCGGAGAACCCCGTGCCCGCGATCGGCGCGTGGATCCTCGCGGCGGGTGCCGCGGGCCAGCAGGAACCGCATGCCATGAGCCTGTGCACGGTGGACGCGTCGGGGGTTCCGTCGAGCCGGGTTCTGATCGTCAAGGACATCGACGACGACCGACTGTTCTTCGCGACCCCCTCCGACAGCCGCAAGGGCCTCGACATCGCAGCGAATCCGCAGGTGGCGGCCCACTTCCACTGGCCGGTCACCGGGCAGCAGGTACGGATCGTGGGGACCGCGGCCGATCAGGGCCGCGCCGCCTCCGAGGCGGACTTCGCCGAGCGGGGACGCGGCTCCCGGCTCGCCGCCCACCTCCACCGACCCGGCCCGCTCCCCGACCGGCACACGGCGCTGGCCGAGTACGAACGCCTCGGCTCCCGCTACCCGGGCGAGGTGCCGTGCCCTCCGGCCTGGACCCTCTATGCCATCACCCCTACCGAGGTGGAGTTCTGGGCAGCGAGCGTCGACCGGGTCCACCACCGGGTGGTGTACCGCAGGGACACCGTCCGTGCTCCCTGGCGCCACGAATTGCTGTGGCCGTGACGTAGCGGGAGTTCAGGAGAGCAGGAGCAGCGGCACGGCCTCGCCCGGCTGCCACTCCGGCGGTACGGCGGCGAGCGCGTCGGCCAGCACGGCGCCCTGGAGGAACGCGGGCCGGTGACCGCCGCCGTCGTACCGGAAGGGTGTCGCCCGTTTACCCCTGACGACCAGTCACATTGCCGGAGGAGACCGGTCCGCTCACCGGTTCGCGTTCTGTCGGCGCAGGCCGTCGAGGATGACGTTCATCAGGGGACGTGCCGTTGGTTCCCACGCGTCCCGGTCCAGTCGGCCGAGACAGGCGATGAGCAGGAGGACCCCGTGGGCGTCCACGTCGGTGCGGAGGGAACCGGCCGCTTTCCCGGCGTCCAGCAGGTGGGCGAGGGCGCCTTCGATGGGGTTGTGGCTGTGGGCGACAAGGTCCTGCCACGCCACCGGTTCGAGCGCCGCCAGGACCCCGCGCTTGATCTCGGCGTAGTCGATGACTCGGTCGAGCCAGTGGCGCAGGGCTTCCACGGGTTCGTGTTCCGCCAGCAGGGCGGAGGCGGCGGTCACGAGGTCGTCGACGTCGCGCCGGTAGACCTCGGCGAGGAGCGCTTCGCGGTTGGGAAAGTTCCGGTAGAGCGTCCCCTGCCCCACCCCGGCGCGCTTCGCGATCTCGTTGAGGCGTACGTCGCTGGACTCGGCGAGGGCGGCACGGGCGGCCTCCACGATGCGGGTCCGGTTCCGCACCGCGTCCATACGGCGAGCTGGCGCGTTCATAGGCCTCTTCGTCCGCGACATCGGCGGACGCGGACGGCGCGGGCCAGGAAGTGGCGAGCGGCGTCCTCGTAGCGGGCCAGGGCCCATCCGGCGGTGTGCAGCGCGGGCCGCAGGTTCTCCTCGGCCAGCGGGTCGTCCGGGTCGAGTGGACGGCCGTGGCGGGCGGCCCGCTCGGCGCGGCCGGAAGGGTGGTAGAGCAGCAGCACACCGCCCGGGGCGGCCACCCTGGCCCACTCGCACAGCGCCACCGCGGGGTCGGGCACATGGTTGATCAGGCCCGCGCTGAAGATGCCGTCCACCGCCCCGGCCGCCAGCGGCAGTCGGCAGGCGTCGGCCATGAGCAGCCGGGCGAGGCTCGCGCGGCCCTCCACGGCGGCGGTGGCGGTGAGCATCGCCGGGGTGAGTTCCACACCGAGGACCACGCCCTCGTCGCCGACTTCCGCGCGCAGCGCGGGCAGCGCCCGTCCGCTGCCGCAGCCCACGTCCAGGGCGCGCTGGCCTGGCCGCAGGCCCATGCGGGCGACCGCCGCCGCGTACCTAGGGGTGTCGTCGGCGAAGCGCTCCTCCCACGCCGCCGCCATCGGGGTGAAGAAGGTCCGGGTCGCGCTCCGCGCGGCGCGACCCGCCACGAGCGCGGCGAAGCGGGCGAAGGCGTCCACGGCCGCCTTGTCGACCTCCAGATGGAACTGCACGCCCCACGCCGAGCCGCCGATCCGGAACGCCTGAACCGGGTATCGGTCGCAGGAGGCCAGCAGTGTCGCCCCGGTGGGCAGGTCCATGGTGTCGCCGTGCCAGTGCAGGACGGTCAGCTGCCCCGGGGCGTCGGCGAACAGCGGATCGGTGTGCGCGGCCGGTGCGGTTCGTACCTCGCCCCAGCCGATCTGCGGCCCCGAACCGGCGCGGGCCCGGCCGCCCGCCGCCTCCGCGAGGAGCTGCGCGCCGAGACAGATCCCGAGCACCGGAACCTCGGCTTCCAGCGCCGTCCGCAGCAGCGCCAGCTCCTCCGTACGGCCCGGAAAATCGTCGTACGCCGCCGCCGGACCGCCCATCACCACCAGCGCCGCGGCGCCGCCCAGCGAGTCGGGCACCGGATCCCCCGCCCAGGTCCGGCAGGCCCGAATCGGCAGTCCGGCCGCCTCCAGCGCCGTCCCCATGGCGTACGGACCTTCCTGCGGCGCGTGCTCCACGATCAGCACATCCGCGGTGGCAGCCAGGCTCACTCGCTCGCTCTCCTCACGTCCACGTGGGGTAACCGCCGTCCACGCGCACCGCGTCGATGCCGCTGATGTGCCGGGCTCCGCAACGGTCCTGAGGCAGCGCGAGCTGAGGGCCCGCCCGGTCGAGCGGGGCGTCGTCGATGGTGACCGCGAGCAGGACGGGAGCGCGCCCGAAGTCCGGGTCGATCTCCGCCCACGTCAGCATCGCGCGGTGGCCGTCCGCGCCGTGTACGGCGATCAGGAAGCGCAGGCGGTCCTTGCGCTTGGCGGGGTCGAAACCGGGACCGGCGTCCACGAGGACGTCGTGCAGGAGCGGCCCGGTGAAGCGGTGGTGCTGTATGCCGCTGGTGGCGCACTCGAAACTGACCTGTGCCCGGTGCTGGGGCCAGGCCAGCAGGTCGGACACCGTCAGCCGGGCCGGACGGGTCAGATCGCCGGTGAGAACGAGTTCGGCCACCGGGCCGGTGGTCGTACTCGCAGGAGCGAGGGACTGACTCACGGGCTACCACCTCCTGGCTGACCCGTACCCGAACACCTATCCCGTACAAACGCACATGCCATGCTCTCAGATCAAGAGTCCGGCTCATGCGAAGGGACAGGGGTCTATGCCCTGGCATCTGCGGCAGTATGATCCACGTATGCACACCTACCGGATCGGGGACGCGGCCGCCTTGCTCGGTGTCAGCACCGACACCGTGAGGCGTTTGGTCGATGGCGGGAAACTGACCGCCGAACGGGACGAACTGGGCCGCCGGATCATCCCCGGGCCGACCCTCGCGGCCTACGCCCGGGAGGTCCACCGCATGGAGCGGGAGTCCGCCAGTTCCTCGGCGCGCAACCGCTTCTCCGGCATCGTCACCGATGTGATCCTCGGTGATGTGTCGGCGCAGGTGGAGATCCAGGCCGGACCGTTCCGGGTGGTGGCGATGGTCAGCCGCGAATCGGCTGAGGAGCTGAAGCTGGAGCCTGGCGTTCCGGCGGATGCCGTGATCAAGTCGACCAACGTGGTTGTCGAGAGACCGTAAATGTGTCCGTCAGGACCAAAGGGAGTGGACCCGTGATGACCCGTTCCGCGCGCCGGACCCGCCGGACGTCGCAGGTGGCTGCTGCTGGCGCCGCAGCCCTGCTGGCCCTCAGCGCCTGCTCGTCGTCCGGCGATTCCTCGTCGAAGAAGTCGGACTCCTCCGATTCCGGCTCCGCCTCGGACAAGGTGTCCGGCACGGTGACCGTCTTCGCGGCCGCCTCGCTGAAGGAGAGCTTCACCGAGCTGAAGAAGACCTTCGAGAAGGAGCACCCCGGCGCGAAGGTGACCTTCAGCTTCGGTGGCAGCGACGCCCTCGCCGCGAGCATCACCGGTGGCGCCCCGGCCGACGTGTTCGCCGCCGCAAGCCCCAAGACGATGAAGACCGTCACGGACAAGGGGGACGCGTCCGGCAAGCCCGCCACCTTCGTGCGCAATCAGTTGGAGATCGCCACTCTGCCGGGCAACCCCGACAAGATCTCTTCCCTGAAGAGCCTCACCAAGTCCGGGCTGAAGGTCGTCCTGTGCGACAAGACGGTCCCATGCGGGGCCGCCGCGCAGAAGGCCCTCGACGCCAGCAAGCTCAAGCTCACCCCGGTCTCCTACGAGCAGGACGTCAAGAGCGCCCTGAACAAGGTGCAGCTGAAGGAGGCCGACGCGGCCGTCGTCTACAAGACCGATGTGAAGGCGGCGGGCGACAAGGTGCAGGGCGTGGAGTTCCCCGAGTCGACCAAGGCCATCAACGACTACCCGATCGCCTCGCTGAAGAACGCCCCCAACGCCCCCGCGGCCAAGGCGTTCATCCAGCTGGTGCAGTCCGCCGAGGGCCAGAAGGTGCTCGGCAAGGCCGGGTTCCTCAAGCCGTGACCTCGCAGGCCTCGCAGGACAAGGCAGACGCCGCGGAGACCTTGGAGGGCGCTCCGCGGCGCGGCCGGGTCCGTGGCCGGATCCGTGGCCGTGGCCGGGTCCGGGTCCGCAAGGGCGCCCCGCTGCCGCTGCTCCTGCCCGCGCTGATCGGCCTGGCGTTTCTGCTCGTCCCGCTCGTCGCCCTGCTGGTCCGGGCCCCCTGGCGGAGCCTGCCCGACCTGCTGACCAGCACCGAGGTCTGGCAGGCGCTCCAGCTCTCCCTGGTATGCGCCACGGCCGCGACCGCGGTGAGCCTGGTCGTCGGTGTCCCGCTCGCCTGGCTGCTGGCCCGGGTCGAGTTCCCCGGGCGTGGCCTCGTACGGGCGCTGGTGACCCTGCCGCTCGTCCTGCCGCCGGTGGTGGGCGGTGTGGCGCTGCTGATGGCGCTCGGGCGCAACGGGGTCGTCGGGCAGTGGCTGGACTCCTGGTTCGGGATCACGCTGCCGTTCACCACCACGGGTGTTGTCGTGGCCGAGGCGTTCGTGGCGATGCCGTTCCTCGTCATCAGCGTCGAGGGCACCCTGCGCGCCGCCGACCCCCGCCACGAGGAGGCCGCCACCACCCTGGGCGCCTCCCGCTTCACGGCCTTCCGCCGGGTCACGCTCCCCCTCATCGCCCCCGGCATCGCGGCGGGCGCCGTGCTCGCGTGGGCCCGCGCGCTGGGTGAGTTCGGCGCGACGATCACGTTCGCGGGCAACTTCCCCGGCCGCACCCAGACCATGCCGCTCGCCGTCTACCTCGCCCTCCAGAACGACCCGGACGCGGCCATCGCCCTCAGCCTGGTCCTGCTGGCCGTGTCCATCGCGGTACTGGCCGGGCTCCGTGACCGCTGGATGACCGCCTCATGACCCACACCGAGAAGACGACGCACCGCACGACGGGCGCCCGGGGCGGTGCGGGGCTCGACGCCCGGCTCGTGGTCGAGCGCGGTTCCTTCCGCCTCGACGTGGCGCTGACCGCGACGCCCGGTGACGTCGTCGCGCTCCTCGGCCCCAACGGCGCGGGCAAGACCACCGCCCTGCGCGCGCTCGCCGGACTCACCCCGCTCACCGGCGGCCATCTTAGGCTCGACGGCGCCGAGTTGGACCGCACGCCCCCGGAGTCCCGCCCGGTCGGCGTGGTCTTCCAGGACTACCTGCTCTTCCCCCACCTCTCCGCGCTCGACAACGTGGCCTTCGGCCTCCGCTGCCACGGCGCCACCAAGGCGGAGGCCCGCGCGGAGGCCACCGAGTGGCTGGACCACATGGGCCTCGCCGACCACGCCGGAGCCAAACCCCGCCGCCTCTCCGGCGGCCAGGCCCAGCGCGTCGCCCTCGCCCGCGCCCTGGCCACCCGCCCCCGGCTGCTGCTCCTCGATGAGCCCCTCGCCGCCCTCGACGCCCGCACCCGCCTCGACGTCCGCGCCCGGCTCCGCCGCCACCTGGCCGAGTTCGAGGCGGTCGCCGTGCTGGTCACCCACGACCCGCTCGACGCCATGGTCCTGGCCGACCACCTCGTCGTCATCGAGGACGGCCGCATCGTCCAGGAAGGCGCCCCGCCCGATATCGCCCGCCGCCCGCGCACGGACTACATCGCGCACCTGGTCGGCCTCAACCTCTACCGGGGCGAGGCCGAGGGCCACACGGTGCGCGTCGACGGCGGGCCCGAGGTCACGACCACGGACGATCTGACGGGCCCGGTCTTCGTCGCGTTCCCGCCGAGCGCGGTCACCCTGTACCGCGACCGTCCCACCGGCTCCAGCGCCCGCAACCTGTGGCACTGCGAGGTCACCGGCCTGGAGACCAACGGCGACCAGGTACGCGCCGACCTCACCGGCGAACTCCGCCTCGCCGCGGACCTCACCACGGTCGCCGCGACCGAACTCGAACTCCACCCGGGCGCCACGGTGTGGGCGGCGGTCAAGGCGGCCCAGACGCACGCCTACCCCGCCTGATTCCCGGCCGGACCCATCGCCCCCGGCCAACCCCACCTGCGCATCGTCGCCCAAAGCCCGGAGTGGTAGAACGCTTTGGCCGCGGCCTTGTTCTTTTCCGGGTCGCTCATGGTGTCACCGTAGGGTCGGGCGCCGGGTGCGGCGCGGTGAGTACGTCCAGCAGGTGGTCCGCGCCGACGGGGACCGGCAGGGCCCGATCGGCGAGGTCGGCGGGGGTTTCGGGATGGTCGGGGTTGACGCGGACGAGGCGTGCGGCGGGGAAGTGGCGGGCGAGGTGTTCGCCAGGCCGTCGGATCACGCCGGGGGTGTTGAATCCGGCGCCGAACTCCAGGATCAGCAGGCGGGTATCGGCGGGCGCCGTGCCCAGCCACTCCTGGAGGCGGTGGCCCGCGGGGAGGTACGGGGTGTCGACGAACTGGGGGCCGACGCGGACGTTGATCTCGACCTCGCCTCCGCAGTTCGGGCATCGGGGCAGGGCAGCGGGGTCGGTGACGGCGCCGGTGGCCGGGTCGTAGGCGGCGAGGAGCTGCCCGACGAGAGGGCGGCTGTCCCACGTGGCGGGAGTGCAGGGGGTGCCGCACTGGTAACGGCCGTAGTCGCCCTGCGGGGTGAAGATCCGGTCGGGCGCGAAGCCACCCCGGGCGAAGAGACCGTCCACGTTGGACGTCATCACCCAGTGGTCCGTGCCATCGACCAGCGCGCGCAGCCGCTGGTAAAGGGGGTTGGGGGCGGTGGAGAAGCGAACGTCGTCGATATGGACGGCCCAGTAGCCCCACAGCAGGGCGGGCGGCAGGGGCACGCCGACCATGTAGCGGGAGCGCAGGCCACGGCGGTGCAGGGCGGGGAAAAGCTGCTGAAAGCGTTCCGCGTCGCCGTAGTCGTACCCGGCGGCGGCGCTCAGACCGGCACCGGCGGTGATCAGGACGCGGTCGGCCTCCGTGAGCCAGGTGCGTATCGTGCCGACGGCGGCTGCCAGGTCGAAGACGGGCTGGTTCATCGGGACGGGGTCCCTTCGGTCAGTGCGTGGGTGTAGGCGGCGTGGTCGTCGTCCGCGTACACGTTGAAGATCACGCGGTCGAGGCGTCCGGGGTGGGTCGCGAGCCAGTCGGCCACGGTGTCCAGCGCGGTGCGGGCAGCGGGCTTCCGGGGGTAGCCGAAGACGCCGGTGCTGATGCCGCAGAACGCGACGGTGCGCAGTCCGTCGACCTCGGCGGCGAGGTCGAGACAAGCACGGTACGAGGCCGCCAGCGCCTGTTCGTGCACCGGGCGCGGAGGGCCGTCGACGATGGGGCCGACGGTGTGCAGGACGTAACGGGCGGGCAGCTGGTAACCGCGGGTGATCTTGGCGGTTCCGGTCGGTTCCGGGTGGCCCTGCCGGGTCATGATCGTGTGGCAGTCGGCGCGCAGGCGGGGGCCGGCCGCGGCGTGGATGGCGTTGTCGATACACGGGTGCATCGGGGCGAAGCAGCCGAGCAGGGCGCTGTTGGCGGCGTTCACGACGGCATCGGCGCCAAGGGTGGTGATGTCGCCCTGCCAGAGCGCCGTACGGTCGGCGGCCCGGTATGTGGTGTGGGGAAGTGTGGTGCGGATGGTGGGCAGCGAGGCGGCGTCGGTGGTGCCGCGCGCCAGGCGTTCGCCGGACAGGAGCGCGTCCAGCACACGGGCGGTCCCGCTGGGCAGAGGGGCTGCCTCCCGGACGGTCAGCACAGCGCGCAGGAGTCGCCGGGCGGCGGCATCGTCGAGCCGGTCCGCCGCGCCGGGGCGCAGCCCGGCCCGCACTGCCGCCGGGTCGTCGCCCAGCAGGCCGAGCGCCTCGCGAACCAGGCCATCGGACCGCTGATCCGGTTCATGGCCGATGGCGGGCCGGAACGGCTCGTCCAGGGCGACGGCGGCGCGGTAGGCGGCGATCGGCAGTGCGGTCGCGTACACGGTTGTCCTCCGGGCAGTGGGGCACGTGACGGGTCGTAGGGTCTGGCGCACGGCACGCCGTAGTGCCCTCACCCGTTCGCTGGTGGGGCACTGCGGCGTGGTCGGGCCCGGGGGCCACCTCGGCGGGGGTGCCGGTCCGGTGTCAGAACAGGCCGTTGGAGTGCGGGAGTTCGGCGGGCACGGGGACGACGACGTCCCAGTGCTCGACGATCTTGCCGTCCTGGACGCGGAAGAGGTCGTAGTACGCGGCGGGGACGCCGAACTCGCCCTCGGACTGGACCAGGACGAAGTCACCGTCGGCGATGACCTTGTGGACGGTCTTGTAGACGAGGTTCTTGCCCTGCTCGGCCCACTTCGCGACGGCGGCGCCGAAGCCGTCGAGGCCGTCGGCCGCTTCCGGGTTGTGCTGGTGGTAGGTCTCGGTCGAGACGTAGTCGGTCAGGACCGAGTAGTCGGCGCCCTTGAGGACCTTCTCGGCGAACTCCCCCACCAAGGCGCGGTTCGCCTCGGTCTTGTCCTGGTCGCCCGGCTCGGTGGGGCCGTCGGTCTGGGAGCGGCCGGAGGCGGTGTCCTCGACAAGCGGGGTCAGGGCGTCCCAGTGCTCGGCGAGCTTGCCGTCGGCGTCGACACGGAAGATGTCGAAGGCAACCAGCGGGACGGGGCCGAAGCCGTGGTACGTGCCGTGCAGAACGACCAGGTCGCCGTCGGCGATCACCCGGGCGCCCTCGTACCGGAAGCCCTCCGGCAGCCCGGCGACCAGCTGGCGCAGCGCCTCGGGGCCGTCGGCGGCCAGGGCGCTGTGCTGGCGGTAGTCGGCGGCGGCCCAGCGGTCCGCCGCGCTCGGGTCCTTCTTTCCGAACAGCTCACCGGCTGCGGTCAGGACGGTGTTCTTGGCATTGCTCATGACGGTTCTCCTTGCAAGGGCAGGTTACTTCTTTCCGACATCGGCTCGGCTCCGGACGAGCTGACACCTTCACGTTATGGGCGCTGAACAGGCCGAATCGGATACGCTGACGACTCACCATGGTCAAAAAACGACACGATGCCGATCGCGGTATCCCGGAGATCTCCTTCGCCGCGCCCGCCGGCACCCCCGCCGGCGTAGAAGTGCTGTCCCTCGCAGACCTGCGCCACCGGGTCCCCGCAGAGCGGCTCGTGGTCCCCCAGCGCCCGGGCTTCCACCACCTGATCACCCTCACCGGCGGGACCCTGTGGCACACGGTCGACTTCACCGCCTACGCCCTCGAACCCGGCTCCTGGCTCTGGGTACGCCCCGGGCAGGTCCAGCAGTGGGGCGACCTCACCCACGCCGACGGCACCCTGGTCCTCTTCGGCCAGGACTTCCTCGACCCGGCCACCACACACGGCGCGAGCACAGAAGACCCGCACGCCCCGATCCTGCGCCGCCCCCTCCCCGACGACGAAGCGGCCCTGCGGCTGGCCGCCGACCACCTCACCACCGAGTTCCACGCCCTCGGACACCTGCCCCTTGAGGTCCACACCGCGGCCCTCCGCCACCTGCTCGCGGTCCTCGTCCTGCGGCTGGCCCACCTCACCGCACCCGCCGGCAGCCCCGCCCCCGAACCGGACGCCACCTACCTGCGCTTCCGCGATGCCGTGGAACGGGACTTCGCGCGCACCCGCCGGGTGGAGGACTACGCCGAAACGCTCGGCTACTCGGTCCGCACCCTCTCCCGCGCCACGCTCGCCGCCACTGGCCTCGGCGCCAAGGAGTTCATCGACCGCCGCGTCGTCCTGGAGGCCAAGCGCCTCCTGGCCCACAGCGACCAGGCCGCCGCCCGCATCGCCGACCGGCTCGGCTTCTCCAGCGCGACCCACTTCAGCAAGTACTTCCACCACCGCACCGGCCACACCCCGATCACCTTCCGCGACACGGTCCGCGGGGGCTGGGCAGCCGTACGCCGCGAGCAGTCCTGAACCGACGACCTTCCGGCATCTGCCGGTGGACAGCGGCAGCGGCCAGGCCGTACCCCCGTCGCTTCGTCGTTACCCGATGATGTCCGTGTAGCCGTGTCCGGTGATGCGCTGCCCCTCGAAGGTGCCGGTCACGGTGCAGGCGCCGGTATAGATGGTGTCGTCGGAGCCGGGGAGTTCGCGATGGTGACCTCCAGGGAGGCGTCACGACCGGGGAGGGCTCGTCGCCCGGGGTGCCCCACTGGCGGTCGAACCAGGTGCGCCCGGCGACTCGGCGGGTGACCCCGTCGGCGGTGATGGTGCCCGATGTGGTCAGGCCGGGCGTGGACCTTCGCCCAGAAGGCGGTCTCGTCGTGGAGCCTGGCCGCGAACCACTAGGAATCCATCATCTCGGGTCCTTTGGCGGCGAGTTCGTCGCTGGCGTTGATCAGTGTGGGGTGGTGCGTGTTCATCGCGTCTACTGTGGTGAGGGGCCCACGGCTGGCGCCGTCAAGGTCGGCGGATCAGGCAGCGGCGGGGTCGATGGACTTGTCCTTGAACGAGCCCGCGAGGAGGGTCTTCATCACGCGCTTGCCGACCGGGTTGCCCGCCAGCGAGGTGATGAGGGTGCGGCTGAGCTTGTCCCGGCGGGTCTGGGGGACGAACATCACCAGTTCCTTGCGGCCGTGTTCTTGCATGGTGGTGATGAACGGCCGCAGCTTCTGATCCCACTCGCGCAGCGCGCGCGAGGGGTTGCCCGGGTTGCGCTGGAGCATGGTGCCGAGGAGGTCGGCGCCGACGATGGCGCTGGAAGCGCCCATGCCGGAGTACAGCGTCGGGCACCAGGCGGCGTCGCCGAGGAGGACGACGCGGTCGGTGTGCCAGGTCGGCATGACCACCTGGTGGACGGAGTCGAAGAGGTAGTCGTCGGCCTGCTCGAACTGCTGGAGGAGGTTCTCCAGCACCGGTCCGGCGGGTTCGGGGCCGAAGGCGCGGCGCAGCGACTCGATGGGCGGGCGCCGGAACTCCGCGTCCTCGTCGTCGGTGCGGTAGGAGAGCAGCAGCCCCGGCCGGTGGTCGGAGAAGGCGAAGACCCAGGCGGAACGGCCCGGTTCCGCCAGGATGATGCCGTCGGTGAGCGCGTAGCCGGGTACGGGCTCTTTGAGGACCGTGGCGGCGATGATGTGGTGGAACGGGCGCAGGTAGTCGGCGTGGGGGCCGAAGACCATCGGGCGCACGGTGGAGCGCAGGCCGTCGGCCCCCACCACGAGGTCGAACCGCTCCGTGGTCTCGACGGTGGCCGCTCCCGAGGTGGTGCGCAGCGTGACGTCCACACCACCGGGGTGCTCGTCCATGGCCGCCGGTGTCGTGCCGTAGCGGATGTCGGTGAGGGGCTCGACGGAGTCGTAGAAGGCGGCCTCGATGTCGCCCCGGAGCAGCAGGCGGGGAGAGCCGGGCAGGTCGCCGTATCCCAGGCCGGGCCGTCGGCGGCCTTTGCGGTCGATGTCGTACGTCGTGCTCTCGTAGGTGGCCCGGTTTCCGATGGCGTCGAGCACGCCCATCCGCTGCGCGGCGTACTTGCCGGTGTCGAACAGCCCGATGAAGTAGCCCGCGGGACGGCGCTGGGGAGCGCGCTCGACGATCAGGGTCTCCCAGCCGATGTCGTGCAGGCGCAGGGCTGTGGACAGGCCCCCGATCCCCATGCCCACGATCAGGGCGCGCGGCTTGTTCATGTCGGTCCTTTCTTCGGCACAGCGGACGCTAAGCGGAGATAGCATCTCCGTTTACGGAGTCACTGTAGCACCAAACCGGAGAGCCCTTCTCCGGTTGCGGGGTACAGTGGACTCATGAGCAGCCGATCCGCCTCCACCCCGCCTTCCGGGAACACTCCGGCGCGCCCTCTGCGGGCGGACGCCGAACGCAATCGGCAGCGCATCATCGCCGCTGCTCAGGAGGTCTTCGCCGAACGAGGGCTGGACGTCACCCTCGATGACATCGCCCATCACGCGGGGGTCGGTGTCGGTACCGTCTACCGCCGCTTCTCGGGCCGCGAGGAACTCATCGAGGCCGTCTTCGAAGACGCGGTGCGGCAGGTGGTCGCGCATGCGGAGCAGGTCCTCACGCGGGACGATCCCTGGGAGGGTCTCGTGGAGTTCCTCCAGGCCACCGCCCAGCGCTTCGCCGAAAGCCGCGGGCTGAGAGAGGTCCTGCTGGGCGGCGCGCACAGCAGGCCCCGGGTGGATGCCGTCCGGGAGCATCTCCACCCCCTGATCGGCGATGTCTTCGCGCGGGCCCAGCAGCACGGCCCGCTCCGCGACGACATCGAGGCGACGGACTTCCCCTTCATCCACATCATGCTCGGAGCCGTCACCCAGAACGGCAGAGCCGTCGCACCGGACCTGTGGAAGCGCTACTTCACCCTCATCCTGGACGGCATGCGCCGCGACCGGAGCGGCCCGTCCCCCCTGCCCCACCGCGCACTCGCCCCGGACGAAGTCCACCAGGCCATGATGTGAGTGCGTCGCCCCGATATTCTGCACGCCGTGGTCAACTTAGCTGCAGGTCTTGACGATGCTGAGATCGCGATAGCCGCGGCGCGTGCCGGTGCGGAGGCCGTATGCGCCAGGTATGGGCAGCGGCTCACCCGCATCGACAAAGGTGCCGGGGACTTCGCCACTGACGCCGATGTGGCGGCCGAGGAGGCGATCCTCGGCGTCATCCGTGCCGCGCGGCCCGAGGACGCGGTGCACGGCGAGGAGGGCGGGCAGCAGGGTGCGGCGGGCGCGGTGCGCCAGTGGTTGGTGGACCCGTTGTGCGGCACGCTCAACTATGCCGTCGGCAGCATGTTGGTGGCCGTCAACGTGGCACTGCGCAACGGCCCGGCCGCGGTGGCCGATCCGTTCAGCGGCGAGGTCTTCTTCACCGACGGCGCGACCGCTTGGGTTCGGCGCGACGGAGGCGACACGCGACTGGCGCCGACGGCTGCCACCCAGTTGGTGGACGTGAACCTGGATCCGCCCTTTCCGAGCGCGCCTGGATTCAGGGCTGTGGACGTGCTCGCCCACCCCGGATTCGTCGAACGGTTCCGGCCGCGGGTCGTGTCCACGACGCTGGCGCTGGCCTGGGTCGCGGCCGGAAAGCGCGCCGCATACGTCACCGATGGCGGTGACCTCGCCGAGAGCGTGCACTTCGCCGCCGGTATCGCTCTGTGCCGGGCCGCTGGCTGCGTCGTCACCGGAGTCGATGGCACGCCGATCGGGCAGGCAGCCCGAGGGCTCGTCGTGGCCTCGGACGCCGAGACTCACGGGCTGCTGTTGTCGATGATCCGCGGTCGAGGCTCATGACTTCGTGGCGCCGGTTGACACCCCACGGGGTGTCGTCGCCGACCCAGCGGAGAGGCGGTTACGGTCCCTCAGGCGCGGTCGGCTGCTCCCTCAGGCGCAGCAGATACGTGTCCATGATCCACCCATGCCGCTCACGCGCCTCGGCCCGCACCCGCCGGATGCGGTCGGACACCTCCCGCAGGGGTCCCGCCACCAGCAGCTCGTCCGGTGTGCCGAGGTAGGCGCCCCAGTAGATCCAGACATCGTCTCCTTCGACGCGCGTGAACGACTCGTGGGCGTCGAGCATCACGACGATGTCGCCGTCGTCGTTCCGGCCCACGTCGGAGAGCCGTCGGGCCGGGGTGATGTGCACCGGCCGTCCCACCTGGTTCAGGGGGATGCGGTGGCGTGCGGCGAGCGAGGAGACACTGCTGATGCCGGGGATGACCTCGATGTCCGGCGAGACGGCGCCGCGTTGCTCGATGTCGGCGAGGATGCCGAGGGTGCTGTCGTACAGCGACGGATCGCCCCACACGAGGAACGCGCCCGTCTCGTCGGCCGTCATCTCCTCGCGCAGCATGTCCTCGAAGAGGTCCGCGCGGCGGGTGCGCCAGTCCTGGACGGCCGAGGTGTAGTCGCCCCGGTCCATCGGACGCCGGTCCCTGCTCGGGTCGTCCACCTCCACGACCCGGCAGGGCCCCCGCGCGTGCTCCTCCAGCATGCGGTGGCGCAGATCCGTGAGGGAGGACTTGGCGTCCCCCTTGCCGACGATGAAGAACACGTCGGCGCGGCGCATCGCCTTCACCGCCCCGAGCGTCAGGTGGTCGGGGTCGCCCGCTCCGATACCGATGACGAGAATCCGGCGTTGCTGCGTGGTCATGGAGGGCAGTCTCCCAGGTCGGCTACGCCGCCACGGCGGTTCGTGCCCCGCGATGTCGGTGAGGTCGGTTGGGCCGGTGAGGTCGGTGCCCCGCCGGTCCGGTCCGGGTTTGCCGATCCGGCAGACCCGCACCGCTTCCTCGGGTGTGCGCCGCGTCTCCCGCGAGGAACACGCGGTCGATACGGAGCGGTCGGCCATCGCCGCCCGGATCCGGAGAGCGGACACCCAGCGGACCTCGCGGACCGTGAGGTCGTGTCCCGTGCGGTGCCGGAGCAACCGCTGCAGCACCTGCGGTGCGGTGCCCCGGCCGACGTCCGGCTGCGCGCCGGGAGCGGTGAAGTGGACCAGCATGGCCCACGTCGGCTGCCACGAGGTAACGGGCCCGGATCACGTCCTCGCCGCCGTCGGAGTGCCGCACGGTCGCGGTGACGGCGTGCGTGTCCTGGGCGAGGGCGGTCAGTTCGCTGTGGAACTCGACATGCCCTCCGAGTTCCTACGCGTGCCCGGGAACGCCCGTCCGTCCCGCTGCGGGATCGGTGCTCACCGCGCCGGGTCGGCCTGTGGGGCGGCGGGCGTGGGCGGGCGGGCGCGGTCGCCGGGCAGCGGGAAGGGCGCGGCGCGCAGGGCGCGGGCGAGCAGGTGCGAGCGCCCGGCGACGATGGGGCTGAGGACGGCGAGGACGAGGACGTAGCCCGCGATGAACGGGGCGAGGCGGCCGTCGAGTCCCGCGCCAGCGGCCATGGCGGCCAGGATCAGCGCGAACTCGCCACGTCCCAGGAGCGTGGTGGCGATGTTCACAGCCTGCTGGGGGCCGTAGCGGTACAGGCGTGCCGCGAACAGTCCCGCGACCACGTTCATGGCGATGGTCAGTGCGGTCGCGGCGGCGACCGGTACGGCGACGGAGGCGAGGTCCACGGGGTTGACGGCCAAGCCGAAGGCGAAGAAGAAGATGGCGGCGAAGGCGTCGCGCAGCGGATGCACCAGTTCGCGGATCCGCGGCCCGGAGGGAGTTCCGGCGAGGATCAGGCCGACCATGAAGGCGCCGATGGCGTCGACCACCCCGAGGACCTCGGAAACGCCCGCGATGAGTATGGCGGCGCCGAGGAAAGTGGTGACCAGCAGTTCGTTGTCGCGCACCGCGACCAGACGCCCGATCAGGCGGGTGCCGTAGCGGGCCGCGATGGCCAGCACCATCAGGAAACCGAACGCCTTGGCCGCCTGAAGGAGGGTTTCCGTAACGCCCTGGGCGCCGCTGATGACGGGCTGGAGCGCGGCCAGGTACAGGGCGAGGAAGACGTCCTCGACGACGGTGACGCCCAGGATCAGGCGGGTCTCGGGGCGGGCGAGGCGACCGAGGTCAATGAGGATCTTGGTGACGATCGCGGAGGAGGAGATGCCCAGAACGCCGGAGAGGACCAGGGCTTCGCGTGCTCCCCATCCCAGGGCGAACCCGAATCCCAGCCCCGCGCCGACGTTCAGCAGCAGGTAGGTGCCACCGGCGGCCAGCAGGCGCCTGCCACCGCTTTTGAGATCGTCGAGGTGGAACTCCAGCCCCAGGTAGAACAACAGGAGGACCAGCCCGAGCGCGGAGAGCATCTCGAAGTCGTGCGGGTTCTCCACCAGGACCGGGCCCGGGGTGTGGGGGCCGAGCAGGATCCCGGCGAGGATGAACAGCGGGATCGTCGGCAGCCCGATCCGTCTGCCGAGACGGGCGAAGACGGCGGCGGCCAGGAAGGCGCCGCCCATGGCGAGCAGGGTGTCAGCGTGTCCCACGGGTCACGACCTTCCGCAGTGTGGTGGGCGTGGTGTGTCGCGGCTGGCGGGAGTGGATACGTCCTCCTTCGTTCCGGGCTGGCAGGTGTTCCGGGGCTGGCAGGCTCTGATGGTCCCCCGCCGGAGTGGGGCGCGGCGCCGCGCGTAAGGGACGGCCCCGGTCGGGTGGCGGCGCGAGCAGATGCGCCGCCCCCGCGGTGACCAGACCGGCCGCGAGGAGCGGGCCCTGCGGCAGCACCATGCCCATGACCAGCATCACCACGGAGAG
Organism: Streptomyces sp. NPDC059850; assembly: GCF_042731515.1. Lineage (NCBI taxonomy): Bacteria > Bacillati > Actinomycetota > Actinomycetes > Kitasatosporales > Streptomycetaceae > Streptomyces > Streptomyces sp. NPDC059850. Next base: position 43,633 of record NZ_JBHWJI010000070.1, read on the forward strand.
GGCCAGCAGCACCCGGGCCGGGCCGCGCCGTCGACGGTCCGCGTGCGCCCGGCGCGGGTGCCCTGTCCCCGGACCGTGGGCGCCGGGAGGGGCGCTTCGCCGCGTCCGCGCCTGGACGTCGTGCGAGGGCTGGGTGCCGGGCCGCGCCATGGCTTTCTCCCTCCGGGGACCGGCAAAAGGCGGGTTCCATGCCACCGTCACACGCGGCCTCGCGGCCTCACCATCGGGTGCGGCACCCATTTCCTCGGGGGCCCGACCCCCACGACCGGCCGTCATGTGGGCACCGGCACCGATGGACGCCGCCACACCGCACCCGGCAGTCTGGCTATAAGGGCCGAAGCCCCCTCGACGGCAGCCGGGGCACCCGCGTCGGTGTGCGGAACCGGACCGGTCGCAGCCGTCGGCGCGGCGACGGGAGGAGGCGGTATCGATGTCCCTCTTCTGGCGGATCTTCCTGCTCAACGCCGTGGTGCTGATCGCGGCGACCACCCTGCTGCTGGGACCGGTCACCGTCTCCACCCCCGTCCTGCTCACCGAGGCCGCCGTCCTGACCGCCGGACTGGCCGCGATGCTCATCGCCAACGGCGTGCTGCTACGTGTCGGGCTCGCCCCGCTGCAACGCCTCACGCGTGCCATGACCACCACCGACCTGCTGAGACCGGGAACGCGTCCGGCCGTCGGCGGCCACGGCGAGGTCGCCGAACTGATCACGACCTTCAACACCATGCTCGACCGGCTGGAGGCCGAACGCGCCACCAGCGCCGTCCGCGCCCTGTCCGCACAAGAGGCCGAACGCCACCGCATCGCCCAGGAACTCCACGACGAGATCGGCCAGACCCTCACCGCCGTCCTGCTCGAGCTGAAAAGCGTCGCCGACCACGCGCCATCCGCCGTACGCGAGGAACTCCACCAGGTCCAGGAGACCACCCGCGCCAGCCTCGACGAGATCCGCCGCATCGCCCGCCGACTGCGCCCCGGCGTCCTGGAAGAACTCGGACTGGCCAGCGCCCTCAAAGCCCTCACCAGCGAGTTCACCGGCCCCACCCTGGCCGTACGCCACCACGTCGACGCCGACCTGCCGCCCCTGAGCCGCGACACGGAACTCGTCCTCTACCGCGTCGCTCAGGAAGGCCTGACCAACGCCGCCCGCCACTCGGGCGCCCGCCGCGTCGACCTCACCCTCAAGCGCACCCCCACGGGGATGGAGCTGAGCGTCCGCGACGACGGCCACGGAATCCAGGGCGCCGCCGAAGGGGCGGGCATCAGCGGCATGCGCGAACGCGCCCTTCTCATCGGCGCCGACCTCACCCTGAGTCCCCGCCCCGACAGCGGCACCGAGGTACGTCTCGTCGTGCCCCTCCACCACGAAAGCCACTGACCATGCCCGAGGCAGCCGAAACGCGCATCCTGCTCGCCGACGACCACCAGCTGGTCCGCCGCGGAGTACGCCTCATCCTCGACGCCGAGCCCGACCTGACCGTGGTCGCCGAAGCCGGCAACGGCGCCGAAGCCCTCGAAGCGGCCCGTGCCCACCACCCCGACCTGGCCATCCTCGACATCGCCATGCCTCGCATGACCGGCCTCCAGGCCGCCCGCGAACTCGACCGCACCCAGCCCGGCATCCGCATCCTGATGCTGACGATGTACGACAACGAGCAGTACTTCTTCGAAGCCCTCGCCGCCGGTGCCTCCGGCTACGTCCTGAAATCCGTCGCCGACCGCGACCTCGTCGAAGCCTGCCGCGCCACCATGCGCGGCGAGCCCTTCCTCTACCCAGGCGCCGTCAACGCCCTGATCCGCAACCACCTCGACCGGGCCCGGCAGGGCGAGCCGGTGCCCGAGCGGGCCATCACCGACCGCGAGGAAGAGATCCTCAAACTCGTCGCCGAAGGCCACACCTCCCAGCAGATCGCCGACATGCTCGTCATCAGCGTCAAGACCGTCGAACGCCACCGCGCCAACCTGCTGCAGAAACTCGGCCTCAAAGACCGTCTCGAACTCACCCGCTACGCCATCCGTGCCGGGCTCATCGAACCGTAGCCGCTTCCCGAACGGCGGACCTGCGGACGGCGACGACCACTTGGGACGGGTGTACGTCCCAAGTGGGGGGGGCCAAGCTACAGGAACTAGCCCGACGAAAGGTGCC
>NZ_JBHWJI010000071.1:0-45529 GCF_042731515.1 Streptomyces sp. NPDC059850
GGGTATCAACATATCTGGCGTTGACTTTTAGCACGCTGTTGAGTTCTCAAGGAACGATCGCTTCCTTTGAAACCGTATCACCGGTTTCTCCGGGCGCTTCCGTTCGGTGTTCCACCACGCTATCAGACCTTTTTCCGCTTTCCGAATCGCTGTTTTCCGCATGGCATGCGAAAGCGGATCCGGGATTTGGATCAAGTGACTGAAGGTGCCGCCCTCACCTGGACGGGCCCGCAGCTGACTGCGATGCTTCATCCGGATGGGCAGGAGTAAGACAGTACAGCGCCTCACGCGGCGGTGGCAAATCGATTCGGGGGCCCCGGGGGTCTCCGGCCTGCGCCGCTTGTGCGGAATCCCAAGTTCCTATGACTTACGCTTCTGGGCAGTGCGCTGTCCGGGACAGGCGGTGACGGCGCGAGATGGATCTTCACCCTGGGAGGCTTCCCAATGACCACCGTGACGTCTCCGCTCGCCGGGCGCGCGATCGGACTGACTGCGGTTCCCGATCCGGTGTTCTCGGGCGCGATGGTCGGTCCGGGTACGGCGATCGACCCGGTGCTCGAACCCTGTGTGGCAGTGGCTCCGGTCGACGGCATCGTCGTCTCCCTGCACCCGCACGCTTTCGTGGTCGTGGACGAGGAAGGGCACGGGGTGCTCACCCACCTCGGCATCGACACCGTGCAGCTGAACGGCGACGGGTTCGAGGTGCTCATCAACAAGGGAGACACCGTCAAGCGCGGTGACGCGATCGTGCGCTGGGACCCCGCGACGGCCGTGGCCGCCGGTAAGTCGGCGATCTGCCCGGTCGTGGCCCTGGAGGCCACGGCCGACTCCCTCTCCGCGGTCCGCGAGGACGGCGATGTGAAGCCGGGCGACGCGCTCTTCGGCTGGACGTGACCCCGACGCCGTCCGGAACCGGTCCGGGCGGCGTCGACGGCGAGTACGACATCCACCACGGCGGAGTTCCGCCGTATCAACCGGGATAGGTGACATGGAGACAACGCTGCGAGGCGTCGGCGTGAGCCACGGTGTGGCCATCGGCGAGGTGCGCCACATGGGCACGGCGGTGCTGGAGCCGCCCGCGAAGCAGATTCCGGCCGACGAGGCGCCGCGCGAGCAGCAGCGGGCGCGCCAGGCGGTGGAGGCCGTGTCGGCGGATCTGATCGCGCGCGGCAATCTCGCGGGCGGCGAGGCCCAGGCCGTGCTCGAGGCACAGGCCATGATGGCGCAGGACCCGGAGCTGATCGCCGACGTCGAACGGCGGATCGCGGTGGGCAGCACCGCCGAGCGGGCGGTGTACGACGCGTTCGCCGCGTACCGGGCGCTGCTGGCCGGGGCCGGGGAGTACCTGGCGGGCCGGGTGGCCGACCTCGACGACGTACGGAACCGGATCGTGGCGCGGCTGCTGGGTGTGCCGATGCCGGGCGTGCCCGACAGCGACGAGCCGTATGTGCTGATCGCCCGCGATCTCGCCCCGGCCGACACGGCGCTCCTCGACCCGACCCTGGTGCTCGGCTTCGTGACCGAGGAGGGCGGGCCGACGAGCCACAGCGCGATCCTGGCGCGCGCCCTCGGGGTGCCGGCCGTGGTGGCGCTGCCCGGTGCCGGGGAGCTGATCGAGGGCACCATGATCGCCGTCGACGGCAGCACGGGCGAGATCTTCGTGTCGCCGAACGAGGAGAAGCGGGCCGAGCTGACCCGGGCCGCCGAGGAGCGGCGGGCGGCGCTGGCCGCCTCGTCCGGGCCAGGCGCGACCTCCGACGGGCACAAGGTGCCGCTGCTGGCGAACGTCGGCGGTCCGGCGGACGTACCGGCTGCGGTCGAGGCGGGCGCCGAGGGCGTGGGGCTGTTCCGCACGGAGTTCCTCTTCCTCGACGACAGCACGAAGGCGCCGTCGGAGGAGAAGCAGGCCGAGGCGTACCGGCAGGTGCTGGAGGCGTTCCCCGAGGGCCGTGTGGTGGTCCGGGTCCTGGACGCGGGCGCGGACAAGCCGCTGGACTTCCTCACCCCGTCCGATGAGCCCAACCCGGCACTCGGCGTACGCGGGCTGCGCACGCTGCTCGACCACCCCGACGTCCTGCGGACGCAGCTGACGGCGCTGGCGAAGGCGGCCGAGGGGCTGCCCGTCTACCTCGAGGTCATGGCGCCGATGGTGGCCGACCGGCTGGACGCCAAGGCGTTCGCGGACGCCTGCCGGGAGGCCGGGCTGCAGGCCAAGTTCGGCGCGATGGTGGAGATCCCGTCGGCCGCGCTGCGGGCCCGCTCGATCCTCCAGGAGGTCGAGTTCCTGTCGCTGGGCACCAACGATCTGGCCCAGTACACCTTCGCGGCCGACCGGCAGGTGGGTGCGGTGTCGCGGCTGCAGGACCCGTGGCAGCCCGCGCTGCTCGACCTGGTCGCGGCGTCGGCGGAGGCCGCGCAGGCCGAGGGCAAGAGCTGCGGGGTGTGCGGTGAGGCCGCGTCCGACCCGCTGCTGGCGTGTGTGCTGACCGGTCTGGGCGTCACCAGCCTCTCCATGGGCGCCGCGTCGATTCCGTATGTCCGCGCCACGCTGGCCAAGCACACGCTCGCCCAGTGCGAGCGGGCCGCTTCGGCGGCGCGCGCGGCGGACACCGCCGAGGACGCGCGCCGCGCGGCGCAGGCGGTGCTGTCCGGCGAGTGAGCCGATGGCGATGCCGTTGAACGGCCGAAGGGCCCGTCCCACCACGGTGGGGCGGGCCCTTCGGCGTGTCACCCCTCCCCTTGCTCGGGCCGGGGCAGCGGGATGCCCGCCCGGTATTCGACGCGGTGCTCGGGCGGGATGGGCTCGCCGGTCCGCGCGTCGGTGCAGTACGCGGTGAAGACCTCGGCCTCGCTCAGCGGCTGCGGCCAGCCGTCGCGCAGCGCCCAGCCGCGCACCGTGTCCGGGGCTTTGGGCAGGCTGGTCCGCAGGACGACGCCGCCGGGGCTCGCCGTGGCGATGCCGCAGGCCAGCACGGTGCGGAAGACGACCGCGCCGGGCTCGGCGAACTTCGGCGGCCGACCTTCCCGCGCGGTGGCGTGGACTACAGCGGCCAGTGGGACGCCGTCCACCGGGACGCTGCACACCAGGTGGTGCAGGCCCGGCCCCGCCGCGTCGAGCAGTGCGGACAGCGCGGCGGCGGCGCGGTCGAACGCGGCACGTCCGGTGCCGCTCCCGCAGCCGCCGGGGCCGCCGCAGCCGCCCGCCCGGGCGAGCACCGCCGAGGCGTACTCCCAGGTGGCGTGCTCCTCGGCGGCGGTGATCAGGCCTGGCAGCAGCTGGTCGAGGGGCTGGCCCTCGTAGACGACGGTGGCGCCCGTGGACGCCACCTCCGCCGTGAAGCGGCTGCGACTGCGCGGGGTGTCCGGGTCGAGCCGGGCGTGGGCGCAGTACTCCTGGTAGGCGACCGGGTCGAAGAGGGCGACGGTGGTGTGCACTCCCTGTGACGAGAGCGCCCGCAGCAGCCCCTCCATCCGGCGCAGGTAGCGGGCGTGGTCGTCGAAGCCGAACGACGCGTACCCGCGCATGGCGGCGAAGTCCTCCTCGGCCGCCAACAGCGCTACGACGCTGGGCACTTCCCTGCGTAAGGCCCGGATCGCGGTGGGCTTTCCGAGGTGCGTGCCACCGGTGCCGGTGCCCGTGCCGTTGTCGGTGCCGTTGTCGGTGTGCGCCATGACTCCCCCTCAGCGCAGACGTTCAGTGCTCACTCACCGTAACCGGGGGCACTGACAACGCACCTCAGCCACGGAGCCGGTCGAGGCGGAACGGGGTGAGGGCGGCGGGGCGGCGGCCGGTGACGACGTAGGAGGCGAGTTCGCTGCCGGTGACCGGGCCGAGCGTCACGCCCAGCATGCCGTGGCCGGTGGCGGTGAAGGCGTTCCCGGGGCCGGGTACGCGGTCGATGACCGGCAGTCCGTCGGGCAGGAAGGGACGGCCGCCGACCCAGGGGTCGCGGATCAGCGCCACCAGGTCGTCCGGATCGTCGAACCACTGCCCGAGGTAGTGGCGGCTCGCCCGGGCGACGGCGACGATCCGGCGCCAGTCGAGCCGGTTGTTGTTGCCGCTCAGCTCCATCGTCCCGGCGATGCGGGTGGTGCCGCCGATCGGGGAGGCCACGGCCCGGTGTTCGCCGAAGTACAGGGTGTGCGTCGGCGCGGGGTCGAGGTCGGCAGAGAAGCTGTAGCCCTTGCCCGCCTGGAGCGGCAGGGGGTGTCCCAGCTCGCGCAGCAGGTCCGCGGAGCGCACTCCGGCCGCGATGACGACGGCCGAGCACGGGATCTCGCCGGTGTCGGTGACGACGGCGGTGACCCGGTCCCCGGCCGGGCCGCGCCGGAAGCCGGTCGCGGCCACGTTCTCGTGGACCTTCACCCCGCTTGCCGCGAGCCGTTCTTCGAGGGCCTGCGCGAAGGCCACCGGGTCCAGGACGCCTTCGCCGGGGACGAGGTAGGCGGCCTGGACCCCCGGCGCCAGCGAGGGGTCCAGGGCCATCGCCTCGGGGCCGGTGCTGACGTCGTCCGGGAGCGGGTAGCGGCCGTCCGCCATCTGCCGCTGGAGCTGGAGGTGGTGCCGTGCCTCGCCGGGCGACAGGAACGCGTGCACCATGCCCGGGCGGGTGAGGGTGGTCTCGACCCCGGCCTCGCGCAACCCGTCGAAGAGCGCGAACGTGGTGCGGTTCAGCTCGGCGATCGCCGCGTAGCCGCGCCGGAACGCCGCGGGGGTGCTGCTGCGCCAGAAGCGCCACAGCCACCGTACGAACGCGGGGTCCGGCAGCGGGCGCAGATACAGCGGGGAGTCGGGCCTGCCGAGGGAGCGCGCCGCGTAGCGCAGGACGCCCGGGGCGGGGACGGGGGTGGAGTGGCTGAGGCAGACCCAGCCCGCGTTGCCGCGCGAGACGCCGGAGCCGACGCCGCGCCGTTCCACGATCTCGACCGGCAGCCCGTGCTCGGCCAGGTAGTACGCCGTGCACAGGCCGACCACCCCGCCACCGACGACCACCACGGGTCCGCTGCCTTGCAGTGTGTCCATGGCGTGTCCCCTACGCGCCGACGGCGGTGGAGTCGTACGTGGTCAGGAACGCCCGGGTGCGCGCCTGCTGGGGCCGCCCCAGCACCTCGGCGGGCGGGCCCGCCTCGATGATCCGGCCGCCGTCGACGAAAGCGACCCAGTCGGACACCTCGCGGGCGAAGGGCAGTTCGTGGGTGACCAGCATCATCGTCATCCCCTCCTCGGCCAGCTCGCGCATGACCCGCAGGACTTCCCGGGTCGCCTCCGGGTCGAGCGACGAGGTGGGCTCGTCGAAGAGCAGCACCTCGGGCTTGAGCGCGAGGGCCCGTGCGATGGCGACCCGCTGCTGCTCGCCGCCGGACATCTGGTCGGGGTGGGCGAGGCCTCGGTGGGCGAGCCCGACCCGGCGCAGCAGGACGACGGCGCGCTCCAGGGCGGCGCTTTCGGGGACGCCCGCCTTGACCTGCGCCAGCATGACGTTCTCGACGGCGGTCAGATGCGGGAAGAGGTGGAACCGCTGGAAGACCATGCCGACCGTGCGGCGCAGCCGGGCGAGGTCGCGGCAGACGGTCCGTCCGTCGCGGTGCACCGTCTCGCCCGCCACGTCGATGGTGCCGCTGTCCGGCCTCTCCAGCAGGTTGACGCAGCGCAGCAGGGTCGTCTTGCCGCCGCCGCTCTGCCCGATGACGCTGACGATCCGGCCGCGCGGTACGTCGAGTGAGACATCGTCGAGGACGCGGCGCCCGTCGAAGGACTTGCCGAGGTCTGTGATCCGTACGACGGCGTCGGTGGTCATGCCGTCGCCTCCTTCGGGGGCGGGGTGTCGGCCAGGGCGGGCGCCTCGGCGGAGTCGGGTGTTCCGGCGGGGCCGGGTGTCTCGGCGAGGAGGGCGCGGGCGGTGCGCAGCCGTCGCCGCCGCCTCGGTGTCAGCGGCTTTCCGGCCCGGATGGCGCGCTCCAGGGCGAGGAGCAGCTGGGACAGGGGGTAGCAGAGGGCGAAGTAGACGGCCGAGATGACGAGGTACACCTCCAGGGCCCGGAAGGTGGAGGAGGTGATGAGCCGTGCCTCGGACATCAGCTCGGCGGCGGAGATGGTGACCAGCAGGGAGGTGCCCTTGAGCAGGTCGACCAGCATGGTGTTGGTGCCGGGCAGCGCCAGGCGCAGCGCCTGGGGGAAGACCACGTGGCCGAAGACGCTCAGGCGGCCCAGCCCGAGGGCTTCTCCGGCTTCCGTCTGGCCGTCGTGGATTCCGCTGATGGCGGCGCGGAAGATCTCGGACAGGTAGGCGGAGTAGAAGACGATGAGGCTCAGGCATCCGGCTGTGAAGACGTCGAGCCGGATGTCGACGGATCCCAGGCCGAAGTAGGTCAGGAAGATGATGGCGAGCAGCGGGATGTTCTTGAACAGCTCGGTGTAGACGGCGGCCAGGGCGCGCAGCGGCCATACGCGGCTCAGCCGCAGCAGGGCCACCACCAGGCCGAGGAGGGCCGCGCCCGCGAAGCTGACGGCGGTGTACGACACCGTCTTGAGCAGGGCGTCGAACAGATCGGTGCGGTAGTCGGACCAGGGGACCTGGAACAGGCCTGCGGCGGTCGTCACGTCGGTGGCCTTCTCACTGTCCGGCGGAGGTGATGGAGGGGGCGTTCCAGTCGGCGGGCCGGTCGACTCCGCGGCGGGCGGGGGCGACGTCGGAGGCGGGCTTCAGGAACTGCGCCGGGTCGCCGCCCCACTTCTTGACCAGCTTCGACAGCTCGCCGTTCCGGTACATGGCGTCGATCTGGGCGGAGATGGCCTTCTCCAGCTTGGTGGCCTTCTTGGGGAGGTAGAAGCCGGTCTGGTACGGGCGGAAGTACTCGTAGGCGGGCTTGGCCTTGACCTGGGCGGCGGTGGGCGGCGTCAGGTATTCGGTCTTGATCTGCTCGGAGCGTTCCTTCTCGGCCGCGATGATGATGAGCGGGTCCAGGAAGCCGACGTCGATGCGGCCCGCGGCGAGGTCGTCGAAGACGCCGTTGGCGTCGGGGTAGGCGCGCAGCTTGGCGCCGGGGACGGCCTTGATGGACTTGACCCAGACGTAGCCTTCGACGGTGCCGAGGCGCAGGCCCTTCAGGTCGTCGATGGTCTTGTACGTCTTGCCCGAGCCGACCGCCATCGCCGGGGGCGAGTAGTAGGGCGGGTCGGTGAACAGTCCCTGCTTCTGGCGGTCCTTGGTCCAGGCGACGCCGCCGATGGTGATGTCCATCCGGCGGGACTGGACTCCGGCGAGCATGCCCGCGAAGTCCGTCGTCTCGGGCTGGACGGTGAGGCCGAGCTTCTTGGCGGCGTAACTGAGGATGTCGCCGTCGAGGCCGACGATCTTGCCGTCCTTGACGGTGGTGTAGGGCGCGTAGGGCTGGACGGCCACCTTCAGGACGCCGGGGTCGATCGTGCCGAGCGCGGCCGTCTTCGCGGAGACCTTCTTGGGGGCCGCGGCGTCGCTGTCCGATCCACAGGCAGTCAGGGCGAGGAGCGGCAGGACGGAGAGGGCTGTGAGGAGGATGCGTACACGGGCCATCGGATCGGCCTTCCGTGTCAGGGCTGGGCAGGGCCCGCCGTTCACCGCGTCTTCCGCCGCGGCGGCGGTGCGAATTGCCCCATACGCTACGAGTGCACCGAGCTTCGGTCACTGGCTATTTCGTACGAATATATGGCGGATAAGGTTTGCCGCCCTGTATGGTGCGTCCACTTCGCGCCGCCTCGCGCGCCCCTTCCCGCGCACCTCTCGACGGGGGTTCACGCATGCTCAGCCCGTCACTCGCCCAGGAGATCGCCGGGGACACCTCGGCGGTCATCGGATTCAACGTCCTCATCACCGACAGTGAGGGCACGGTCATCGGCAGCGGCGACCAGAGCCGTATCGGTACCTTCCACGAGGCGTCCGTCGAGGTGCTGCGCACCCAGGAGCCCGCCACCCACACCACCGCGCAGGCCCAGTCCCTGCGGGGCGTGCGCCCCGGCGTCACGCTCCCCCTGGTCCGGGACGGGCACGCGGTCGGCACGGTCGGGATCACCGGCACGCCCGCGCAGGTGGGCCGCTTCGGGCTGCTGGTGAAGCGGCAGACGGAGATCCTGATGCGGGAGTCCGTGCTGCTGCGCTCGCGGGTGCTGCGGGAGCGGGTGCTGGAGGATCTGATCGTCGACGTCGCCTCGTACGACGCCCAGGTGGTCGAGCCGGACTTCATCGTGTTCCGCGCGGCGGAGCTGGGCTTCGATCTGCGGCTCGCGCGGGTGGCGATCGCGATGGAGGTGACCGTGCCGGGCGGGGAGCGCCGGGGTGGCGGGCGCGGCCATGGCACCGGGTACGCCGGTGGGCGCCGGTCCCGGGACACCGCGCTGGTCCGCCCGGAGCTGCTGCGTACCGTCCGCGAGGCGTTCCCCGACGCGCAGGACATCGTCGCGAGCGCCGCGCCCGGGTGGATCGGGGTGCTGCACCGGCTGCCGGGCGTTGCCCTCGACCCCGGGGTGGCGGCCGTCTGCGCCCGGCTCACGGAGGCCGCCGACGCGCGGTACGGCCTGGTGCTGCGCGCCGGGATCGGCGAACCGGCGTCCACCGTCGGCGGGCTGCACGACTCGTACCAGGACGCGTGCGACGCGCTACGGCTCGGCGCCCGGGTCGCCGCCGGTGCCCCCGTCCACCTCATCGGCGATCTCCGGGGCCACCAGCTGCTGGCCGCCGTCGGGCAGCACGCCCGGGCCCGGCTCATCGCCCTGACCACCGTGGAGCTGCGCGCGCAGCCGGACTGGCCGGTGCTGCGGGAGACGGTGGTGGCGTGGTGCGAGAACGGCTTCAACCTGGTGCGGGCGTCGGCGGCGCTGCACATTCACCGCAACACCCTCGTCTACCGCATGAACAAGATCGAGCAGATCAGCGGCCGTTCCCTGCGCGACCGCGGCGCGCTCTCCCTCTATCTGGCCTGTCTGGCCGATCAGCTGGACACCACGCACGACGCCCCGTCCGCGCGCGTCTAGTCGGCGGGGGCGGCCTTGGCGCGGGCCAGGCGCTCGTAGTAGCGCAGCAGGTCCATGTCGTCCACCGACCCCGGGTTCACCGCCTTGTCCAGGGACGTGCCCTGGAGGAGGCGCTTGACCGGGACCTCGATGCGCTTGCCGGTGAGGGTGTGGGGGACGCCCGGGACCTCGATGACCTCGTCGGGGACGTGGCGCGGGGAGAGCTGGGTGCGGATGGTGCTCTTGATACGGGCCAGCAGCTCGTCGTCCAGGGTCGCGCCCGGGGCGAGGTGGACGAAGAGCGGCATCCAGTAGCCGCCGTCGGGCTGTTCGACGCCGATGACGAGGGATTCGCGGATCTCGGGGAGCCGTTCGACGGCCTCGTAGATGTCGGCGGAGCCCATCCGTACGCCCTGCCGGTTGAGCGTGGAGTCGGAGCGGCCGTGGATGACGACGGTGCCGCGCGAGGTGAGGGTGATCCAGTCGCCGTGGCGCCAGACGCCGGGGAACATCTCGAAGTAGCTGTCGCGGTAGCGGCTGCCGTCCGGGTCGTTCCAGAAGCGGACCGGCATGGACGGCATGGGGCGGGTGACGATCAGCTCGCCGACCTCGTCGACCACCGGCCTGCCCCGCGCGTCCCACGCCTGGAGGTCGGTGCCGAGGCCGGGGGCCTGCAGCTCGCCGATGTGGACGGGGAGGGTCGGCACGGCGCCCGCGAAGCAGCTGCACACATCGGTGCCGCCGCTGACGGAGGCGATCCACATGTCCTCGGCCACCTCGTCGTGGATCCAGCGGAAGCCGTCCGGCGGCAGCGGGGATCCGGTGGTGGCGACGCACTTCACCCGGGAGAGGTCGAAGTCGCGCCCCGGGTGGACACCGGCCTTGCGGCAGGCCATGACGTACGCGGCGGAGGTGCCGTACAGCGTGGTGCCGGTGCGCTCGGCGACGCGCCACTGGGCGGCGGTGTCCGGGTAGCCGGGGCTGCCGTCGTACAGCACCACGGTGGCGCCGGACAGCAGCCCGGACACCAGGAAGTTCCACATCATCCAGCCGGTGGAGGTGTACCAGAAGAAGCGGTCCCCGGGGCCGAGGTCGCAGTGCAGGCCCAGCTGCTTGAGGTGCTCCAGCAGGATGCCGCCCTGGGACTGCACGATCGCCTTGGGCAGCCCGGTGGTGCCGGAGGAGTACAGCACCCACAGCGGATGGTCGAAGGGCACCTGGTCGAAGACCGGCTCGGTCCCGTCGCGAACGATGTCGTCCCAGGTCAGCGCTCCCTCGGGGGCGGGCGTGCCCAGCAGCGGGATGTGGACGGTGGCGCGCACGGTCGGCAGTTCGCGGCGCAGCTCGGCGACGGTCTCGGTGCGGTCGTGGGTCTTGCCGCCGTAGACGTAGCCGTCGACGGTGAACAGGACGACCGGCTCGACCTGCTGGAAGCGGTCCAGGACGCTGCGGGCGCCGAAGTCGGGGGCGCAGGAGGTCCACACCCCGCCGACGGCGGCGGTGGCGAGGAAGGCGATGGCGGCCTGCGGGATGTTGGGGAGGTAGCCGCTGACCCGGTCGCCGGGGCGGACCCCGAGGCGGCGCAGCGCCGCGGCGGCCGCGCCGACCTGGGCCCGCAGCTCGGCCCAGGTGACGGGGCGCGGCTCCTGGCCCTCGTCGACGTGCAGCAGCGCGGGCTCGTCGGCGCGGGCGGGGTCCTCACCGGCGCGCAGGGCGTGCTCGGCGTAGTTGACGGTGGCGCCGGGGAACCAGCGGGCGCCCGGCATGGCGTCGTCGGCGAGGACGGTCTCGTACGGGGTGCCGAAGCGCACCTCGAACCACTCGGCGACCGCGCGCCAGAAGCTCTCCAGCTCCTCGACCGACCAGCGGTGCAGCGCGGCGTAGCTCGCGGCCGGGTCACCGGGGAGCGGCGCGGGCGCGCCGTGCCGCTCGGCCGCCCAGGCGTGGAAGCGGGTCAGCTGGGCGCGGGCGATCCGGTCCGCGCCGGGCTGCCACAGGGGGCCGGGCAGGTGGTCGGCGTGGGCTGCGGTGTTCATCTGTGTCGGCTCCCGGGAGGTCCGCGTCCGCTGCTTCAGGGTCCGTGCAGGACGATGCCATGTGATCGACTTCGGCACCAGAGGCGCTGCTCCACATCCGTGGGAGGTTGCATGTGGGACGACCACGGGTGAACGGCAGTTGAACCATGGCCGCGTTCTCCCTCGTCAATGGCACAGTGATCAGTATGAATGCGCGTGACCTGGTGCGGTCGGTGAAGGTGGTCGGTACGGCGCAGGGGCTGCGCTCCCTGCGGTCGGCGTGGCGGCGCCGCCGTTCGGACGCCACCGGGCTGCCGCGGCGGGGTGCCGAGCTGGCGCGGGTGCCGGGTGTGGTGGAGGGCGCGGATCCGCAGCCGGGCGGTGGGGTGGTGCGGTTCGCGCGGTCCTCGCTGCGGGTGCGGGTGGCGGCGGGCGGCGCGGTGTTCTGCGGCTGGGACGGGGCGGAGCCGGAGCCGTCGTACGCGCTGGACGGCGCCTGTCCGGAGGCGGACGAGCGGGCGCAGCTGGAGCCGGACACGGACGGCGGCTGGCGGGTGGTGTCGGAGCGGGTGACGGTCGCGGTGTCGCGGATGGGCACGGTGGAGGTGCGCACCCCGGGCGGGGTGGTGCTGCGGCGGGATCTGCCGCCGCGCTGGTGGGAACCGGCCGAGGCGGTGATCGAGCGCGTCGGGAGCGAGGGCCGGACCACGGGGGTGCCGGGCGCGCGCTGGCATCAGCGGTCGGAGGTGGCGGCGGACGCGCGGTTCTTCGGGCTCGGCGGGCGGGCGGACGGGCCGCGTCTGCGGAACGGCTCGTACCGGCTGTGGAACACCGACCCCGGCGGCGGTTTCGGGCCGGGCGACGATCCGCTGTACCTGACCATGCCGGTGCAGCTGGTGGTGGCGGACGCGGGCACCCATCTGGTGTTCCACGACAACTCGTGGGACGGCACGGTCACGCTGCGGGAGGGCGAGGAGGGCGCGGGCTCGGGGCACGACCGGCCCGGTGGCGTCCGGATGCGCATGGAGGGCGGGCCGCTGCGCTACTGGGTGTTCGCGGGCACCCCGGCCCGGGTGCTGCACGGCTGGGCGGCGCTGACCGGCTCCCCCACCGTGCCGCCGGGCTGGGCGCTCGGCCACCACCACGCGCGCTGGGGGTTCGGCGACGCGACGGAGGTACGGCGGGTGGTGGCGGGCTACCGGGAGCGGAACCTGCCGCTGTCGGCGCTGCACCTGGACATCGACCATCTGGCCGGGAACCGGGTCTTCACGGTGGACCCGGCGCGCTTCCCCGATCTGCCCGGGCTCGCCGCCGAGCTGCGCGAGGACGGGGTGCGGCTGGTGTCGATCGTGGACCCCGCGGTGAAGGCGGAGCCGGGCAACCCGGTGTACGACGGCGGGGTGGCGGCGGAGGGGTTCGTGACCGACGCCCGCGGCCGGGAGGTGCGCGGGGTGGTGTGGGCGGGCGAGTCGGTGTTCCCGGACTTCACCGATCCACGGGTGCGCAAGTGGTGGGGCGGGCTGTACGCGGAGCGGCTGGAGCAGGGCTTCTCCGGGGTGTGGCACGACATGAACGAGCCGGTGTCGTTCGCGGCGTTCGGCGAGACCACGCTGCCGCGCTCGGCCCGGCACGCCCTGGAGGGCCGGGGCGGCGACCACCGGGAGGCGCACAACGTGTACGGGCTGGCGATGGCCCGGGCCGGGTACGAGGGGCTGGGCGAGCTGCGCCCCGACGAGCGGCCGTTCCTGTTCTCCCGCTCCGGCTGGGCGGGGCTCCAGCGGTACGGGGGCAGCTGGTCCGGCGATGTGACGACCGGCTGGCCGGGGCTGCGCGCCTCGCTGGCGCTGGTGGTCGGGCTGGGTCTTTCGGGAGTGCCGTACTCCGGCCCGGACATCGGCGGCTTCACCGGCTCCCCGTCGCCTGAGCTGTATCTGCGCTGGTTCCAGCTGGGCGCGTATCTGCCGCTGTTCCGTACCCATTCGGCGATCACGGCCGGGCGGCGCGAGCCGTGGGAGTTCGGGGCCCCGGTGCTGGAGCACGCGGCGGCGGCGCTGCGCGAGCGGCAGCGGCTGCTGCCGTACTTCATGACGCTCGCCCGGCTGGCGGAACGTACCGGCGCGCCCTATGTGCGGCCCGTGTGGTGGCGGCAGCCCAAGGACCGGGCGCTGCGCGACTGCGACGACGCGTTCCTGCTGGGCGACGCGCTGCTGGTGGCGCCGGTGATGGAGGAGGGCGCGGTGCGGCGGGCGGTGCGGCTGCCGCGCGGCCGCTGGTACGACACGGCGACAGGCCGCGCGTACGAGGGCCCCGGGCAGGTGGTGGTCGACGCCCCGCTGTCCCGGATCCCGGTGCTGGCCCGGGCGGGCGCGGTGATACCCGTCGCGTCGCCGGACGGCGGCGTGGAGCTGGAGGTGTGGATGCCGCACCAGGGGCGCAAGGGCGGCGGGTCGATGGTGGTGGACGCGGGCGACGGGTGGGACAAGGCGGAGCTGCTGCGGTTCGTCTCCCGGCTGCGCGGGGATGAGGTGCGGGTCGAGCGGGAGGGCGGCGTCGAGGCGGGGTATCCGGTGCGGGTCCGGGGCACGGCTCCGGAGGTCCCGTCACCGCGCAAACCGTGACGATCACCCCGGGTCGGCGGGCGGCGCCTCCCAGCGGTAGCCGGGGCGCATCGCAACCCGCGCGAGGAGAGCGCGGGGGCACCGCCCGGACGGAGTCCGGGGGCGGGCCTCCTCGGACGCGCCCGACAACGCGGCGAGAGGGGGCACCGCCCGGCGGGGGCTGGGGGCGGGTGGCCGCCGCAGGGCTCACCAAGGCGCGGGGCAGGGGCACACCGCAGGTGCCCGGGGCCCGGGGCAGCGCCCCGGTTTCGGGAAGGGGCGGGACAGGGGACAAGCCACCCGCGCACCGCAACCGGGGGCGCTGCCCCGAGGCCCGGTTTCTCCTGGGGTTTCGCTGCTGAGTGCGGGCCGAGGGCGGGGCGTCCTCGCAGGGGCACCGCCTGGTGGCGGCCGGTGGGGTTCGGGGGCCGGGGGGACTGGGTAACTCGGTGTTCATGCCAAGAATCGTGCCGCGTGTGCTCGCCCTGCCCGTCGCCGCTCTGCTGGCCCTCGCCTCGCCCGCTCCGGCGCAGGCCGGGGACGAGCCCAAGGCGCCGAAGGAGTTCGTGGCGCTGAGCGATGTGGATCCGACGATCCGCCAGGAGATCCGGTACATCACCCCGCACAACTTCACCGGCCGCCCCGTCGACGGCTATCGCAGGCCGCTGTGTCTCCTGACCCGCCCGGCTGCCCTGGCCCTGCACCGGGCGCAGCGTCAACTGCTGCGCCGGGGCTACACCCTGAAGGTGTACGACTGCTACCGGCCGCAGCGCGCGGTGAATCAGTTCGTCGACTGGGCGAAGGACCTCGACGACCAGCGGATGAAGGGCGAGTTCTATCCGAAGGTCGACAAGACCCGGCTGTTCGAGGACGGCTACATCGCCGAGAAGTCGGGGCACAGCCGGGGCAGCACGCTGGACCTGACGATCGCGCGGCTGCCCGCGCTGCCGACCCGGCCGTACGTACCGGGCGAGAAGCTGGTGTCCTGCTACGCGCCCAAGAAGGAGCGCTTCCCCGACAACTCGGTGGACATGGGGACGGGTTACGACTGCTTCGACACCCTCTCGCACACCCTCGACCCGCGGATCAAGGGCCAGCAGCGGGCCAACCGGCTGCTGCTCAAGGGCGCGATGGAGGACCAGGGCTTCGTCAATCTGGCCGAGGAGTGGTGGCACTACACCTATCGGCCGGAGCTGTTCCCGGACACCTACTTCGACTTCCCGGTCTCGCGGCGTTCACTGCACCGGGAGGGTGTGCCACACTTCTGACGTTCCGTCAGATATTCACCATCACCGCCGGGAGAAGCCGTGGCATCTGCGCGTACGCCCGTGGTCGCCGGATGGTTCGCCTCGCATGACGGGGAGTTCCGGCTGCTGGGCACCCGTTGCCGGGGGTGTGGCGCGGTGTACTTCCCGCGCGAGGACACGTTCTGCCGGGTGCCCCGGTGCGGCGGCACGGAGCTGGACGAGGTGCCGCTGTCACGGCGGGGCAGGGTGTGGTCGTACACCGACGGCCGCTACCGCCCGCCCGCCCCGTACCCCTCCGATCCCGCGCGCGAGTGGGAGCCGTACACGCTGATCGCCGTGGAGCTGGCCGCCGAGCGGATGGTGGTGCTCGGGCAGGGCGCGCCCGGAGTGACGGTGGCGGATCTGGCGGTCGGCATGGAGGTCGAGGTGGTGCCGGGGGTGCTGGCCGGGAAGGGCGGGGAGAGCTGGGCGACCTGGCACTGGCGGCCCGTTCTCTCTCAGGACCCGTCATGACAGGCGAGGTGGCGGTGCTCGGCGCCGGGATGCACCCGTGGGGCAAATGGGGCCGGAGCTTCGTGGAGTACGGGACGAAGGCGGCTCGGGCGGCGCTCGCGGACGCCGGGCTCGACTGGACCGCGATCCAGTCCGTGGTCGGCGCGAACACCGTGCGCTGCGGCTATCCCGGCCAGGTCGCGGGGGCGACCTTCGCCCGCGCGCTGGGCTGGCAGGGGGCGCGCGTCACCAGCGTGTACGCCGCCTGTGCGTCCGGGGCGCGGGCCATCGACACCGCCCGCGCCCAGATCCTGTCCGGCATGGCGGACACCGTGCTGGTGGTGGGCGCGGACGCGGCGCCCAAGGGATTCTTCGCGCCGTCCGGCGGCGACCGGCCCGATGACCCGGACTGGCTGCGCTTCCGGGTGCTGGGCGCGACCAACCCGGCGTACTTCGCGCTGTGGGCGCGCCGCCGGATGGCGGTGTACGGGGACACGGTCGAGGACTTCGCGGCGGTCAAGGTGAAGAACGCGGCCGCGGGCGCCGCCAACCCTCATGCCCGCTACCGCTCCCCCGTGTCCGCCGAGGAGGTGGCCGCGTCGCCGGTGGTGGCCGATCCGCTGCGGCTGCTGGACATCTGCGCGACCTCGGACGGGGCCGCGGCGCTCGTGCTGAGCGGCGTGGACTTCGCGCGGCGGCACGGGGTGACGGATCCGGTGCGGATCCGCGCCGTCTCGTCCGTCTCGCCGGTGTATCCACGGACCGCGCTCGACCTGCCGGACCTCGCCACCGACTCCGCCACCGGGGCCACTTCGGTACCGGACGCGTTCCGGCCGTCGATCGCGCGGGCCGCGTACGAGGAGGCGGGCATCGGGCCGGAGGATCTGTCGCTCGCCGAGGTGTACGACCTGTCCACCGCGCTGGAGCTGGAGTGGTACGAGGACTTGGGGCTGTGCGCCGCCGGGGAGGGCGCGAAGCTGCTCCGGGAGGGCGCGACGGCGCTCGGCGGCCGGATCCCGGTCAATCCGAGCGGTGGTCTCGCCTCCTTCGGGGAGGCGGTTCCGGCTCAGGCCATCGCCCAGGTGTGTGAGCTGGCCCGGCAGTTGCGGGGCCGGGCGGGCGACCGGCAGGTGGCGGGGGCGCGGGTGGGGATCACCGCGAACCAGGGCCTGTTCGGCCATGGTTCGTCGGTGATCGCCGTGCGGTGAGGCGGGTGCGCCGTGCGGTGAGCCGGGTGCGCCGCGCGGTCAGCGGGTGGAGGCGGTGGCGAGCATCGCGTGTTCCACCACCGATATCAGCACCCGCTTGACGGACTCCCGCTCGCGCGCGTCGCACATCACCACGGGGGTGCCGGGGTCGAGGTCCAGCGCCTCGCGCACCGACTCCTCCGGGTAGTTGTCGGCGCCCTCGAAGCAGTTGACGGCCACCGTGAAGGCGATGCCACGCCGCTCGAAGTAGTCGACGGCCGCGAAGCAGTCCTCCAGCCGACGGGTGTCGGCCAGCACCACCGCTCCCAGCGCACCGGTCGCCAGCTCGTCCCAGAGGAACCAGAAACGGTCCTGACCCGGGGTACCGAAGAGGTACAGCACCAGGTCCTCGCGGAGCGTGATGCGCCCGAAGTCCATCGCGACGGTGGTGGTCTTCTTGCCCTCCACCCCCGCGATGTTGTCGACCGGCCGGCCCGCCTCGGTGAGCAGCTCCTCCGTGCGCAGCGGCTTGATCTCGCTGACCGCCCCCACCAGCGTCGTCTTGCCCGCACCGAACCCGCCCGCCACCAGAATCTTGAGCGTCACGGGTTCGATGATGTGGGCGCGGCCCGGGTCAGAGTGCCCGTAGACCATTGATCACCTCGCGCAGAATCCTCTCGTCCGGCAGTTCCGCCGGAGGTACGGGCCGGGACACTCGGACGAGTGCCGCGTGAAGCAGGTCACCGATCAGTACGCGGACCACGCCGACCGGGAGGTCGAGCTCGGCCGCCAGCTCGGCGACGGACTGTGGGGTGTCGCGGCTGAGTTCGACGATGTCGATGTGCTCCGGTGACAACGTCTGGTCGGCGGCGGTCCCGGGGCTCACCCTGTCGGCGACGACGACGGCGATCAGGTCGAGCTTGTCCTCGGCGGCGCTGCGGGTGCGGCCCCGCGTCATCGCATAGGGCCGGACCACCGGTCCGGCCGCGTCGTCGAACCAGCGGTCGTCGGTCGCACCCTCTCCGGTCATCTCCCCCCGCCTCCGTCACCCGCCGGAGCGCGGAGCGGAGCCCAGATGCACTCCCACCCGCTTGACCAGCAGCGTCATCTCATAGGCTACCTGGCCGACGTCCGAGTCGGCATCGGCGAGCACGGCGAGGCAGCTGCCGTCACCGGCAGAGGTGACGAACAGGAAGGCGTCGTCGAGTTCGACGACGGTCTGCCGGACCCGGCCGACGTCGAAGTGGCGGCCGACCCCCTTGGCGAGGCTGTGGAATCCCGAGGCCACGGCGGCCAGGTGTTCGCCGTCCTCCCGGGACAGATCGCGCGAACCGCCGGTGGGCAGTCCGTCGCCGGAGAGCACCAGCGCCTTGCGGATGCTGCCGACCCGGCCGACGAGTTCGTCGAGCAGCCAGTTCAACTCGCCCGACGGTGCCGATCCGTTGCGTGCTGCGGCGTTCGATGCGGTCATCGCCCGTCCCCCTCATCTCTCGTTCCTGGTGCGGTGTCCGACCCGCCGGAACCGGTGGCCGTCTGCCGCCGACCGCGCTGCCATCCCCGTTGCAGCGAGGCCATGGTGGCCCTCGCCTGTTCGGCGTCGCGTTCGGGATCGGTGTCGGCAGCGTAGTGGTCGCTCTCCGCCGGTGGTTCGGGGTCGTTCTTCAACTGCGGGGCGAGGCTCGCCTGCCGTATCCGCTTGGGGAGCCCGGAGGCCGCCGGGCTGGTCGGTGCCTGGCTCTCCGGGGCCGGTGCCTGGTCCTGGCGCCGGTCCTCGCCGTCGTTCCGGACCTGTTCCCGGTCCTGTTCCCGGACCTTTGACCGGGTCTGGTTCCGGGGCTGGTTCACGTCTTCGTCCGGGTCCTGCTCGCGCTGTTCGGCCCAGGACGGCCGGGTGTGCCGTCCGCCCGACGCGCCGTCGACCGGGTGGCCGTGGTCGGAGACCAGCACCGGTGGCACGCGGCGGGGCAGCGGCGCGGGGCCGCCGTCGCGGGCGCCGGAGCGGCTGTCGGAGGCCTGCTGGTGCTGTTCGGCGGGCGGCGCGCTCACCACGGACGGGGACGGGCCGCCGGAGCGCCGCTGCCCCGGCACCGTGGCGCCGCGCTGCCGCTTCCGCTGCCGACCGGTGTCGTCGTCCCCGCCCCCCTCCTGGCCGTCCGGGCCGGATTCGGTGAGCAGGGCGGACGGGATGAGCACGATGGCGGTGGTGCCGCCGTACGCGGAGGGCTGGAGCGAGACCCGTACGCCCTGCCGCTGGGCGAGCCGGCTGACCACGAACAGACCGAGCCGGTCGGTGTCGGACAGCTCGAACTCGGGCGTCTCGGCGAGCCGGAGGTTGGCCTCCGTCAGGGCGTCGGGCGTCATGCCGAGGCCCCGGTCGTGGATCTCCAGCGTGAAGCCCTTGGCGACCCGCTCCCCGTGCACCTGGACGGCGGTGTGCGGCGGGGAGAAGACGGTGGCGTTCTCCAGGAGTTCGGCGATGAGGTGGGTGAGGTCGCCGACGGCGGGGCCGTTCACCGCGACCCGGGGCAGTCTGCGGATCTCGATCCGCTCGTAGTCCTCGACCTCGGCGACGGCGGCGCGCACGACGTCCATCAGCTGGATGGGTTTGCGCCACTGCCGGGAGGGGGCCGCGCCGGAGAGGATGACCAGGCCCTCGGCGTGCCGCCGCATACGGGTGGTCATGTGGTCCAGCCGGAACAGGTCGGCGAGTTCGTCGGTGTCCTCGGTACGCCGCTCCATCGTGTCCAGCAGGGTCAGCTGCCGGTGCAGCAGCACCTGGCTGCGGCGGGCGAGGTTGACGAAGACGTCGGAGACGCCCTGGCGCAGTTCGGCCTGTTTGACGGCGGCCTCGACGGCGGCCCGCTGGAGGGTGTTGAGGGCCTGGCCCACCTGGCCCATCTCGTCGGGGCCGTGCCGCAGCCGGGGCACTTCCCGCTCGACGTCGACCTGTTCGCCCGCGCCGAGGCGGCGCATCACGCTCGGCAGCCGGACGCTGGACGCCTCCTGGGCGTCGGTGCGCAGCCGGGACAGGTCGCGGACCAGGCCTCGGCCGATCCGGACGGAGACGAAGACCGAGAGGACGAAGGCGAGGAGACCGAGGACGGCGGCGGCGCCCGCCTTGATCAGGACGCTGTCGGCCACCGGTTCGATGCGCTTCTGGAGGCGGTCGGTGGCCTCGTCGCCCAGCTGGTCGTAGTCGTTGAGGACGGGCCCGGCCGCGTTCTCCCAGTGTTCCCGGTCCAGGGCGCCGATGGCGTCGCGCGGCTCCATCGTGGCCAGGGCCTTGCCCTCGGCGATGCGCAGCGCCGCGGGGGCGGCGTTGGTGCGCCGGTAGTCGGCGAAGACCTTCTGTTCCGAGGCGGGCAGGATCGGCAGGTTGGTGTTGTAGAGCAGGGTGCGCTCGGCGATGAGGTCGGACATCGACTTGAGGTCGGCCAGCGTCAGCTTCCGTGCCGTCAGCGCGGAGACGTACAGGGCGTCCTCGCGGGACAGCGCCTCCCGGGCGCGGATCATGGCGACCAGCGCGCGGCCCTGTTTGTCCAGGTCCGTGTCGGGTACGGCGTGCAGCGAACTGCGGAACGCGTAGCAGAGGTCGACGAGTTTGTTGTAATACTCAAAGGCAGCGGTCCGCGAGGTACCGTTGTCCTCGACCTTCCGGCGCAGACTGTCGAGGCCTTCGGATGCCTTCAGGACGTCGTCGAGCAGGTCCTCGGACTCGCTGTTCATCCGGTCGTGCACGGTGCTGTCCGCTTGGGCGTCGCGGAGCTGGCCGATGGCCTCGTCGGTTTTGCGCTGCTGGGTGTGGAGCAGGGGCAGCGCGTCGGCCTGGCGTGGGTCCGCGAGCAGGATCAGGGTCTGCCGCCGCTCCAGCTGGACGGCGTGCACCGCGTCCTCGGCGGGCTGGCCCGCCTTGTCGATGATGGCGGAGGCGTCGAGCAGTTGCAGTGCCTCCCGGCCGGTGATCACTAGCGCGAAGGCCCAGATCGCCGTCAGCGAGACAAGCGGCACCAGCAACAGCGCCACGATCTTCCTGCGGATGGACTTCCCGCGAAAGCGCATGGCCTCCCCAACGTCATCCCCGGGAACCGGGGCGGCGACTGATGTTCTCCGACAACGAGCGGCGTGAGCCTACTACTGAGGCTTGGTCATCCCGAAGGCTTGTCATACCGCTTCTGTGAAGACTCCCGCCTCGGTGATCATCAGTTGTCAGATGATTATCGGACTTAACCCCCGTGTGTCGGGTACAACGGTGCCGGTCACCGTGTGCGCAGGGCCAAACACCGATGGCCGGATTTCCCCTCCCCACGGGAACCACCGATCGCTGCCATTCGTGATCCAACAAGGCACACTAGGGGTGCATACGACCCAAGTCCCGCCATGTGTGACCGACCGGACCGGGGCAGCGCCGAAAGGGGTGGGAACGTCATGGACGCCATGGACAAGGATCGCGACATCCCGGCACCAGGGGCCCGGCCGCTATGGACCGAGGAGCCCGCCCGCAGGCGACGGCTGCCCGATCCGGTGCGTACGTCGGCAGTGCGGGCGGTCATCATCGTGGCGATCACGATGGTGCTGGCGATGGTGGCGGTGCTGTGCGCGTTCGCCGGTTCGTGGTTCGCCTTCCCCTCCGTGCTCATCGCGGTGGCGAGCACGGTGGTGGCGACCTGGGGGGTGCTGGACGTATGGGTGACCCGGCAGGTGTGGAACCAGCGGTACGGGGTGGTCTCCCGGCCCAGCAGCTCGGCGCGGGAGATGCGCCGCCAGCGGCGGCGGGCCCGTAAGGAGGCGGTCAGCGCGCGACGGGCAGCCGAGCGCGGGCGAGCTCGCGGCGCAGCCGCGTGAACGGTTTCGGGCGGTTGACGGCGAGGACGGCGGTCGGATTCCCGTCGCGTTCGTAAACGGCGAGGAAGCCACCGGCCGCGTCGCTCTCGGGATCGCCCTCGGCGATCCGGACGGTGTCGCCGGGCTCGCGCCGCCCGGCGAACTGGACGCGCGCGCCGTACTGGTCGGACCAGAAGTAGGGCAGCGCGCCGAAGGGTTCGACGGTGGCCCCGGCGAGCAGGTTGCGGGCGGCGACCGCGCCCTGTTCGGCGGCGCTGGTCCAGTGTTCGGCCCGTACGGTGCGCTCCGTACCGGGCTGGGCGAGGCGGGCCACGTCGCCGACGGCGACGACGGTGGGCAGCGCGGTGGCGCAGCCCTCGTCGCACAGCACCCCGTCGTCCAGGGCCAGTCCGGAGTCTTCCAGCCATCCGGTGACCGGGCGCACCCCGACGCCGACGACGACCACATCGGCGGGCAGCACCCGGCCATCGGCCAGCTCCACACCGGTGACGCGATCGGTGCCGCGCAGGGTGGCGACGCCCGTACCGCACAGCAGGGTCACGCCGTGCGCGGCGTGCAAGGCGGCGCACGCCTGGGCCATGCGCTCCCCCAGTTGCGGGACGAGCGGCAGCGGCGCGGCCTCCACCACGGTGACGTCCCGCCCGAGGGCGGCGCAGGACGAGGCGACCTCGGCGCCGATGAAACCGGCGCCGATGACGACCACCCGGGCCGCCCCCGCCCGCAGTTCGGCGCGGAGCCGCCGGGCGTCGTCGAGGGTGCGCAGGGTGTGCACCCCGGGCAGGGCGGTGGCGCGCAGCGTCCGGGGCGCGGCCCCGGTGGCGATGACGACCCCGTCGGTACGCAGGGTGCGGCCGTCGGCCAGCCCGACCGCGCCCGCCGCCGGATCCAGCCGGTCGGCCCGGACACCGAGCAGCCACTCGGCGTCCAGTTCGGCCTCGTCCTCGGGGTCGGTGAGGGCGAGCGGGCCGAGCCCGCCGTCCGGATCTTCCTCAGCCGTGAGGAACGCCTTCGACAGCGGAGGGCGATCGTAGGGGCGGTGGCGCTCCTCGCCGACGATCACCAGCCGGCCGTCGTACCCCTGGTCGCGCAGGCCGCGCGCCGCGTGCAGCCCCGCGAGCGAGGCCCCGACGACGGTGACCGACCGCATCATGCGACGGCTTCTTCCTGGGCAGCGGGCACCAGGGGGTGGACATAGAGCAGTCCGTCCACCACCGTGACCGCATGCGTACGTACCGGTTTGCGGGCGGGCAGACAGGTGGGCATGCCGGAGCGCAAATCGAACAGGGCGGCGTGCAGCGGGCATTCGACGTAGCAGCCCTCGAGCCAGCCTTCGGAGAGGGAGGCGTCCTGGTGGCTGCAGGTGTCGTCAACGGCGTAGAACGCGCCCTCGCTGTGGAACACCGCGATCGCCGCGTGGCTGTCGCCGGCCTCGACGCGCACCGACTCACCTTCCGGCAGATCCTCGATACGGCAGACGGGAATCATTGGCCCCCCTCACGTTGATCGGTATCATGCGTTGTGAATGGCGCATCGAAATGCGCGATGCGCAACAGAATCCAGATTGGGAAGGCAGCCGTCAAGAGTTGCCCGTCGAGAGGCCCCACTCGGAGCCGCCGGATGGTGAGATCAGACCCATGACGAACACGACCGAGGATCGGCCCGATGACAAGCGAGGGGCCTCCGGGGCAGTGCAGTCGGTGGACCGGGCGGTCAGTGTCCTGGAGATCCTCGCCAAACTCGGCGAGGCCGGGGTGACCGAGATCGCCGATGAGCTGGGCGTACACAAGTCGACCGCGTTCCGGCTGCTGGGCGTGCTGGAGAACCGCGGCCTGGTCGCCCAGGAGCGCGAGCGCGGGAAGTACTACCTGGGCGCCGGGGTGCTGAGGCTGGCGGGCGCGGCCGCCATCCGGCTGGACATCTCGCAGGAGGGCGCCCCGGTCTGCCGGGCGCTGGCCGACGAGACCGGCGAGACGGCCAACATCGCGGTGCTGGACTCGGACGCGGCGGTCAACATCATGCAGGCGCGCGGGGCCGCCGCGGTCACGGCCTACAACTGGCTGGGGCGGCGCACCGCGCTGCACGCGACCGCCAGCGGCAAGATGCTGCTGGCCCATCTGAGCGGCGACCGGCGGGAGCGGCTGGTGACGCGGAAGCTGCCGCGGTTCACCGAGCACACGATCACCACCTCCGCCGAGCTGCGGCAGCAGCTGGAGACCGCCGCCGAGCGCGGATTCGCGTACTCGTGCGAGGAACTCGAGATCGGGCTGAACGCGGTCGCGGCTCCGGTGCGCGGCCACGACGGCGCGGTGATCGGCGCGATCGGCGTATCGGGACCGGTGTACCGGATGGCCCAGAGCCAGCTGCTGGACCTCGCCGAGCACGCGATGAAGACCGCCGAGGAACTCTCCCGCCGCATGGGCTTCCCCGGCTGACCAGCCACGACGCACCACCCGCGGAACACCCGAAGGGGCCGGATCCGATCCGGCCCCTTCGTCGCGTCCGGAGCCGGAACCCGTAGTCAGCGCTGCCTTACGGACGGTTTGCGCGCACCCTCTTGACGCGTCGTGGACACGGCTTTCAGGATGTCCCTCATCGCGCAACACGCCGCGCTATACGCAACTGGGGGGTAACCAGCGGCCGTTCAACCGGCCGGGTTTCCCGCATCTTCCGAGTACCCCACTCATGCCAGCTCGTGCCAGCTCCCACGCACCGGTCCCTGCCCGCGTCGCAGGAGAACAGAGGAGTGAGCCATGCCGCAAGAAGTCCGCGCCGCCGTGGCGCTGAAAAAGGGCGCACCCGTCGAGGTGCTGCCGGTCCTCGTGCCCGATCCCGGACCCGGCGAGGTGCTGGTGGGGGTCCAGGCCTGCGGGGTGTGCCACACCGATCTGCACTACCGGGACGGCGCGATCGGCGACGAGTTCCCGTATCTGCTCGGACATGAGGCGGCCGGAATCGTCGAGGCCGTGGGCCCCGGCGTCACGGGCCTGGCCCCCGGCGACTATGTGGTGCTGGCCTGGCGCGCGCCCTGCGGCGGCTGCCGCTCCTGCCGCCGCGGCCGCCCCTGGTACTGCTTCGAGAGCCGTAACGCCGCCCAGCCCATGACCCTCGCCGACGGCACGGCGGTGAGCCCGGCGCTGGGCATCGGCGCGTTCGCGGAGAAGACGCTGGTCGCGGCGGGACAGGCGGTGAAGATCGACCCGTCGGCCCGGCCCGAGGCGGCGGGGCTGATCGGCTGCGGGGTGATGGCCGGGTACGGCGCGGCGGTGCACACCGGCGGGGTGTCCAACGGCGACACCGTCGCGGTCATCGGCTGCGGCGGGGTCGGCAACGCGGCGATCGCCGCGTCCGCGCTGGCCGGGGCGCGCCGGGTGATCGCCGTGGACATCGACGACGCCAAGCTGGACCTGGCCACCCGCTTCGGCGCCACCGACACCGTCAACTCCCGGGGTACGGACCCGGTCGAGGCGGTCCGCGAGCTGACCGGGGGCGTGGGCGCCGACATCGTCATCGACGCGGTGGGCCGTCCCGAGACCTACCGCCAGGGCTTCTACATGCGCGATCTGGCCGGAACGCTGGTCCAGGTCGGGGTGCCGGACCCGGAGATGCGCATCGACCTGCCGTTGATCGACGTGTTCGGGCGCGGCGGCGCGCTCAAGGCGTCCTGGTACGGCGACTGTCTGCCCAGCCGGGACTTCCCCGTCCTGATCGACCTCCACCTCAGCCGCAAGCTCGACCTGGACGCGTTCGTCAGCGAGACGATCACGCTGGACGAGGTGGAGCCCGCGTTCGCCAAGATGCAGCGCGGTGCGGTGCTGCGTTCCGTGGTGGTGCTCTGATGGCCGGGGCGGTGCACCAGCGCGTCGTCATCGTCGGCGCCGGGATCGTCGGCTGCTCGCTCGCCGACGAGCTGACCGCGCGCGGCTGGAGCGACGTCACCGTCCTGGAGCAGGGCCCGCTGGCCGCGCCCGGCGGCTCGACCTCGCACGCGCCCGGTCTGGTGTTCCGGACCAGCCCCTCCAAGACCCTCACCGAATTCGCCGTCTACACCGTGGAGAAGTTCTCCGCGCTTCAGGTCGAGGGGCTGTCCTGCTTCAACCCGGTCGGCGGTCTGGAGATCGCCACCAGTGAGGAGCGCTGGGCCGATCTGCACCGCAAGGCGGGGCTGGCCGCGTCCTGGGGCATCCGGGGCGAACTCCTCTCCCCCGCCCGGTGCGCCGAACTGTGGCCGCTGCTGGACCCGGAGAAGATCCTCGGCGGCTTCCACACCCCGGACGACGGACTGGCCCGCGCGCTGCTCGCCTGCCGCGCCCAGATCGAGCGGGCCACCGCGCGCGGTGCCCGCTTCCTGGAGCGGCACACCGTCACCGGCATCGAGCAGGAGGGCGGCCGGGTGACATCGGTCGTCACCGACCGGGGCACCTTCCCCGCCGACATCGTCGTCTCGGCGGCCGGGTTCTGGGGTCCGCTGATCGGCGCGATGGCGGGCGTCCGCGTACCGCTGCTGCCGCTCGCCCACCAGTACGCGAAGACGGCACCGCTGCCGGAGCTGGCCGGGGTGAACGACCCGCGGACCGAGGCGAGCCGTCCGCTGCTGCGCTTCCAGGACCGGGACCTGTACTACCGCGAGCACACCGACCGGATCGGCATCGGCAGTTACGCCCACCGCCCGATGCCGGTCGACCCGGCCGCCGTGCCCGCCTTCGACGACGCGCCCGTGATGCCGTCCTCGCTGCCGTTCACCGAGGAGGACTTCGCGCCCAGCTGGACGGACAGCCTCGGGCTGATCCCGGCGCTCGGCGCGAGCCGCGTCGAGGAGGGGTTCAACGGGGTCTTCTCCTTCACCCCCGACGGGATGCCGGTCGTCGGCGAGTCCCGTGAGGTGCGCGGCTTCTGGCTGGCCGAGGCGGTGTGGGTGACCCACTCCGCGGGCGTCGCCAGGGCCGTCGCCGAGTGGATGACCGAGGGGCGGCCGTCCGTGGACGTCCACGAGTGTGACCCGTACCGCTTCGAGGACGCCCAGACCTCCCCCGCCTACATCGCCGACCGCGGCGCGCAGAGCTTCACCGAGGTCTACGACGTCATCCATCCGCTGCAGCCCATGGAGCAGCCGCGCCCGCTGCGGGTCAGCCCGTTCTACGGGCGGCAGCGGGAGCTGGGCGCGTACTTCCTGGAGGCCGGGGGCTGGGAGCGGCCGCACTGGTACGAGGCCAACGCCCCGCTCGCCGAGGGGCTCGAAGTGCCCGCGCGCGACGCCTGGTCGGCCCGCTACTGGTCGCCGATCGCCGCCGCCGAGGCCCGGGTCACCCGGGAGCGGGTCGCGCTGTACGACATGACCCCGCTCAAGCGGCTGGAGGTCTCCGGCCCCGGCGCGCTGGACTTCCTGCAGCGGATGACCACCAACCAGCTCGCGAAGAAGCCGGGCGCGGTCACCTACACCCTGCTGCTGGACGAGGCCGGGGGCGTACGCAGCGATCTGACCGTCGCCCGCCTTGGTGAACAACGCTTCCAGGTCGGCGCGAACAGCGGTCTCGACCTGGACTGGCTGCTGCGGCACGCCCCTGACGGCGTCCATATCGCCGACATCACGCCCGGCACCTGCTGCGTCGGGGTGTGGGGCCCGCTCGCCCGGGAGCTGGTCCAGCCGCTGACCCGGGACGACTTCTCGCACCAGGCGTTCGGCTACTTCAAGGCCCGGCGCGCATATATCGGCCATGTCCCGGTGACCGCGATGCGGCTGAGCTACGTCGGTGAGCTGGGCTGGGAGCTGTACACCACCGCCGACCTGGGCCTGCGGCTGTGGGACACGCTGTGGGAGGCCGGGCAGCGGCACGGGGTGATCGCCGCCGGGCGCTCCGCCTTCAACAGCCTGCGGCTGGAGAAGGGCTACCGCGCCTGGGGCCATGACATGACCACCGAGCACGATCCGTACGAGGCGGGCGTCGGCTTCGCCGTCCGGATGAACAAGGGCGACTTCCTGGGGCGCGCGGCGCTGGAGGGCCGCGGCGAGGAGACGGCGCGGCGCAGGCTGGCCCCTCTCACCCTGGACGACCCGGCCGCGATCGTCCTGGGCAAGGAGCCGGTGTATGTGGATGGTGTCCCCGCGGGCTATGTGACCAGCGCCGCGTACGGCTACACCATCGGCCGTACCGTCGCCTACGCCTGGCTGCCCGCCGGGGCCGCTGTCCCCGGAACCGCCGTCCACGTCGAGTACTTCGGCGAGAAGGTCCCCGCGACCGTGGCCGCCGAGCCCCTCTTCGATCCGCGCATGGAACGCATCCGCAGGTGATCCCTGCCCGTCTGAGGAGAATCCCATGACCGTGGCTCCTGAATCCCCCGCCGCCCCGGCCTCCAGCCTGATCACCACCCTCCCCGGCCCCTGGTACACCTCCCCCTCGGTCTTCCGGCGGGAGCAGGAGCACCTGTTCGAGGCGATGTGGTTCTGCGCGGTGCGCAGCGCCGATCTGGACCGGCCGGGGGCGTTCCGTACCGTGCAGGTGGGCCGGGAGAGCGTGCTGATCACCCGCAATCGCGCCGGTGAGCTGCGCGCGTTCCTCAACATCTGCCGCCACCGCGGCGCCCAGCTGTGCACGGAGGAGTCGGGCACGGTGCGGCGCTCGCTCCAGTGCCCGTACCACGCCTGGACGTACGACCTGGACGGACGGCTCACCGCCGCCCCGAACCTCCAGCGGATGCCCGATGTGGACCGTGGCGAGCGGGGGCTGCTGCCGGTGCGGCTGCGCGAGTGGCTGGGGTACGCCTGGGTGTGCCTGGCCGATGAGCCGCCGTCGTTCGAGGAGTCCGTCGTCGGGGCGGTCGCCGAGCGGCTGGGCGACACCGAGGCGGTGGAGCGGTACGGCGTGGCGGGGCTGTCGCTCGGCCGCCGGATCGAGTACGACATCAAGGCCAACTGGAAGCTGATCGTCGAGAACTTCATGGAGTGCTACCACTGCGCGACGATCCACCCCGAACTGACCGAGGTGCTGCCGGAGTTCGCCGACGGTCTGGCGGCGCAGTACTTCGTGGGGCACGGCGCCGAGTTCGCCGAGGAGGCCCAGGGGTTCACGGTGGACGGCAGCGCGGGCTTCGACCGGTTCGACGGCATCGCCGAGAACCAGGACCGCCGCTACTACGCGATCACCGTGCGGCCGCAGGTGTTCATCAACCTGGTCCCGGACCATGTGATCGTCCACCGGATGTTCCCGCTCGCCGCCGACCGCACGCTGATCACCTGTGACTGGCTGTACGCGCCGGAGGTGGTGGCGTCGGAGCGGGATCTGTCCAAGTCGGTCGAGCTGTTCCACCGGGTCAACACCCAGGACTTCGACGCCTGTGAGCGCACCCAGCCCGCCATGCACTCGCGCGCCTATCGCGGCGGCGGGGTGCTGGTGCCCAGCGAACACCACATCGGTGCCTTTCACCAATGGGTGACCGACCATGTCCCGACCCCGGAAGCGGAGGAATGCCCGTGAGGGACCTCTTCATAGGAGGCCAGTGGACCGAGGCCATCGACGAACGCACCCGGGAGATCAGGTGTCCGGCCGACGGCTCGCTGGTGGCCGTCGTGGACGAGGGCGGCGGCAAGGACGCGGCCGAGGCGGTGGCCGCCGCCCGGCAGGCCTTCGACCACGGCCCGTGGCCGCGCACCCCGGTGGCCGCCCGCGGTGATCTGCTGCTGCGGGTGGCCGGTCTGCTGGCCCGCGACAAGGCTGCCCTGGCCCGCGCGGAGTCGCTGGACACGGGGAAGCGGCTGGCGGAGAGCGGCCGGGACGTGGACGACGTGATCGCGTGTTTCCGCTATTACGGGCAGCTGGTGCGCACCGAGGCGGAGCGGATCGTGGACACCGGCACCGAGGACGCCGTCAGCCGGATCGTCTACGAACCGGTCGGGGTGTGCGCGCTGATCACCCCGTGGAACTATCCGCTGCTGCAGACGGCGTGGAAGGTGGCACCCGCGCTCGCCGCGGGCAACGCCATCGTCCTCAAGCCCAGCGAGCTGACCCCGTCCACGGCCATCGCGCTGATGCGGCTGCTGGCGGAGGCGGGGCTGCCGGACGGGGCGGCCAACCTGGTGCTGGGTCCTGGCGCCGAGGCGGGCGCCCCGCTCACCGACAACCCCGATGTGGACCTGGTGTCCTTCACCGGCGGGCTGCGCACCGGGCGCCGTGTCATGGCGGCGGCCTCCGGCACGGTCAAGCGGACCTTTCTGGAGCTGGGCGGCAAGAACCCCAACATCGTGTTCGCGGACGCGGACTTCGAGAGCGCCGTCGACTACGCGCTCACCGCCGTCTTCCTCCACTCCGGGCAGGTCTGCTCGGCCGGTGCCCGGCTGCTGGTACAGACCCCGGTGCACGACGCGTTCGTGGAGGAGGTGGTGCGCCGCGCCCGCGAGATCCGGCTCGGCGGGCCGTTCGACGAGCGGGCCCAGACCGGTCCGCTGATCTCGGCCGCGCACCGGGCGAAGGTCGAGGCGTACGTGGCCACCGGGCTCGCGGAGGGCGCCCGGCTGCGCTGCGGCGGCCGCCGCCCGGAGGATCCGGAGCTGCGGGACGGCTTCTACTACCGGCCGACGGTGCTCGACCGCTGCCACAGCGGGATGTCGGTGCTGGCCGACGAGTCCTTCGGGCCGGTGCTCACGGTGGAGCGTTTCGCTTCGGAGGAGGAGGCGATACGGCTGGCCAATGACACGGTGTACGGGCTGGCCGGGGCGGTGTGGTCCTGCGACGAGGGGCGGGCGCGGCGGGTCGCGTCCCGGCTGCGGCTGGGCACCGTGTGGATCAACGACTACCACCCGTCGGTGCCGCAGGCGGAGTGGGGCGGGTTCAAGCAGTCGGGGACGGGTCGGGAACTGGGGCCGAGTGGGCTCGCCGAATATCGCGAGGCGAAACACATCTGGTGCAACACCCACCCCAGGCCTCAGGGTTGGTTCACCTGACCCACACCTCGGGCTCGCCCG
Organism: Streptomyces sp. NPDC059850; assembly: GCF_042731515.1. Lineage (NCBI taxonomy): Bacteria > Bacillati > Actinomycetota > Actinomycetes > Kitasatosporales > Streptomycetaceae > Streptomyces > Streptomyces sp. NPDC059850. The sequence continues at coordinate 30,320 of NZ_JBHWJI010000071.1, forward strand.
CCCGACATTTTGGAGTGTCCACCGTGTCCACTACGCAGGACGACGCCGAACTCACCGAGTTCGGCTACCGCCCCGAGCTGAAGAGAACCCTCGGCAGCTTCCACACCTTCGCCGCCGGGATCAGCTACATCTCCATCCTCACCGGCACCTTCCAGCTCTTCTACTTCGGCTTCGCCCAGGGCGGACCCGCCTACTGGTGGTCCTGGCCCATGGTGTTCGGCGGGCAGCTCATGGTCGCGCTGTGCTTCGCCGAGCTGGCCGCCCGCCATCCGGTGGCCGGATCCGTCTACAACTGGGCGAAGCGGCTGGGCAACCCGCATGTGGGCTGGCTGGCCGGGTGGATGATGCTGGTCGCCTCCATCGTGTCGCTGGCCGCCGTCGCGCTCGCCTATCAGCTCACGTTGCCGCAGATATCCTCGGCGTTCCAGTTCATCGGGGACGGTTCCGGTACGTATGACACGGCGACCAACGCGGTGCTGCTGGCCGCCGTCCTCATCCTCTTCACCACGCTGGTCAACGCCTTCGGGGTGAAGCTGATGGCGCGGATCAACACGGCCGGGGTGTTCCTGGAGCTGGTCGCCACGGTCGTGCTGATCGTCCTGCTCGCCGTCCATGTGGTGCGTGGTCCGGGCGTCGTCACGGAGACCGCGCACACCGGTTCCGGGCAGAACCTCGGCTATCTGGGCGCCTTCCTCACCGCCTCGCTGGCCTCCGCGTACGTCATGTACGGCTTCGACACGGCGGCCTCCCTCGGCGAGGAGTCCCTGGACCCGTCGCGCAACGCGCCCCGGGCGATCCTGCGCGCGCTCATCGCGTCGTTCGCGCTGGGCGGGCTGATCCTGCTGCTGGCGCTGATGAGCGTCGGGAGCCTGACCGGCGAGGGGCTGTCCACGGACGGTCTGCAGTATGTGGTGCTCGATGTGCTCGGGCCGACGGTCGGCAAGGCGATGCTGTGGTGTGTGCTGATCGCGGTGACGGTGTGCGCGCTGGCCGTGCACACGGCGGCGGTGCGGCTGGCGTTCGCGATGTCCCGGGACAACAACCTGCCCGCCGCGTCGCTGATGGCCCGGGTCAGCCCGCGCTTCCAGACCCCGGTGCTGCCCGCGGTGATCGTGGGCCTGCTCGCACTGGGCGTGCTGGCCGTGAACATCCGTCAGCCGCAGATCTTCTCGGTGGTGACCAGCATCGGCATCATCATGATCTACGTGGCGTATCTGCTGGTCACGCTGCCGATGCTGGTGGCCAGGGTGCGCGGCCGGTGGACTCCGGCGGGTGAGGGGCGGTTCTCGCTGGGACGGTTCGGGCTGCCGGTCAACGTACTCGCGGTGCTGTGGGGCGCGGGCATGACGCTCAACCTGGCGTGGCCGCGCGACGCGGTCTACAACGCGGCTCCGCCGCACCACTGGTATCTGCGCTGGGGCGCGTTCCTCTTCGTGGGGACGGTCGCGCTCGGCGGGTTCGCGTACTACTGGTTCGTCCAGCGCCACCGTACGGGCGTGCTGGCCGAGCACGCGGCGGCGACCGGGACGGACAGCGGCACGACGGACAGCGACCCGGCCGCCACGGTCTGACCGGCGCGGGGAGCGCGGAGGGGCTGCCTCTCCGCGCTCCGCCGTTCGGGTGATCCGCTGTGCGCGGCGTTGCCTTCGCCCTCACCTGAATGGGTTACTGAGTCCGTCAATATCCGGCGGGCCGCCCATCCTTTCCGGAGGAGTGGAAGGCGCGCCGTCATGCTGACTCCGTATCGCCCGGACGGGCTCATCATCCTCACCGACCACCGGGGGAACCGCGTCGCCGTGATCGACCCGGTCTCCCGCCAGGTCGTCCGCACGCTCGGGGTACCGGCCCCGCTCGTGGTACGGGGCGCCTCGGGCCTCCCCGCCGGGCTCGTCGTCGCCCGTCTCACGGCCGCCGCCGACGTCCCTGGGCTGCGTACCGGGCGTTTCGACACGTTCGAAGAACTCCTCAACCGCTTCTCCGGTGTCTTCCCCGACCAGGGTTCGTACAGCGGCGGCACCCTGGTGACCCTCATCGGCACGAACTTCAGCAACGCCACGGCCGTGCGCTTCGGGTCCCGTCCGGCGGCGAGCTTCACCGTCCTGGACGACGCGACCATCCTGGCGGTGAGCCCGCCCGGCTACGGAGCGGTCCCGGTCTCGGTCATCACGCCCGGCGGCAGCGCCGTCATCGGCTACTTCTTCTATCTGCGCTGGCCCAGTCTGCAGGGCATCGAGCCCGCCGCCGGTCCGGTCGGCGGGGGCAACGTGGTCGAGCTGAGCGGCGTCGGCCTGAGCACCGCGCAGCTGGTGCACTTCGGCGACGGCACGGCGCACCCCACGCCCGTCTCCGACCAGCAGCTCCTGGTGGCCGTACCGCCCGCCGCGGGGCCGGGCACCGTCGCCGTCTACGTCACCGCGATCGGCGGGGTGAGCAACCCGCTGCTCTACACCTATGTGGGCGTGCCGACCGTCACCGGTGTGACCCCGTCGACCGGGTCGATCGCGGGCGGAACGACCCTCGTCCTGACCGGTACGGCGCTCAGCCGGGTCACCGGGGTCACCGTCGGCGGCGTTCCCGCGGCGTCCTTCCGCGCGTACTCGGACACCCTGATCGTCGTGGTGACGCCCCCTGCGGCGGGGCCCGGGCCCGCCGACATCACCGTCACCACGCCGGGGGGCAGTGTCACGGTGCCCGGCGCCTTCGGCTATCAGGCGGGTTCGGCGACGGCGGTCGTCTCCGCGTCCGACCCGTCCGTCGTCGGCGAGCCGGTGACCTTCACCGCCACCGTGACCGGGGTCCCGCCCACGGCGGGCACCCCGACCGGCACCGTCACCTTCGACTACGGCGACGGCACCCCGGCCGTGGTGGCCCAGCTGGAGGGCGGCACCGCCACGGTGACCCACGCCTACGCCACGCCGTCGGGCGCTCCCTACGCCGTCACCGCCGCCTACAGCGGCGACGTCCTGTTCACGGCCTCCACCGGCGACGACACCCAGACCGTGGACGAGGCGGCGACCGAGACCACGCTGACCTCCGCGCCCGATCCGTCCGTGGCGGGGCAGCCGGTGACGCTCGTGGCGCGGGTCGCCCCCGTGGCCCCCGGAGCCGGTACGCCGACGGGCACGGTGACGCTCGACTTCGGCGACGGCACTCCCCCGGTGACCCTGCCGCTGGAGGGTGGCGCGGCGACCGTGGACCACGTCTACGCGGACACCGGCGGCAGCCCGTACGCCCTCACCGCGGACTACAGCGGCGACGCCAACTTCACGGCCTCCACGGGGCTGGACACCCAGACGGTCGACCAGGCGGCCACCGCCACCTCGGTGGTCCTCGCGCCGAATCCGTCCGTGACCGGAGAGCCGGTGACCGCCACGGCGACGGTGGCGGCCGTCCCGCCCGGCGCGGGCACCCCCACCGGGACCGTCACCTTCGACTACGGCGACGGCACCCCGGCCGTGGTCGCCCCGCTGGTGGGCGGCACGGCCAGCACCACCCACGCGTACGCCACCACCTCCGGCAGCCCGTACACGGTGACCGCCACCTACAGTGGCGACGCCGACTTCATCGCCTCCGTGGAGACCGGCGTCCAGACGGTGGGTCAGGCCGCGTCCACGACGTCCGTGGTCCCCGCGCCCGATCCGTCCGTGGTGGGCGAGCCGGTGGACTTCACCGCGACGGTGGCGGCCGTACCGCCCGGCGCGGGCACCCCCACCGGGACCGTCACCTTCGACTACGGCGACGGAAGCCCGGCCGTGGTCGCCCCGCTGGTGGGCGGCACGGTGACGGCCAGCCACACCTATGCCGACGCGGCCGAGTACGCCGTCTCCGCCACCTACAGCGGGGACGCGGACTTCACCGGGTCGACCGGCGACGACACCCACACCACCGCACCCGCCGACACCGCCACCGCCGTGACCACCGCGCCCGATCCGTCCGTGGTGGGCGAACCGGTGGACTTCACCGCGACGGTCACGGCCTTCCCGCCCGGCGCGGGCACCCCCACCGGCACCGTCACCTTCGACTACGGCGACGGCACGCCACCCGCCACCGCGCCCCTGACTGGCGGCGTCGCCACCAGCACCCACAGCTACGCCGACGCCGACGAGTACGCCGTCACCGCCACGTACAACGGCGACACCGACTTCACGGGATCGACCGGCGCCGACACCCACGCCGTCGAACAGGCCGACACCGCCACCGCCCTCAGCGCCGTGCCCGCCCCGTCCGCGGTGGGCCAGTCGACGGTGTTCGTCGCGCAGATCGTCCCCGAGGCCCCGGCGTCCGGGACGCCGACGGGGACGGTGACGTTCGAGTTCGGCGACGGCGGCCCGCCCGTCACGGCGCCCGTCGTGGGCGGTACAGCGACGGTCGAGCACACCAACCCGGAGGTGGACCAGAGCCCGTACACGGTCGAGGCCACCTACAGCGGGGACGCCAACTTCCTGGCCTCCGGGGCGTCGGACAGCCACGAGGTCGTCCAAGCCGGGTCGACGACGCTGGTGTCGTCCGCGCCGGAGCCCTCGGTGACGGGCGAGACGGTCACCTTCACCGCGACCGTCGAGGCCGCCCCGCCCGCCACCGGAACCCCCACCGGCACGGTCACCTTCGACTTCGGCGACGGCACCGCGCCCGCCACCGCGCCCCTGGTCGGCGGCGCCGCCACCGTCACCCACGCCTACGCCCACGCGGCGCTCGTCCCGTATCCGGTCACCGTCGCCTACAGCGGGGACCTCAACTTCACCGCGTCCACCGGCACCACCTTCCAGAGCGTCGACCAGGCCACGACCACCACCGTGGTCTCCGCCGAGTCCGAACCCTCGGTGACGGGCGAGACAGTGACGGTCACCGTGGTGCCCGGCTCGCCCGCGTCCGGCGTCCCGACCGGTTCGGCCACCATCGACTTCGGCGACGGCACCCCGATGGTCACGGTCCAGCTGGTGGCGGGCACCGCGACGGTCACTCACGCGTACGCCAGCGCGTCCGGAAGCCCGTACACCATCACCGCCGAGTACAGCGGAGACGCCGACTACGCCCCGTCCGAGGACACCATCGTCCACACCGTCGACCCGGCGGAGACCGTCACCCGGGTGACGTCATCGGCGAATCCGTCGGCGGTGGGCCAGAGCGTGACGATGATCGCCCGGGTGTCGCCGACCCCACCGGGCGCCGGTGCGCCGACCGGCACGGTCACCTTCGACTTCGGCGACGGGTCCCCGACCGTCACCGAACCGGTCTCCGGCGGCCGGGCCCTGGCGGCGCACGCCTACACCAGCACGGCGGGCAGCCCGTACACGGTCACCGCCACGTACAGCGGTGACGGCGACTTCGCCACCTCCACCGGGACCACCGCGCAGGACGTGGACGCGAGCGTCTCGACCACGGAGACGACGGTGACCTCGGACCCGGACCCGTCGGTCGTGGGCGAGGAGGTCACGATCTCCGCGACCGTCGTGGCCGTCCCGCCCGCCTCGGGCACTCCGACCGGGACGGTGACCTTCAGGTTCGGTGACGGCACCGCGACCGCCACCGTCCCGCTCACGGGCGGCTCGGCATCGGTCACCCACATCTACACCGCCGCCAGCGCCGCGTACCCGATCACCGTGGTCTACGGCGGCGACAGCAACTTCGCCGGGTCGGCCGGAATCGACGACCAGACGGTCATCCTGGCCGCGTCCACGACGACGGTGAGCACCGCCCCGGACCCGTCCGTCGTCGACGAGCCGGTGACCGTCACCGTGACCGTCGCGCCCGTGAGTGTGGGCGCCGGGACCCCGAGCGGCACGGTCACCCTCGACTTCGGCGACGGCACCGACCCCCTCCAGGCTCCCCTCGACGGCGGCGTCGCGACCGCTGTCCACGCGTACGCCCACACCACCGGCAGCCCGTACACCGTCACCGCCACCTACAACGGGGACGCCAGCTTCGCCGGGTCAACCGACACCGACACCCAGACCGTCAACGCGGCAGACACCGCCATCAGAGTCTTCTCGTCGCCGGACCCGTCGGCAGCCGGGCAGTCGGTGACCATCACCGCGGCCGTCACCGCCCTCGCCCCAGCGGAGGGCACTCCGCTCGGCACGGTCACCTTCGACTTCGGCGACGGCACCCCGACCGTCACGGCCGACGCGGTGGGCGGGCTGGCGACGGTCACCCACGCGTACACCGGCACGGGCGGCAGCCCGTACACCATCACGGCGACCTACGGCGACGACGCGGACTTCAACGCGTCCACGAACACCGTCTCCCACACCGTGCTCCCGGCCGCGACCGCCACGGAGCTGACCGCCGGGCCCGACCCCTCGGTGGTGGGCGAAGCGGTGTCCATCACGGCGACCGTCACCCCGGTGGCGCCGGGGGCCGGGACGCCGGACGGGACGATGACCTTCGACTTCGGCGACGGCACCGCACCCGTCACGGTGCCGCTGACCGGCGGTGCGGTCATCCTCGACCACGCGTACACCCACCCCGGCGCGCTGGCCATCACCGCCACCTACGACGGCAGCGGCGACTTCACGTCCTCGGTGGCCACCGAATCCCACACGGTGGTGCAGGGTACGACGACCACCACGGTGACCTCCGCGCCGACCCCGTCCGTGGCCGGGCAGCAGGTCACCTTCACGGCGACCGTGGCCCCGGAGCAGCCGGGCGACGGCTCGCCCACCGGGACGGTGACCTTCGACTTCGGCGACGGCACGGACCCGGCCGAGGGGTTCATCGTGGACGGCGTGGCGACGGCCGAGCACGCCTACGCCACCACCTCCGGCAGCCCGTACACCGTCACCGCCACCTACGGCGGCGACCTGGACTTCACCGGTTCCACCGGGACCGCCACCCACACCGTCGACCAGGCCCTGACCGCGATCGAGGTCGCCTCGTCGCCCGACCCGTCGGTGACCGGCCAGCCGGTCACCGTGACCGCCACCGTGGCCGCGGTCGCACCGGGCGGCGGAACCCCCACCGGGACGGTCACCTTCGACTTCGGCGACGGCACGGCGCCCGTGGCGGTGCCGGTCGCGGCGGGCGTGGCCACGACCACCCACACCTGGGCCGGTACGTCGGGCAGCCCGTACGCCATCACGGCCGACTACGACGGCGACGCCGACTTCGCCCCGTCCACCGGCAGCGACACCCAGAGCGTCGACCCGGCCACCACAGTGACGACGGTGACCTCCGCACCGGACCCCTCGGTGGCCGGTCAGCCGGTGACCCTCACCGCGACCGTGGCGCCGGTCGAGCCGGGCGCGGGGGTGCCGACCGGCACCGTGACCGTCGACTTCGGGGACGGCACCCCGGCCGTCACCGCACCGCTCACGGGCGGCACCGCCACCCTCACCCACACCTGGGCCGGTACGGCGGGCAGCCCGTACACCATCACCGCCGACTACGACGGCGACCCCGACTTCGCCCCGTCCACCGGCACCGACACCCAGACCGTCGCCCCGGCCGCGACCACCACCACGCTCAGGGGGTTGCCGGAGCCGTCGGTGACGGGCGAGCCGGTGACGTTCCTCGCGACGGTGACGCCGGACGCGCCGGGGGGCGGTGCGCCGGGCGGGACGGTGACGTACGACTTCGGCGACGGCGGCGCGCCGGTCACCGTCCCGGTGACGGAGGGTGTGGCGACGGCCGTGCACGCCTATGCGAGCGCGGCCGGCAGCCCGTACACGGTCAGCGCGCACTATGACGGCGACGCCGATTTCACCGAGTCGGTGGGGGTCGAACCCCACACCGTGCAGCCCGCGCTGACGGCCACGGTGGTCGGCACGGCGCCGGATCCCTCGGTGACGGGCGAGGAGGTGACCGTCACCGCCACGGTCGCACCGGTCGCGCCGGGGGCGGGGGTGCCGACCGGCAACGTGACCTTCGACTTCGGCGACGGCACCCCGCCCGTCACCGCGCCGCTCACCGGCGGCACCGCCACCCTCACCCACACCTGGACCGACACCACCGGCAGCCCGTACGCCATCACCGCGGAGTACAGCGGCGACCCGGGCTTCACCGCCTCCACCGGAAGCGACACCCACACCGTCGGCCCGGCGGCGACCACGACGACCGTGGCCTCGGCGCCGGACCCCTCGGTGGCGGGGCAGGAGGTCACCGTCACGGCCACCGTGGCGCCGGTCGCGCCGGGGGCGGGTGAGCCGACCGGGACCGTCACCTTCGACTTCGGCGACGGTACGGCGCCCGTGGCGGTGCCGGTCGCGGCGGGCGTGGCCACGGCCACCCACACCTGGGCCGGTACGTCGGACAGCCCGTACACCATCACGGCCGACTACGGCGGCGATCCGCGCTTCACCGCCTCCACCGGGACCGACACCCAGACCGTGGGTCAAGCCTCCTCCGGCCTGCACCTGTTCACCTCGCCGGACCCGTCCGTGGCCGGGGAAGTGGTCACCTTCTCCGCCGAGGTCGAGGCGGTCGCACCGGGCGCCGGAACACCGACCGGCACGGTCACCTTCGACTTCGGGGACGGCACCCCGCCCGTCACGGCGCCGGTCTCCGGCGGGGTGGCGGCCACCACCCACGCGTACGCGGACTCGGCGGGCAGCCCGTACACGGTCACCGCGGACTACAGCGGCGACGCCGACTTCACGGGGGCGAGCGCCACCGACACCCACACGGTGGCGGCCGGGGCCGCCACCACCATGACCACGCTCACCTCCTTCCCGGACCCCTCGGTGACCGGGCAGTCGGTGACGTTCACCGCGCTCGTGGAACCGACCCCGCCCGGGGCCGGGGTGCCCACCGGCACCGTCACCTTCCACTTCGGGGACGGTACGGAGGGCCTCACGGCACCCGTCACCGGCGGGGTGGCGACCGCCACCCACTCCTACGCCACCGCGACCGGCAGCCCGTACACGGTGACCGCGCACTACAGCGGGGACAGCAACTTCAGCCTCTCCTCGGACACGGACATCCACACGGTCGGTCCGGCGCCGACCGTCACCACGGTGACCTCCGCGCCCGACCCCTCGGTGGCGGGCCAGTCCGTGACCCTCACCGCCACGGTGGCGCCGATCGAGCTGGGCGCGGGGGTGCCGACCGGGACCGTCACCTTCGACTTCGGGGACGGCACCCCGGTCGCGTCGACGCCGCTCTCCGGCGGGGTCGCCACGATCAGCCACACGTACGCGGCCGCCGGTGGTCCGTACACGGTGACCGCGAACTACGACGGGGACGCGAGCTTCATCTCGTCCAGCGGCACCGACACCCAGACCGTCACCACGGCGGAGACGACGACGGCCGTGGTCTCCGCGCCCGACCCGTCGGTGGCGGGCCAGTCCGTGACCCTCACCGCGACGGTGGCACCGGTCGCCCCCGGCTCCGGAACGCCCACCGGGACGGTCACATTCGACTTCGGCGACGGCACCCCGACCGCCACCGCGCCCGTTACCGGGGGCCTGGCGAGCGTCGCCCACACCTACACCGCCACCTCCGGCAGCCCGTACACCATCAGCGCCACCTACGGCGGGGATGCCTCCTTCACGGGGTCGAGCGGCACCGACACCCACGCCGTGAACGCCGCCGCCACGACGACGGCCGTGGCCTCCTCGCCCGATCCCTCGGTCACCGGCCAGAACGTCACCTTCACCGCCACCGTCACCGCCCAGGCCCCCGGAAGCGGAACCCCCACCGGAACCGTCACCTTCACCTTCGGGGATGGTTCGGGCAGCACCACGGCGCCGCTGTCCGGCGGCATCGCCACCCTCACCCGTGCCTACGTGTCGGCCGCGGGCAGCCCGTACGCCATCACCGCCACGTACAACGGCGACACCAACTTCACGGGGTCGAGCGGCACCGACACCCACACCGTCAACCCGGCCGCCACGACGACCGCCGTGGCCTCCTCGCCCGATCCCTCGGTCACCGGCCAGAACGTCACCTTCACCGCCACCGTCTCCCCCCAGGCCCCCGGAACCGGAACCCCCACCGGAACCGTCACCTTCACCTTCGGGGATGGTTCGGGCAGCACCACGGCCACCCTGACCGGTGGTGTCGCCACCGCCACGCGCGCCTATCCCGTGCGCAGCGGCAGCCCCTTCTCCGTCACGGCCACGTACAACGGCAGCGCCAACTTCACCACGTCCACCGGGAATGACACCCAGACCGTCAACGCGGCCGCCACCACCACGACCGTGGCCTCCTCGCCCGATCCGTCGGTGGCGGGCCAGTCGGTGACCATCACCGCCACCGTGGCCTCCGTCGCACCCGGAAGCGGAACCCCCACCGGAACCGTCACCTTCGCCTTCGGCGACGGCACCAGCAACGCCACCGCCACCCTCTCCGGCGGCATCGCCACCACCACCCACACCTACACCGGGACCTCCGGCAGCCCGTACACCATCACCGGCACGTACAACGGCGACGCCAACTTCGCCACGTCGAGCGGGACCGACACCCAGGCCGTCAGCCGGGCCGCCACCACCACGGCCGTGACGTCCACGCCGGACCCCTCGTCGGCCGGGCAGTCGGTGACCATCACCGCCACCGTGGCCTCCGTCGCACCCGGAAGCGGAACCCCCACCGGAACCGTCACCTTCAGCTTCGGCGACGGCACCAGCAACGCCACCGCCACCCTCTCCGGCGGCATCGCCACCACCACCCACACCTACGCCAGCAGGACCGGCAGCCCCTTCCTCATCACGGCCGCGTACAACGGCAGCACCAACCACACCGCGTCCAGCGGCACCGACACCCAGACCGTCGGTACCAAGGCCGCGACCACCACGACGACGACCTCGTTGAGCGGCCCTTCGGTCGTCGGTGAGTCGGTCACCCTGAGGGCCATCGTCACGTCCCCGTCCGGAACGCCGACCGGGACCGTCACCTTCGCCTTCGGCGACGGCACCCCGACCTCCACGGTGTCGCTCTTCTTCGGCTTCGCCTTCGTCACCCACACCTACACGACGACCACCGGCAGCCCGTTCACCTTCACGGCCACGTACAACGGCAACGACAGTTACGCGAGTTCCAGCGACACCGACACCCAGACCGTCACCAAGGCGGCCACCACCACGGCCGTGAACTCCTCGCCGAACCCCTCGACGACGGGCCAGCAGGTGACCGTCACCGCGACCGTGTCCCCCGTCGCCCCCGGCTCGGGCACGCCCACCGGGACCGTCACGCTCTCCATCCCCGGGCGCACCCCGCAGACCGTGACGCTCGTGAACGGCACGGCCAGCGCGGTGTTCAACCCGCTGCCCAAGGGGACGCACACCATCACCGCCAACTACAACGGCAGCGTCGGCTACTCCGCCTCCTCGGCGACCCGCACCCAGACGGTGAACTGAGGCTGTGTGCTTCTATTCCGCCGCGTCGGCGGGCGTCCCGTCCCCCTCCGGGCGCTTGTACATCCGCGTCGCCGTAATCTGGCCGTGCACCTGCTCCCCCTCCGGGTCCTGCGTCGGCAGGCCCGGCCGCAGATGCTCCTCGACGCTGATGTACTTGAGCCCGGCCCGCAGGTCCGCGTCGTTCCGCAGCCGGATCACCAGCGGGAACTCGGCCAGCGCCGTGGTGTCGAACAGGCCCGTCGTATAGAGCAGCTGGACGCCCAGCGCGTCCGCCACCGCCCGCTGCAGCTCCAGCAGATACGTGGCGTTGGCGCGGCCGATCGGGTTGTCGAGGAAGAGCGTGCCCGCGTGGCGGTGCTTGTCGCGGCCCCGGTCGTTGCTGCGCAGCGCGGCCATCGTGCAGTACAGGGCGATGGCGGCGGTCAGCAGCTGGCCGCCGGAGAACACGTCGCCCATCTGCCCGACCGGCACCCGCTCCGCGCGCAGCACCGCGTCCGGCTTCAGGATCTCCACGGCCACCCCGCGCGGCTGGAGCGCCGCCGAGACACCGCGCAGCAGCAGGGACATGCCGTCCCGGCGCAGGTCGGAGTTCTTCTTGACCGCCGAGTGGGTCGCCTCGTCGATGACCTCGCCCAGCCGCTCCGTCAGCGTCGCCTGGTCCGGGTCGTCGAAACGGATCCGCAGGAACTCCTGCCCCGACCATTCGCCAAGACCCTCCGGGAGCCGGGAGAGCCGCTGCGCCGAGCGGAGCGTGGCCAGGCAGGACTCGACCAGGCCGCGCAGCCGGTCCACGATGGAGTCGCGGTTGCGCTCCAGCTGCTCCAGCTCGTCGGTCAGCACGCGCAGCCGGGGCGCGAACGCGTCCGCCCAGGCGGCGGCGTGCTCGGGCAGCGCGGCCGCGGGCAGTTCGCGGATCTGCTGGCGGGCCGGGGTGCGGACCTGCTCGTAGCGGGTGGAGTTGGCGTGCCGTACGAGGACGTCGCTCGCCTCCCGGACCGACGACTCGGCGCCCGACAGATCGGCCGCGCAGCCGCGCAGCGAGCGGCGGGCCTCGGTGGCCGCCTGCCGGGCCTCGTCCAGGCCGCCCGCGTACGGGTCGGGGCGCTCGCCGTCGTCCTCGGCGCCCGGGCCGTCGCGGAGCAGGTCCCGCAGCAGGGCGGCGGTCTCGTCGAAACCGCCCGCCGCGTCCTCGGCGGAGCGGTGGGCGCGCAGCAGGTCGGCGTGGGCGGTGCGGGCGGTGTCCAGCGCGTCCGTACGGGCGGCCAGTTCGCCGTTGGCCGTGCGCAGCAGCTCCTTCGCCTGCTCCGCGTCGGCCGGTGCCATCTCGTCCGGCAGGACGGTGTGGGCGTCGTCGCCGTCGGCCGGGGCCAGCCGCTCGGCCTCGCCGCGCAGCCGCCCGAGCTGCTCGCTCGCCGTCGACGCGCGGGTCTCCAGCATCTGGACGAGCGATTCGGCGCGGGCCGCGGCGGCCTGCCGGGACGGGCCGTCCGCCCCGTCCGTGCCCTCCAGGAGCTGGGCGGCGCGGGTGCGGACCTTGTTGGTGAGCCGGTCGAGGCTGGCCAGCGCCGCGCTCTCGTCGCTCTCCGCGCGGGCCTGTTCGGCCCGCAGGTCGGCGCCGACGCCGACCTTCTCGTACACCTGGGAGGCCGCGCGGTACGCCTCGCGCAGCGCGGGCAGCGACGCGGTGGGCGGCTCGGTGTCCTCACCCAGGTCGTCGGGCGCGCCCGCGATCTCCGCCCGCTCGGCGCGCAGGGCGCGGGCGGTGCGGTGCGCGTCGTCGGCCGCGCGCTGGGCCGCGCGCCGGTCCTCGTCGGCGGCGCGGGCCCGGTCCACGCAGGCGGCGGCCTGCTCCTCGGCCTCGGCCGCCTCGTCGGCGAGTTCGCGCAGCCGGGTCTGCCAGTTGGCGCGCTCGCGCAGCCGGTAGGCGAGGCCCGCCAGCGCGTCCGCCACCCGGCGGGCCCGCTGTGCGGCCTCCTGCCGCTCGTCCCGCACCCGGGCCGCCTCGGTGGCCGCCTCGTCCGCCTCGGCCCGGGCCGTACGCGCCTCCACCAGCTCCCGCTGCGCCGCCTCGGCCGACTCCGCGGCACCCTCGGCCGCCGCCGCCAGCTCGGTGAGCCGCCCGGCCGGGCAGCCGTCGCGCCACGACGCCAGCCGGGCCGCCAGCGCCCGGTCCCCGCCCAGCCGGGCGGCCAGCGCCCGGATCTCCTCGTCCCGCGCGGTGGCCCGGTCCCGCAGCCCGCGCCGCTCGTCGTCGGCGGCGCGCTCGTCGTGCATCGCCGGGTTCGGCGGTACGAGGAACACCCCGCTCTCCGCGCCTTCTTCGGGCGCGGGCGTCGGCGCGAGCAGCGCGGCGGCCGTCCCGACCGCGACGGCCGAACGCGGCAGCAGCGACGCCTGCGCCAGCACCTCGCGGGCGCGGGCGTGGGTGTCGGGGTCCGTGATGACGACGCCATCCACCAGCTCGGGGCGGGCCGCGAGCACGGCCGCGTGGTCGACGGGGTCGACGGCCTGGGCCAGGTAGCGCCAGCCGGGCAGGGCGGGGATGCCGTGCTCGCCCAGGTACTCGACGGCGGCCAGCACGTCGGTGCTGGGCGGCAGCAGCCCGCCGTCGCCGAGCGCGGCGAGGATGCGGGAGTCGTCGGCGGCGGCGGTCCGCAGGTCGAACAGCTGCCGCTCGGCGGAGGCCACGCTCTCCTCCAGCAGCTCCCGCAGCGCGTCGGCGTTCCGGTCCAGCTCCTCGGCGGTCAGCGGCCCGTCGCCCACGGGCCGCCGCGGCGGCGCGTTGTCCGGGGCAGCGGGCCCCGTCTCGCCGTCCCCGACCTCGGGGTCCCAGCAGTCCTGCGCGTCTTCCGCTGGGTGCGGTTGACCGGATTCCGGCGCCTGCTCGTCGGCGTCGGCCTCGGCGGCCGTCGGGTCGCCGCCGTCGCCCTCGCTGTCGTCCCCGACCCGGGCCGACACCCGCCCGGGCGGCGGCGAATCGGCCGCGTACACGCGCGCAGCGGTTGGCACACCGCTCTCGCCCACGCCGTCGGTGGCCCGCGTGCGGGTGGTACGGGCGTCCGTGCCGCCCCGCGCAGCCTGCGAATCGGCCTCCGCCACAACGGAGTCAGCGACCGGGCCAGCGCTCTCGTCCGCCGCACTGGTGCCCCGCGCACGGCCGGTGCCGGAGACGGCGCCGTCGCCCGCACGCGCCGTGGGCGCACCCCAGCGCTCGGCCCCGGCCGACGACGACACGCCGCGTTCATCCGCAGCGCCAGTGGCCCGCATGCGGGCGCCGGTGCCCTCGGCCCCAGCGCCATCCGCAGCGCCGGTCTCCGGCCGCTCCTCCCCCGCACGGGCTGCGTCCCGGCCCGCTGGTCGGGGGCCGGTGGCCTGCGTGCCGTCGCCGTCTTCCGGGGCGGCGGGCCCGTCCTCGATGCGGACCGTCACTCGGCCCCGGGGGCGGGAGTCTGCGGGGTGGGTGCGGCCGCTGGGGGCGGGATCGCCGGGGGCCGCCTCGTGGGGCGCGTCGTCCGGGCTTCCCTCCTCGACGGCGAACGCCGTGCGCGGGCCTCGGGCTTCGTGGGGGGTGTCGGGGGCGTACTCGTGGTCGGCGGTGGGGTCCAGCGCGCCTTCGTCCTGGGAGCGGGTGGCGGGGTCCGCGCGGAAGGCGGCGGGGAGTTGGGACAGGCCCAGCATGTCGTCCGCGTCGGGGTCGTCGTCCACCCGGACCGTGATCCAGCCCGTACGCGGGGACTCGGCGGCCGAGGCGCGGGCGGCGGGGATGGCTGCGGTGGGCTGGGGAAGGCCCAGCAGCTCGATGAGGCGCGGCTCGGCGCCGAGCGCCTCGGCGGCGCGCCGCTCCGCGTCGTACGCCGACTCGGCCGCCCGCGCCGCGTCGGCGGGCCCGGGGGCGGGCGGGTGCCCGCGGGCCGGTTCG
>NZ_JBHWJI010000072.1:0-10546 GCF_042731515.1 Streptomyces sp. NPDC059850
GTGGGAGAGATATCCCACCGGGCCCCGCCGCCGTCGCTGTGGACCGCTCAGAGCGCGCTGAAGCCGACCTTGCGGGCGCTCGGCTCACCGATCTCGACGTAGGCGAGCCGGTCGGCCGGAACCAGGACCTTGCGGCCGTGCTCGTCCACCAGGCTCAGCAGCGGCGCCTTCCCGGCGAGCGCGTCGGACACCGCGCGCTCGACGTCCTCGACGGACTGCCCGCTCTCCAGGGTGATCTCGCGGGGCGCGTGCTGCACGCCGATCTTGACCTCCACGGCCTTGTCCCTCCGACGGTCGTTGTGCGCGGCGTCCGCGCTGTACGCAGCACACATTAGCCCGGGAAACGGGCCCGCTGGGCCGAGCGGGACAAGCCCGCAGCGAACAGGCTTAAGTCCCGGTCTCCGCCCCGTGCAGCGGGAAGCCCGCGATGCCGCGCCAGGCGAGCGACGTGAGCAACTGCACAGCGGTGTCCCGGGGGACGGTGCTGCCGCTGGAGAGCCAGTAGCGCGCGACGACCTGCGAGACGCCGCCGAGGCCGACGGCCAGCAGCATGGACTCGTCCTTGGAGAGCCCGGTGTCCTCGGCGATGACCTCGCTGATCGCCTCGGCGCACTGGAGCGAGACCCGGTCCACGCGCTCGCGCACGGCGGGCTCGTTGGTGAGGTCGGACTCGAAGACGAGCCGGAAGGCGCCGCCCTCCTCCTCGACGTACGCGAAGTACGCGTCCATCGTGGCCGCGACCCGCTGCTTGTTCTCGGTGGTCGAGGCGAGCGCGGTACGGACCGCCTGCAGCAGGGCCTCGCAGTGCTGGTCGAGCAGGGCGAGGTACAGCTCCAGCTTGCCCGGGAAGTGCTGGTAGAGCACGGGCTTGCTGACTCCCGCACGCTCGGCGATGTCGTCCATCGCGGCCGCGTGGTAGCCCTGTGCGACGAAGACCTCCTGGGCGGCGCCCAAGAGCTGGTTGCGTCGGGCTCGGCGCGGCAGGCGCGTACCCCGCGGGCGCGCCTCGGTCTGCTCGATGGCTGTCACGCCGCCTCCCATTGAATGTTGCGAGCACGGTGTCCACCGCGCCCGCCATCGTACTTTTGGGTAACAGGGCCGCGCGCGGTCCGTGCGGAAGTTTTCACGGACTGGACTCTATGAAAAGCCCATAAATGGTGCTGGTCATCGATAGTCCTCCTCGTTTTCCTCGACGACCCGGGCCTGCTCGGCGCGATCGGCCTCGTTGGCCTCCAGCGGTTCGTCGGCGCTCCGGCGGTCGTCGCGGTGGGGGACGAGGTCGTGGTGCTGCTCGGCGGCGTCCGCCTCGGGGGCTTCGACGCTGTAGGGGGCCGAGCTGTCGTTGTCCTCCAGGGCGTTCGCGAAGGTCTCGGGGTCCCTCGGATCGACGGACATGTACTCCCCTTCCCAGAGGCAGGAGATCGCCCCTGTGTACTTACGAGCCTAGGAGAGGTCACTTTCGGACGCTACGTGGTCTGTGAGGGTGAACACACGGTCAGCCATGTGATCGTCTCGTAACATTGGCGCATGTCTTCGACCGAGCCGCCGGAAGCCCGCATCGTTGCCGCGGTGCCCCCCGCGCGGCCCGTGCGGGTCGGTGCGGGTGAAAAGCTGCGTACCACCAGCCTGCCCGGTCTCACGCTGAACGTGCGTACCCGCCCGCCGGAGGTTTCCGGGCTGCCGCCCGCGCTGTTCGTCCACGGGCTGGGCGGCTGTTCGCAGAACTGGTCGCCGCTGATGGAACAGCTCGCAGACCGGCTCGATATCGAGTGCCCTGACCTGCCCGGATTCGGTGACTCCCCGCCGCCCGACGACGGCGACTACTCCATCACCGGCCACGCCCGGGCCATCATCCGCCACCTCGACGCGAGCGGCCGGGGCCCCGTACATCTGGCCGGAAACTCGATGGGCGGCACGATCGCCATCCGCGTCGCGGCCGTGCGGCCGGACCTGGTGCGCACGCTCACCCTCGTCTCGCCCGCGCTGCCCGAGCGGCGCCCGCAGCGCACCGCGGTGCCCACCGGGCTGCTCGCGATCCCCGGGGCGACCCGCCTCTTCAGCCGCGCGACCCGCGACTGGGACGCGGAGCGGCGCACCTGGGAGCTGCTGGCGCTCACTTACGGTGACCCCCGGCAGGTCAGCCGGGAGGACTTCGCGCTGGCGGTCGAGGAGTACGAGCGGCGGCTGGCGCTCCCGTACTTCTGGGACGCGCTCGCCCGTTCGGCGCGCGGCCTCATCGACACCTATGCTCTCGGCGGCCAGTACTCGATGTGGCGGCAGGCCGAGCGGGTCCTCGCGCCCACGCTGCTCGTCTACGGTATGCGCGACCAGCTGGTGGCCTTCCGGATGGCCCGGCGGGCTAGCGCAACCTTCCGCGACTCGCGCCTGTTGACGCTGTTGGACGCCGGGCATGTGGCGATGATGGAGTACCCCGACGTAGTGGCGCGCGGTATGCGCGAACTGCTCGACGACGTCGACGGACGAGACGAACGACAAGCGCAAGAAGCACAAGAAGCACAAGAAGCACGAGACAGACGGGACAGCCGGAAGATACGGGGCGTACCGGTGCCCGGAACAGACGGGAGCGGTGCGGCGCGTGGGTAAGCACAGCGCACGGGGCAGCCAGGAGGACCGGGACCCCGGGTCCGCCGAGGCGGATTCCGCCCCCGGCGCAGGACGTCGGCGACGCTCCGCCGGGTCGTCCGGGCCGTCCGGGCACCCGGCAGGCCCCGGGCGCCGTGAACAGCAGAGCGGCGGCTGGAGTGCCTTCGGCACCGCCACCATGAACGCGCCGGAGCGCCCCGCCGGACCCGCCGCCGGTGGCCCGTCCGGTGGCACCTCCGGGGGCGGCGCGGGCGGGCTGATGCCCGGGCCCCGCAAGGAGTACCTGCAGGCGTTCGACGCCACCGGCACTGGCGCCGACGCCCTGGAAACCGATGGCGAGGACGTCTTCGCCGCCGGTGCGCCCGGAGCCGTACCGCCGCCCCGCCGTACCAGCCCCGGCGCGGGTGCCGATGACGCCCGTAAGAACGCCGCGGACGGCCTCGACGACGGCACGGCCACGGCTGCCGACGGGGCCGACGGGTCCGACCTCGCGGGCAAGGGCGCGCGCGGCGTCACCAAGGGCGGCAAGAGCCGCACGTTCACCGGTATCGCCGCGGCGGCCGTGACCACCGTGCTGGCCGTCGTGGTGGCCGGACAGGTGGCGAACGGTCCGCAGGGCGACGACAAGGCGCGGTCCAAGGGCGGTACGGAGCGCGGCGGCGAGGGCGCCGTGTCGGCCGGTAAGGACGGCCGGACCGCCCCGTCCGCCTCCGCGTCCCCCCAACTCGCCACGTACGACCAGAAGATGGCCGCCCTGTTCCCGCTCGACCCGAAGCTCAAGGGCTCGGGCGCCTTCACGACCGTCCCCGGGAAGGACAAGGCGCCCGGCAAGGGCGACGTCCTGCGCTACCGGGTGGACGTCGAGAAGGGGCTGCCGCTCGACGGCGCGCTGTTCGCCGAGGCGGTGCACAAGACGCTCAACGACGACCGCAGTTGGGGCCACGGCGGCACCCGCACCTTCGAGCGGGTCTCGTCCGGGCGTCCCGACTTCGTCATCACCCTGGCGAGCCCCGGCACCACCGCGGTGTGGTGCGGGAAGTCCGGGCTGGACACCACCGAGGACAACGTCTCGTGCGACTCGGCGGCCACCGAGCGCGTCATGATCAACGCCTATCGGTGGGCGCAGGGCGCCAGCACGTTCGGCGACGACAAGATGCATTCGTACCGCCAGATGCTCATCAACCACGAGGTCGGGCACCGGCTCGGGCACAACCACGAGACGTGCTCCCGGCAGGGCGCGCTCGCTCCGGTGATGATGCAGCAGACCAAGTTCCTGGCGACGGACGGCGCGACGTGCCGCCCCAACGCCTGGCCGTTTCCCAAGGGCTGACGGCCATTCCGCAGGGACCGGCCGACAGCTCGCGGCCGTTATAGCGCCTGACAACGCCTGAAATCCAGGAAGGTCACGGGCGTTCACCCCTTCCGGTGGCGCGACGGACAACCGTCCGTCGCGCCATAGCCATGCGCGCATAACGTGCTCCCGCTGCCCGACGTGCCGAACCGCGGCATGACGGCTTGCTCACATGGGAGATCGGGGGTGCGCTCATGCGCGTGGGACTGCTTACGGAGGGTGGGTACCCGTATGCGACCGGTGAGGCGCGGGTGTGGTGCGACCGGCTCGTGCGCGGACTGGACCAGCACGACTTCGAGGTCTACGCGCTGAGCCGCGACGCCCGTCAGGAGGCCGTCGGCTGGGAGGAGCCGCCCGGGCAGGTGCGACGGGTGCGCACCGCGCCGCTGTGGGGCGAGCCCACCGGGCGGCGGCGGGCGTACGGGCGGCGGCAGCGGCGGCGGTTCACCGAGCACTTCGGGGACCTGGCGGTGGCTATCAGCGTGCCGGGCGGCCCGGACGGCACCCAGGCGGACCGTTTCGCCAGCGGCCTCCACGGCCTCGCCGACCTCGCCCGCGACAGCGGCGGCCTGTCCGCCGCGCTCCGCTCCGAGGACGCCGTCCGCACCCTGGAGCGCGCCTGCCACACCCCCGGCGCGCCGCGCGCCGCCCACCGCGCGCGGGTCACCGATCTGCTGGCCGTGACCGAGGCCCTGGAGCGGGCGCTGCGCCCGCTGTCCCTCGACTGGTACGGCGGCGGTGGCCGCGACCCGGGGCTGTCCGGTGTGGACCTGTGCCACGCCACCTCCGGCGGCGCGGCCGCGCTGCCCGGGCTGCTGGCCAAGCGGCGCTTCGGTACGCCGCTGCTGGTCACCGAGTACGGCGTACGGCTGCGCGAGCACTATCTGCGGCGTCCGGCCGGTCGTGACGGGTCGGGCCCGGTCCGCGCCCTGCTGGCCGCCTTCCAGGGCAGGCTGGCCGCCGAGGCGTACGCGCAGGCCGTGCTCATCACCCCCGGCAATACCCACGCCCGCCGCTGGCAGGAGCGGTGCGGCGCCTCCCCGGAGCGGCTGCGCACCGTCTACCCCGGGATGGACGCCGCGTGCTTCGCCGAGGTCGGCGAGGCCGGAGCGGCGTCCTGCGGGGACGACCGGACGCTGGTGTGGGTGGGGCGGCTCGAACCCGCCAAGGACGTCGTCGCGCTGCTGCACGCCTTCGCCGAGGTGCGCCGGTGGCAGCCGGACGCGCGGCTGCGCGTCATCGAGACCCGGCCCGGCTCCGGCGCCTGGCGCGGCGACGACCCGGCCGATGGTTACGCGGCCCACTGCCGCGCCCTGGCCGAGCACCTCTTCCCCGACGAGGCCGCGAACGCCCACACGCCCGGGGACAACCCGGTCTCCTTCGAGCACGTCGGCGACCCCGAGGCGCCCACCCTGGCGGACGCGTACGCGGCGGGCGCCGTCGTCGTGCTGTCCAGCGTGGTCGAGGGCTTCCCGGTGGGGCTGGTCGAGGCGATGTTCTGCGGCCGGGCCACGGTCTCGACGGACGCGGGCGCGGTGTGCGAGGCCATCGGCGGCACCGGTCTGGTGGTGCCGCCGCGCAACCCCAGGGCGCTCGCCGACGCCTGCCTCGCGCTGTTGCGCGACCCCGAGCGCCGCGCCCGGCTGGGCGCCGCCGCGCGCGCCCGGGCGCTGGAGCTGTTCACCGCCGAGCAGAACGTGGTCGCCTTCCGGGGCATCTACCTGGAGCTGATGTCGCACTGTCCGGTGCGCCGCGAGGAGGTCGGCGCGGGCGGCGCGCCCCTGCCGTTCGCCCGCCCGGCGGAGGCCCACATCCCCGGCCGGTGGACCGCCGGTCAGGGGCTCGCGCACACGCCCCGGTGGGCGGAGGCAGGACCGCCGCCGGGCCGGACCATGGCCGCCCTGTCCGAGGAGGGCGCATGACCGGGCCCGCGCGCCGCGAGCAGCCCAGCGCCCCGGCGTCGGCCCATGAGCAGGGTCCGAAGGGGCGGCGCGGATCGGTGGATCCGGTGCGGGCGCTGATGCACCGCCACCGCGAGCTGTGCGCCCGGGCTGTCGATCCGCTGGAGATCGCCGCTGGTCTTGAGGCCCACGGGGTCACCGACCGCACCGCCGCGCGCTTTCGGCACCGCGATGTCTTCTCGCTCGCCGAGGAGCTGTACGCGCGGGTCCCGCGCGACGGCGACGGTGACAGCGGGGACGACGCTCCCTGCGAGCCCCCGTCCCGGCCCTGGGCCGTGCGGGCGGCGCTCGGGCTGCTCGCGCTGCTGCCCGGTGGGCTGGCCGTGGCGACCGTGATCGGTGCGTACCGGACCGGGACCCCGGTCGTCGGCGCGACCGGTGCCGCCCTGACGGCGGGCGCCCTGTGGCTGTGCCTGCGCCGGGGCCCTCTCGCCGTCGGCGGCCGAGGCGGACGCGGCGGGACCGGCGGGCTGGGCAGCACCGGCGGGCCCAGTGGTAGCACCGGCGGACGCGGCGGGCCTGGCGGCACCGGCAGGCGTGGCGAACGCGGCAGCGGCACCAGCGGCCGAGGCGGGCGTGGCAGACGCGACGGCGGAGACGGGTCCGGCGGGCGCGGCGGGAAGGCCCGCTCAACGGGCCGTAGCGCGGGCCGCCTCGCGGGCCTGCCGGGCGCGCTGCGCACCGGCTGGCTGCTCGCCTACGCCGCCTGCGGCGACTGGCTGTTGGGCGGGCTCAGTGGGCGTACGGCGGGCACCGGCGCCCCCGGGCCGTACGACCCGGCGGCGGCCGCCGGGGCCGCCGTCGTCCTCGGCCTCGCCGTCGCCCCCGCCGCGTGGTGCGCCCGCTGGTTCGCCGTACGGGCGCGCCGCAGGCTGGCCGCCAGCAGCGGGCTCGACGAGTTCGCGGCGGGGGTCCGTCCGCTGTGCGCGGCCACCGCCGTGGCCTTCCTGCTCACCCTGCCGCCGCTGGTGATCGCCGCCCGGCTCGCGGTGCCCGGCGCCGCCGCGGACCTCACCGCCGAGGCGGGCGTGGCCGCGCTGGCCGGGCTGCTGTTCCTCGCCCGGCTGCTCACCGTCCACGGCTTCCGCGCCGCCGCGGCCACCGGCACCGCCGTGGCCTGCGCGGCCGAGGCGGCCGTGCTGGGCGCCGCCGGGGCCGCCCGGCTGCCGGGCTGCGCGGCCCTCGGCGAGCCGGTGCGGCGGCTGGCCGCCGCCCACGGCACGGCCGCCGTCCCCGCCGTGGCCTGCGGGGCCGCCGCGCTCGCGCTGCTGGTGTACGCGTGCGCCGCCCTGTCCCGCGCCTCGGCCCACAACACCCCCACGACGCCCCCCACACCGTCACCCCCGCCCATCCCTACGAGGAGCACCTCCATGAGCGACGAGACGACCGCCCCACACGCCATCCCCGGGGAGGCGCGACGATGAGAGTCCTGCTGCTCGGCTCCGGCGGCTACCTGGGCCGCTACGTCGCCGAACACCTGCTGGCCGACCCCGCCGTCCAGCTCACCGCGCTCGGGCGCGGCGACGACGCCGACGTACGGTTCGACCTGTCCAACGGCAGCCCCGGCGCGCTCACCCGCTTCCTGAACGCGGTCCACCCCGGGGTGGTGATCAACTGCGCGGGCGCGACCCGTGGCGGGGCCCGCGAGCTGACCCGGCACAACACCGTGGCCGTCGCGACCGTCTGCGAATCGCTGCGGCGCAGCGGCTGCGGCGCCCGGCTGGTCCAGATCGGCTGCTCATCCGAGTACGGGCCGTCCCAGCCCGGTTCGTCCACCGCCGAGGACGCCGTGCCGCGCCCCGGCGGCCCGTACGGCGTGAGCAAGCTCGCCGCGACCGAGCTGGTGCTCGGCTCCGGACTGGACGCGGTGGTGCTGCGGGTCTTCTCGCCGGTCGGGCCCGGCACCCCGGCCGGTTCCCCGCTCGGCCGCCTCGCCGAGGCGATGCGGCGCGCGATGCAGTCCGGGGACAGCGAGCTGAAGCTGAGCGGCCTCGGGGTGCAGCGCGACTTCGTGGACGTACGGGACGTGGCGCGGGCCGTCCACGCGGCCTCCCTGTCGGCCGCGCAGGGCGTCGTCAACATCGGCACCGGGCGCGCCGTCCGGCTGCGCGAGGCGGCCTCCGTACTGGCCCGGGTGGCGGGCTTCGGCGGCACCCTGCACGAGGTCGACGTCCCGCCCGGGCGGAACCCGCTGCACCCGGGCGTCCATATCCCGGCCCCCGCGCACGCCCCCGGGCACGCTCCGGCGCCCACCCCGCACGCCCCCGGCCACGCCCCCGGTCACGGCCCCGGGCCGGGGGAGCACGGCGGCGCCACCGCGTACCCCTACCCGGACGGCTGCGGCAGCTGGCAGCAGGCCGATGTGCGCACCGCGCGCGACCGGCTGGGCTGGCGCTCCCGCATCCCGCTGGAGGAGTCCCTCGCGGACATCTGGATGGAGGCCGCGTGTCGCATCTGATCTCCCCGGGCCCCCGGCGCCGCGCCCCGGCCGGGACCCAGCCCGCCGCCGGTCTCGGCCTCGGGGTGCCGGGCTGGGCGCACCCGCTGGTCGCGCCCGTCGAATGGGGTGAGCTGACCCGCCGCGGCACCCCCGTGCACTGGGCCGTCCTGGACGTCGCGCGCGGCCCCGGCTCGTGCCCCGACCCGTACTGCGCCGCCGCGGTGGCCCGGCTGCGCACCGCGGGCGTGCGGGTGCTGGGGCGGCTGGACCTGCGGTTCGGCGCCCGCCCGTTCGGCGAGCTGGTCTCGGACGCCACCCGCTACCTGGACTGGTACCGGCCCGACGGCTTCTATCTGGACCGCTGCCCGTCGGAGCGCCCCGGGCTGGCCGACGTCCGCCGGATCGTCACCACGCTGCGCGCGCTGCGCGGCGGGGCGTACACGGTGCTGGGCCAGGACACCCATCCGTACCAGGACTACGCGGAGATCGCCGACCAGCTGGTGACCTTCCGCGGCCGGTGGGCCGACTACCGCTGGTCCCAGGTCGCCGAGTGGACGGCGGGCTATCCGCCCGAACGGTTCTGCCACCTGGTGCACGGGGTGCCCCGGCCGCATCTGGACGAGGCGCTGCGCATCGCCCGCTGGCAGGGGGCGGGCACGGTCTTCCTCACGGACCGCACGACCCGCCCGGGCCAGCGCGCGGGCTCCGCCGCCCTCTGGGAGACGCTGCCCGGCCACTGGGACGATGTCGTCTCGCGCATCGGACCGTGTGTCATGGAATGAGATGGGGCGTGGCAGTGTTACGAGGAGACGAGAAGACAACCTCCCCGCTCACGCGGGGGTGAACCGTTTAGCCCGCTCCTACTCACTACGGAGTCCTTGTGTCGCTGCCACCCCTGGTCGAGCCGGCTGCCGAGCTCACCGTCGACGAGGTCCGCAGGTACTCACGCCATCTGATCATCCCGGACGTCGGCATGGAGGGCCAGAAGCGGCTGAAGAACGCCAAGGTGCTCTGTGTGGGCGCGGGCGGTCTCGGCTCGCCCGCCCTGATGTACCTGGCCGCCGCCGGTGTGGGCACGCTCGGCATCATCGAGTTCGATGAGGTCGACGAGTCCAACCTGCAGCGCCAGATCATCCACAGCCAGTCGGACATCGGCCGCCCGAAGGCGCAGTCCGCGCGGGACACCGTCCTCGGCATCAACCCCTACACGAACGTCGTGCTGCACGAGGGCCGCCTCGAGGCGGACAACGTGATGGAGATCTTCTCCCAGTACGACCTGATCGTCGACGGCACCGACAACTTCGCCACCCGCTACCTGGTGAACGACGCGTGCGTGCTGCTGAACAAGCCGTACATCTGGGGTTCGATCTACCGGTTCGACGGCCAGGCGTCCGTCTTCTGGTCCGAGTACGGCCCCTGCTACCGCTGCCTGTACCCGGAGCCCCCGCCCCCCGGCATGGTCCCCTCCTGCGCCGAGGGCGGGGTCCTGGGCGTGCTGTGCGCGTCCATCGGCTCCATCCAGGTCACCGAGGCCATCAAGGTGCTCACCGGCGCGGGCGACCCGCTGCTCGGCCGCCTGATGATCTACGACGCCCTGGAGATGACCTACCGCCAGGTCAAGGTCCGCAAGGACCCGGACTGCGCGGTCTGCGGCCCGAACGCCACGGTCACCGAGCTGATCGACTACGAGGCCTTCTGCGGTGTCGTCTCGGACGAGGCCCAGGAAGCGGCGGCCGGTTCGACGATCACTCCCAAGCAGCTCAAGGAGTGGATCGACGACGGCGAGGCCATCGACATCATCGACGTCCGCGAGCAGAACGAGTACGAGATCGTCTCGATCCCGGGCGCCCGGCTGATCCCGAAGAACGAGTTCCTGATGGGCACCGCCCTCCAGGACATGCCGCAGGACAAGAAGATCGTCTTGCATTGCAAGACGGGTGTCCGCTCCGCGGAAGTTCTGGCCGTCCTGAAGTCCGCGGGCTTCTCCGACGCCGTCCACGTGGGCGGCGGCGTGATCGGCTGGGTCAACCAGATCGAGCCCGACAAGCCGATCTACTGACAGCTGTGTGAGAGGGGCGCGGGCCGGCGCCACGGGCGGTGCGGGCCCCGCGGCGCGCAACCGCCGGTGTTTGCGCCGGGCGGGCCCCTCCCCGCGAGCAGATATGCGGTAACCGGGTTGGTGCAGGGTGT
>NZ_JBHWJI010000072.1:10556-44725 GCF_042731515.1 Streptomyces sp. NPDC059850
TCATTCACCCCCAAACCCTATAAAAGTCACCCCGTGTTGGGTGTGACCCGGACCGTCGCATCGGACGGTCCGGGCCCCTCGTCGCTCATCCGCAGGTCTTGCCGCCGGGCGGCACCTTCCCGTCGAGCAGATAGGCGTTCACGGTCTTCGTCATGCAGGCGTTGCCGCTGTTGTACGCGCCATGGCCCTGCCCCCGGTACGTGACCTCGACGCCCACGCCCCGGCCCAGCTCGCGGGCCATCGTCCGGGCGCCCTCGTACGGGGTGGCCGGGTCGCCGGTGTTGCCGATGACGAGGACCGGCGCGGAGCCCTTGGCGCTCACGTCCGGGCTGTCCGTCTTCCCGGTGACCGGCCAGCCGGTGCAGGCGAGCAGGGACCAGGCCAGATAGTCGCCGAAGACCTTCGAGGTCTCCCGGAACCGGGGCAGCCGCTTCTTCACCTCGCTCACCGTGTAGCGCTCTTTCTCGTCGGCGCAGTTGACCGCCGTATTGGCCGCGTTGATATTGCTGTAGCGGCCGTTCTCGTCGCGGCCGGACATCGAATCCGCCATCGCGAGCAGCAGATTTCCCTTGTCGAGCGTCAGCGCTTCCTGAAGACCCAGCGTCAGGTACTTCCAGCTGTCCTTGGAGTAGAGCGCGGCGGCGATACCGCCGAGCGCCCCTCCCTGGGTGAGCTTGCGGCCGCTGTCGGTTTCGAGGGGCTTCTTGTCGAGCTTCTTCAGCAGCTTGACGATTTTCTCGGTGCCCGCCTTCGGATCGTCGCCGACCGGGCAGGCGGGCCCCTTCTTGGCGCAGTCCTTGAGATAGTTGTCCAGCGCGAGCTGGAACCCCCTGGCCTGGGCGAGGGAGCCCTGTTCGGTGTCCGCGGACGGGTCGACCACGGCATCGAGGACCGCGCGCGCCACATGCCGCGGATACAGATGGGCGTAGACGCCGCCGAGTTCGGTGCCGTAGGAGATACCGAAATACGAGAGCTTCCGGTCGCCGAGCACCTGCCGCATGAGGTCCATGTCGCGGGCGGCGCTCACGGTGTCCACATGCGGGAGCACCTTCCCGGAGCGCTTTTCGCACCCGGCGATGTATTTCTTCGCGTCGGCGGTGGCCGCCTTGATTTCGGCGGCGTCGTCCGGAGTGCCGTCCACCGCCTCCGCGGCGTCGATCTCCTTGTCGCTCCGGCAGGTGACTCCGTCGCTTTCGCCGACCCCGCGCGGATCGAAGCTCACCAGATCGTAGCGGGTGCGCAGTTTGTCGTAATCCCCGCTGAATCCGGGCAGGGAGGAGACGCCGGAGCCGCCGGGGCCGCCGAAGTTGAACACCAGGGAGCCGATCCGCTTCTCCGGATCGGTGGCCTTGGCGCGGATCATGGCGAGGCGAAAAGTCTCTCCGCCCGGCTTCGCCCAGTCCAGCGGCACCTTGAGGTCGGCGCACTCCCAGTCGTCGCCCGGCGCCTTGCCGGTGCCCTGGAGCGCGGTCGGCGCCGCGCAGCCCTTCCAGTGCGGCTGCTGGGCCGTGAGCGAGCGGGGCAGCCCGGAGGCGCCCGGGGGAGCGGCCGGGGCGGTGGACGAGGCGTCGGACGAGGGCCCGGACGACGCCTTCCCCTGGTCCTTTCCGCCGCCGCTGCAGCCCGCGACGGCGATGAGGGTGACCATGGCGGTCGCGGAGACCAGCGCCCTGGTCCGTATGGTGCGGAGGGAACTCGGCATGGTCGGCATGGTCGGTGATCCTATGAGGATGGTATGAGCGGGACGTGCGCGCTTGGTCTCCCTACCGTCACAGCCGCGACGGCGGCCCGGCTAGGTGCAGACCTTGCCGTTCTCCGGCACCCGGCCGTTCAGCAGATAGGCGTTCACGGTCTTGCGCACACAGCCGCTGCCGCTGTCGTACGCCCCGTGCCCCTCGCCCTTGTAGGTGAGCTGGACGCCTACCCCGGGCCCCAGTTCGTCGGCCATCTTCCGCGCCCCGGCGTACGGCGTGGCCGGGTCACCGGTGTTGCCGACGATCAGGATGGGGGCGGCGCCGCGGGCCCGCACGTCGGGGGTGGTCCAGGCGCCGCGTACGGGCCAGTCGGTGCACTGGGTGAGGCTCCAGGCCATGAAGTCGCCGAACACCGGGGACGCCTTGCGGAAGGTGGGCAGCTTCTCCCGGATGTCGGCCAGGGTGTAGCGCTGTTTGAAGTCGGCGCAGGTGACGGCGTTGAGCGAGGCCTGCAGCGTGCTGTAGTCGCCGTTCTCGTCGCGTCCGTTCATGGCGTCGCCGAGGGCCAGCAGGATCCCGCCGTCGCCCTGCCGGGCCCCGGCGATGCCCTGGGTGAGGTACGGCCAGAAGTCGCGTGAGTACAGGGACTGCGCGATGCCCCCGTCGGCCAGCGTCTGGGTGAGCTTCCGGTTGCCGCTGCCCGCCACCGGATGGCGGTCGAGGCGCTTCAGCAGGGCCTGGATCTGGGCCTGGGTCGGACATCGTGCCCCGGCGGTGCCACGGCACTCCTTCAGGTAGTCGCCCAGCGCCAGCTGGAACCCCTTCGCCTGGCCGAGGGCGCCTTGTTCGGGGGTCTGGGTGGGGTCCACGACCCCGTCGAAGAGCGCCCGGCCCACCTTCTCGGGGTACAGATGGGCGTAGACGCCGCCCAGTTCGGTGCCGTAGGAGACGCCGAAGTAGTACAGCTTGCGGTCGCCGAGGACGCGGCGCATCACGTCCATGTCGCGGGCGGCGTTGGTGGTGCCGACGTACGGGAGCACCGCGCCGGACCGCTTCTCGCAACCCGAGGCGTAGGTCTTGACCCGGCGCACCAGGGACTTCACCTCGGCGGAGTCGTCCGGGGAGGCGTCGGCCGCGTAATAGGCGTCGAGCTGCCGGTCGTCCAGACAGTGCACCCCTTTGCTGCGGCCGACCCCGCGCGGATCGAAACTGACCAGGTCATAGCGGGTGCGCAGCTGTTTGTAGCTACTCGCGAGGGCGGGCAGGGTGGCGACGCCGGAGCCGCCGGGGCCGCCGAAGTTGAAGATCAGCGAGCCGATCCGCTTGTCCGGGTCGGTGGCCTTGGCGCGGATCAGCGCGATGCCGATCGTGGCGCCGCGCGGTTTCGCGTAGTCGAGCGGCACGTGCAGGGTCGCGCACTGCCACTCCCGGCCCGGGGCCTTGGTGGTCGCCCCGTCCTCGCTGTCGGAGGGGACGGGACACGTGGCCCAGTGGAGCTTCTGGCCCGCCGAGGTGTCCGGCCTGCCGGGGCCGCCGCCGCATCCGGCGGTGGCGGCGAGCAGCAGGGCGGCGGTGGACAGCGCACCGGTGCGCAGGGGTCGGGACACGGCGGCTCTCCCGGGGTGGCGGCGTACCGCCATCCTGCGGGGCGCGGCGGGGTCGCGCGCGCACAGCGCGGGCGTACGGGTGAGGACGTGCCGTACGACCTACAGCGACTCTCGGCGGGTGAGGTGGGTGAACGCCAGCCAGCCGGGCAGCACCGGCAGCCAGAAGACCATCAGCCGGAAGAGCAGCACCGCGGGCGCGGCCACCTCGTACGGCAGCCCGGCGAAGGTCAGTCCGGCGATCAGGGCGGCCTCGACGGCGCCGACGCCGCCCGGGGTGGGCGCGGCCGAGCCCAGGGCGTTGCCCGCGAGGAAGACGACCGCGATGCTCGCGTAGCTCAGCTCGCCGCCGAACGCGCGGATGGACGCGTCGAGGCACATCACGTTGGCGGCGGTCAGCAGCAGCATGCCGCCGATTCCGGCGAGCAGCTTCCGGGGCCGCTGGAGTACGTCCAGCATGCGCGGCACGACGCCCGCGAACAGCGACCGCACCCGGGTGGAGACGAACTTGCGCAAGGCCGGGACGGCGGTGACCACGAGGGTCAGCACGGCGCCCGTCAGCAGCCCGGCGATCACGGTCCGGGACGGGGAGAGCGTCGGGGTGCGCTCGGTGCCGGTGATGTAGCCGAAGGTGGCCAGCAGCACGATGTGGCTGGCCAGCCCGAACAGCTGCGACGCGCCGACGCTCGCCACCGCGAGCCCCGGCCGCACCCCCGCGCGCTGCAGGAAGCGGGCGTTGAGGGCGACGCCGCCGACCGCCGCGGGGGCCACCAGCTTCACGAAGGAGGCGGCGACCTGCGCCAGGACCGTACGCCCGAACGGCACCTTCTCGGGGACGAAGCCGAGCAGGCTCAGGGCGGCGGCCACATAGGTGAGCGCGGAGAAGAGGAGCGCGAACACCACCCAGATCCAGTTGGCCTCGGCGACCAGGGCGCCCAGCTTGACGTGGGTGAACTGGGACAGCAGGAAGTACGCGGCGAAGGCGCCCGCGCAGAAGCTGACCAGGGTGCGCGGCTTGATGCGCTCCAGCCGCACCGGCTCGATCGGCGCCTGCGGCCGCACCAGCAGCACCTGGCGGCGGATCTGGGCGAGCAGATCCTCCTCGCGGGCCTCCTCCAGGGCCTCGTCGATCGCCCGCTTCTCGGCCTGCTTCTCGGCCTTGGCCGTCTTACGGTCGCTGACGGCGGGCTCGGCCTTGCGCCCGCCCTCGGTCTCGCCCCCGGCCTCCTCGGCTTCCTCGGCCTCCCGCGCCTTGGCCTCCTTGGCGGCGCGGGATGCCTCCAGGACCGCCTCCCGCTGCCGCTGGGCGCGCTCCCGGGCGAGGTGGCGCAGCGTCGCCCGGGTGGCCCGGCCGAGGGCGAGGGGCTGCAGCAGGGGGAGGCTGTCGGCGACCGCGTCCGGGCCGATGACGTCGACCGCGACGGCCACGGAGCGCTCGGCGCCCACCCGCAGCCCCAGGGTGGTCAGCAGCTGCGCGATGTCCATCCGCAGCACCACGTCGCCCGCCGCGATCTCGCCGCCGCGCAGATCCGTCAGGATGACCGTGCCGGAGCGGTCGACCAGCAGGGCGTCGCTGTCCAGCCGCCGGTGGGCGATGCGGCGCGACTGGAGCGCCTGCACCTGGTGCCAGGCCCCGGCCAGCAGCTCGTCGGTGATGGCCTCGTCCGGCAGGGCGTGCAGGGGGCGGCCGCCGATGTGCTCGTAGACCAGCATCACGGCGTCCGGGCCCAGCTCGGAGGTGGCGATCAGCTTGGGCGCGTTGGCGCCCGCCGCGATCGCCGCGTACGCGAGCAGCGCCTCCTGCTCCAGGGCTTGGCGCAGCGACTGGAGGCTGCGCGGCGGGGTGATCGTGCGCAGCGTCAGCCGCTGCCAGACGCTGTAGAAGAAGCCCTGGGCCTGCTGCTCGCGGTCGACCACGGTGACGTCCAGCGGCGGCCCGTCCTCCAGGGTGACCAGATAGCGGCGGCCCCGGTCGCTGTGGTTGCCGTGCTCGTCGACGGCCTCCTCGGCGCGCGCGGCGCTGACCGGGTTGAAGCCGACCCGGCGCAGCCCGGCGAGCAGGTTCTGGCCGGTGGGCCGGACATTGGGGGAGCCGACCGCGTAGAGCGTGCCGTAGGCGACGGTCCAGCCGATGAGCACCGTGATGATGATCGCGAACGGGGTGGTGTAGCCGCCGACGAGCACCGCGAACGCGTCGAGCAGCAGGACGCCCCACATGGCGACCCGCCAGCGCGGGCGGCGCGCCATTCCGACGGCCGTCATATAGGCGATCACCGGGGCGAGGTAGCCGTGCACGGGATCGCTCAGGGCGCCGCCGGGCGCGGTCTGGGTGAGGGCCTCGCGGATCGAGTCGGGCGCGGCCCTGGCGACCCAGAGATCGGTGGCGAGGGAGATGCCGTGGGCGAGGACGGCGGCCAGGACGCCGTCCGCGATGCGCAGCCCGTCCCGTTTGACCAGCCGCTCGATCGCGAACGCCACCGGCAGGACGAGCACGGCGATGCTGGCCGTCAGCCCCGCGAAGTCGATCATCAGCGGGGGCGCCTGGTTGGCGCCGTGGCCGATGTCCTTCTCCAGCCCGGCGGTGGTGCCGTGCGCGAAGGCCGCGACGGCGAGGACGATGCCGATGCCCAGCGCGCCGAGCAGCAGCCGCATCAGGTCGGAGGGGCGGTGGACCCGGGCGGGCAGCAGCGGTTCGTCACCGGAGACGCGCTCGTTGTGTCCCTGCGGGCCGTCCGGATCGTCGTCGCAGCCGTCGGAGCACGGCAGCGCCTCAGGGGTGCGGGGCTCCTCTTCCGGAGCCTGCGCACCCTGCTGCTTCGCCGTCTCTTCTTGATCTCGTATCACCAGTCACCGCCCGGAAGATGGTGGCATGCCCGGGCTGCGGAGGAGGGCATCAGGGTGCATTTCGGGGATGTGAGCCACGGATCGCACGCCCCGTAGTGACTTCCCGCACCATGCGTGATCGAACCCCTGACGCCGTCCGCAGAGCCTTCGACGGTACCGCGCGGGGCGGGGGCGGTGTCGGCGTTGGTGTCGTCGTCGGGGGCGGTGTCGGTGGTGTGCGGCAGGATGGGCGGGATGAGCCGGGAGAGCGAGGAGCCGCGGGCCGCCGACGAGCTGCCCGCGTACGCGGAGCGGGTGCTGGACGTCGCCGAGCTGATCCCGCCGGGCCGGGTGATGACCTACGGGGATATCGCCGAGTGGCTGGAGGAGGGCGGCCCGCGCCAGGTGGGGCGGGTGATGGCCCTCTACGGGGGCGCCGTGCCGTGGTGGCGCGTGGTGCGCGCGGACGGCGCGCTGCTGCCCGGCAGCGAGCTGCGCGCCCTCGGCCACTACCGCGAGGAGGGCACTCCGCTGCGCGCGGCGCCGCGCTCGGCCGAGGGCCATCTGCCGAAGATCGACATGCGCCGGGCCCGCTGGGACGGCACGGACGGTAGGGGCGGTACGGAGCGTGGGGACGCCGCAGGAGCCCCGTAGCGGTTGTCCACAGCCATTCGGGTGACGCCCCATGGCGCATGAGACGCTGTCCCGCACCCAGCCAACCCACCAGGACCGGCGATCCACGTGAGTTCCTCCTCCTCGTCCCTGCCGCGACAGCGGCGGGGACGGCAGCCGTTCGTACGGCCGTCGTCCCCGGGCACGTACCGCCTGGTCCGCCGTCGGCCGGATCCGGTGGCCCCCCCTGTCCTGGACGCACGGCAGCGCGCCGTGGTTGAGCACGCGGGCGGTCCGCTGCTGGTGCTCGCCGGGCCGGGCACGGGGAAGACCACGACGCTCGTGGAGACGGTCGCCCGGCGGGTGCGCGGCGGCGCCGACCCGGAGCGGATGCTGGTCCTCACCTTCAGCCGCAAGGCGGCCGTCGAGCTGCGCGACCGGATGGCGGCCCGGCTGGGCGGTGCGACCGGTCCGCGCGCCACCACTTTCCACTCCTTCTGTTACGCGCTGGTCCGCGCCCATCAGGACGTCGACCTGTTCGCCGATCCGCTGCGGCTGCTGTCCGGCCCCGAGCAGGACGTCGTCGTACGGGAGCTGCTGGCCGGGCAGGCCGACCTGGAGCGCTCGGGGCGCGCCTCGGTCCGCTGGCCCGACGATCTGCGCGCCTGCCTGACCACCCGAGGCTTCGCCGACGAGGTGCGCGCGGTGCTCGCGCGCAGCCGCGAGCTGGGGCTCGGCCCTCGGGCCCTGGGCGAGTTCGCGGCCCGCACCGGGCGCCCGGACTGGGGCGCGGCGGCGGACTTCCTCGCCGAGTACCTGGACATCCTGGACGCCCAGGGCGTGCTGGACTACGCGGAGCTGGTGCACCGCGCGGTGCTGCTCGCCGAGCGGCCGGAGGTCGCGGCGGAGCTGGCCGCGCGCTACGACGTGGCGTTCGTGGACGAGTACCAGGACACGGACGTGGCCCAGACCCGGCTGCTGCGCGCGCTGGCGGGCCATGGGAAAACGCTCGTGGCGTTCGGCGATCCCGATCAGTCGATCTACGCCTTCCGGGGCGCCGATGTGAACGGCATCCTCGGCTTCCGGGACGACTTCCCGCGCGCGGACGGCCGTCCGGCGCCCGTGGAGGTCCTCACCACCTCGCGCCGCTCGGGCGCCCGGCTGCTCGCCGCGACCCGGCTCATCACCGGCCGGATGCCGCTCACCCGCCTCCCGGCGCACGCCGTGCGCGCCCACCGGGAGCTGACGGCGGCTCGCGGCGGCGGCCGCGTCGAGGTGTTCACGTACCCCACCGCGGGCGCCGAACTGGACAACGTCGCCGACATCCTGCGCCGCGCCCATCTGGAGGACGGGGCGCCTTGGAGTGAGATGGCCGTCCTGGTGCGCGCCGGGGGGCGCTCGCTGCCGGGTCTACGCCGGGCGCTCACCTCCGCCGGGGTGCCCATCGAGGTAGACGGCGACGACATCCCGCTGCGCCACGAACCCGCCGTGGCCCCCCTGCTGACCGCGCTGCGGGCCGCCGCCACGGCCGCGCTGCCGGACTCCGGCGGGCTGACCGCCGCCCTCGGCGTCGAGACCGCCCTCACCCTGCTCACCTCCCCGCTGGGCGGCATGGACGCCGCCGATCTGCGCAAGCTCGGCCGCGCCCTGCGCGAGGAGGAGCGGGCCGCCGGACAGTCCGTGCCGCGCCCCTCCGACGACCTGCTCGCCGAGGCGCTGGCCGCGCCCGAGCGGCTGGCCGTCCACGACCCGGCGTACGCGCGCGGCGCCCAGCGGCTCGGCCTGCTGCTGCGCAAGGCGCTGGAGTCCCTGGCGGGCGGCGGCACCGCCGAACAGGCGCTGTGGGAGCTGTGGGACGGCACCCCCTGGCCCGGGCGGCTGGAGGGCGCCGCCCAGCGCGGCGGGGCCGGTGGGCGCAACGCCGACCGCGACCTGGACGCGGTGTGCGCGCTGTTCGAGACCGCCGCGCGCGCGGAGGAGCGCACCGGCGGCCGTGGCGCGCTCAACTTCCTCGACCAGCTCGACGCCCAGGACATCGCCGCCGACACCCTCTCGCGCCGCGTCGCCCGCCCCGACGCCGTGCGGCTGATGACCGCGCACCGCTCCAAGGGGCTGGAATGGCGCCTGGTGGTGGTCGCGGGCGTCCAGGAGGGGCTGTGGCCCGATCTGCGGCGCCGCGGCTCGCTCCTGGAGGCGGACAGGATCGGCCGGGACGGGCTCGCCGAGCCGCTGACGCCGGGCGCGCTGCTGGCCGAGGAGCGGCGGCTGTTCTACGTTGCGGCGACCCGCGCCAGGGACCGGCTGGTGGTCACCGCCGTCAAGGCGGCCTCCGACGACGGCGACCAGCCCTCCCGGTTCCTGACCGAGCTGGGCGTCACCCCCGCCGACGTCACCCAGCGGCCGCGCCGCCCGCTGTCGGTCGCGGCGCTCGTCGCCGAGCTGCGCGCCACCACCGTCGACCCGGACGCCTCGGACGCCCTGCGGGAGGCCGCCGCCGAGCGGCTGGCGCGGCTCGCAGCGCTGCGCGACGAGGACGGGCGGCCGCTCGTCCCCGCGGCCCACCCCTCCAGTTGGTGGGGCCTGTACGAGCCCACGCACAGCGAGGTGCCGCTGCGCCACCGCGACCGGCCGGTGGCGCTGTCCGGCAGCGCGCTCGACCAGCTCGTCAACACCTGCTCGCTGCAGTGGTTCCTGGGGCGCGAGGTCAAGGCGGACGCCCCGTCGACCGCCGCCCAGGGCTTCGGCAACGTCGTCCACGTCCTGGCCGACGAGGTGGCCTCCGGCCGCACCCCGGCCGACCTCGCCGTCCTGATGGAGCGCCTGGACTCCGTATGGGACGCGCTCGCGTTCGACGCCCCCTGGAAGTCGCGGCAGGAGAAGGAGCACGCCCGGGCGGCCCTGGAGCGCTTCCTGCGCTGGCATGTGATGGAGCGCGGCGGCCGCACGGCGGTCGCCTCCGAGCACGGCTTCGACGTCACCCTCGAAGCCGACGCCTACCAGGTGCGCATCCGCGGCAGCATGGACCGCGTCGAGGCGGACGCCGAGGGGCGTGCGTACGTCGTCGACTTCAAGACCGGCAAGCAGTCCGTGACCCGTGGCGAGGTCGCCCACCACCCCCAGCTGGCGGTCTATCAGCTCGCCGTGCGCGAGGGCGCCGTCGACGGCCTCTTCGGTGACGCCCGCCCCGAACCGGGCGGCGCCGAACTGGTCCAGCTGCGGCAGGCCGCCCCCAAGAAGGAAGGGGGCGAGGCCGCCCCCAAGGTCCAGGCGCAGGACCCGCCGATCGGGCCCGACGGGGAGTGGGTCGGCGACCTGCTCGCCACCGCCGCCGGACGCGTCCTGGACGAGCGCTTCGCCCCGAGCACCGGGGCGCACTGCGAGCGCTGCGCCTTCCGCGCCTCGTGCAGCGCCCGCGCGGAGGGCCGCCACGTGGTGGAGTGACGGGGGATGAGATGACTTGGGGGGCATGTCCCTTATCGGCGGCGGGGGGTGTGGGGGCTTGTCCCCCTTGTGAGGCCTTGTGAGCCCTTGTGCGTGGCTTGTCAGTGGCGACCGATAGCCTCACTGGAGTGTCAGCCCGCATCACCGATCCCGAACAGCTCAAGGAGCTGCTCGGGATTCCCTTCACCCCCGAGCAGACGGCGTGTATCACCGCGCCGCCCGCCCCGCAGGTGATCGTCGCCGGAGCGGGCTCCGGCAAGACCACGGTGATGGCCGCGCGCGTCGTCTGGCTGGTGGGCACCGGCCAGGTCGCGCCCGACCAGGTGCTGGGCCTCACGTTCACCAACAAGGCCGCGGGCGAACTGGCCGAGCGGGTACGGAAGGCGCTCGTCAAGGCGGGCGTCGTGGACCTCGACCCGGATCCGGGCGCCGCCGAGGAGGCCGCGGGCGAGCCCGGCATCTCCACCTACCACGCCTTCGCCGGACAGCTCCTCAAGGAACACGGGCTGCGCATCGGCCTGGAGCCCAGCGCCCGGCTGCTCGCCGACGCCACCCGCTTCCAGCTCGCCGCGCGCGTGCTGCGCACCGCCCCCGGCCCCTACCCGGCGCTCGTCCGCCCCTTCGCCGACCTGGTGACGGATCTGCTCGCGCTCGACGCCGAACTGGCCGAGCACCTGGTCCCCGCCGAGCGGCTGCGTACGTACGACGCCGAGCTGCTGGACACCCTCGACGGCGTGAAGCTGACCAACGACACGCTGCGCAAGGTGCCCGAGGCCGCCCGCGCCCGCCGCGAACTCCTCGAACTGGTCGAGGAGTACCGCGCCGAGAAGCGCCGCCGCGATCTGCTCGACTTCGGCGACCAGATCGCGCTGTCCGCCGCCCTGGCCCGCAGCGGCCCGGAGGTCGGCCGGATCCTGCGCGAGCAGTACGCGGTCGTCCTGCTGGACGAGTACCAGGACACCTCCGTCGCCCAGCGGCTGCTGCTGTCCGGTCTGTTCGGCGGCGGCACCGGACACCCCGTCACCGCCGTCGGCGACCCGTGCCAGGCCATCTACGGCTGGCGCGGCGCCTCGGTGGCCAACCTCGACGACTTCCCCGCCCACTTCCCGCACCAGGACGGCAGCCCCGCGCGCCGCTACGCGCTCAGCGAGAACCGGCGCAGCGGCGGCCGCCTGCTGGACCTCGCCAACGGGCTCGCCGCCCCGCTGCGCGCGATGCACCAGGGCGTCGAGGCGCTGCGCCCCGCGCCCGGCGCCGAGCGGGACGGCCTGGTGCGGTGCGCGCTGCTGTCCACCCACGCCGAGGAGCTGGCCTGGCTCGCCGACTCGATCGCCCATCTGGTGCGCACCGGCACCCCGCCCGGCGAGATTGCGGTCCTGTGCCGCACGGCCGGTGACTTCGCCGAGATCCAGGGCGAACTGGTAGAGCGGGACGTTCCGGTGGAGGTCGTGGGGCTGTCGGGGCTGCTGCACCTGCCAGAGATCGCCGACCTGGTGGCGGTCTGCGAGGTGCTGCAGGACCCGGGGGCCAACGCGGCGCTGGTCCGGCTGCTCACCGGCCCGCGCTGGCGCATCGGCCCCCGAGACCTGGCGCTGCTCGGCCGCCGCGCCCGCGCGCTCGTCTCGTACGGTGGCCACGGCGACCCGGACGACGACCCGGACCGGCGGCTCGCCGAGGCCGTCGAGGGCGTCGACCCGTCCGAGATCATCTCGCTCGCCGACGCCCTCGACACCTTCCTGGAATCCGGCGGCGGCCCGGACGACGGACTGCCGTTCTCGGCCGAGGCCCGGGTGCGCTTCGCCCGCCTCGCCGCCGAACTGCGCGAGCTGCGGCGCTCGCTGGCCGACCCGCTCATGGACGTCCTCCACCGAGTGCTGGCCACCACCGGCCTGGAGGTCGAGCTGTCCGCCTCGCCGCACGCCCTGGCCGCCCGCCGCCGCGAGACGCTGGGCAACTTCCTGGACGTCGCCGCATCCTTCGCCACCTTGGCTGGCACTGCCGTGGACGGCGAGGCCACCCTGCAGTCGTTCCTGGGCTTCCTGCGGACCGCCGCCCAGTATGAGAAGGGGCTCGACAACGCCCTCCCGGGCGGGGAGAACACGGTCAAGGTGCTCACCGCGCACAAGTCCAAGGGGCTGGAGTGGGACGTGGTGGCGGTGCCCGGACTGGTCGAGGGGCGGTTCCCGAGCGAGCAGAGCCGCGAGTCCTGGACGGCGAACGCCAGGGTCCTGCCGCACGCCCTGCGCGGCGACGCCGACACCCTCCCGGAGGTCGAGGACTGGGACGCCAAGGGGCTCACCGCCTTCAAGGGCGCCATGAAGGAGCACCAGCGCACGGAGGAACTCCGCCTCGGCTACGTCACCTTCACCCGCCCCCGCTCCCTGCTGCTCGGCTCCGGCCACTGGTGGGGCCCGTCCCAGAAGCGCCGCCGCGGCCCGTCCTCCTTCCTGCAGGCGCTGCGCGCCCACGGCGAGGCCGGGTACGGCGAGGTCGAGGTGTGGGCGGACGAGCCGGACGACGACGCGGAGAACCCGGCCCTGCGCGAGAAGTCCACCGACCGCGCCTGGCCCCTCCCCCTGGACCCCGCTGCCCTGACCCGCCGCCGCCAGGCGGCGAACTCGGTCCTGACCCACCTGGCCCGCCTGGAGGCGACGGCGCCCCCGCAGGCCGCGGACGGGTACGCAGCGCACCCGCACGGCCCGGTCCCGGACGGCGACCCGGTGTGGCCGGACCCGTGCGGGGCGCCTCCGGACGGCCCGGCGCCGCGCGACCCGGACTCGCACGGGCCGGTCCCGGATGAGCCGTTTCCGGACGGCATGGCTCGACGCGGTCCGGCCCCGGTCGGCCCGGACTCGGATGCGCCGGTTTCGTACGGTCTGGACCCGTACGGGCCGGTCCCGGGCGGCCCGGAGGCGTCGGCTCCGCACGGCCCAGCCCCGGTCGGCCGGGACTCGGGTGCGCCGGTTTCGTACGCGCTGGACCCGCACGGTCCGGCTCCGGACGGCTCAGTTCCGGATGCGCCGGACTCGCTTGGGCCGGTCCCGCAGCGTCCGGTCCCGGACGGCGACCCGGTGTGGCCGGAGCCGTCGGACGACGAGGACTGGCCGGAGCCGCCGGACGACCTGGAGCCGTACCCGTACGAGGACGACGTGCCGCCCGACGCCCCGGACCCGTACGGCGACGAGCACGCGTACCCCCGCACCCCGCCCCCCACGCCGGACGGCGACCTGGCTCCCGAGGAGGCGCGGCTGGCCGACTCCTGGGACCGTGACCTCGACGCGCTCGCCGGGGAGCTGCGGCGCGCTCGCGAGAGCGTGCACGAGGTGCCCGTACCGCAGACCCTGACCGCCTCCCAGCTGATGCGGCTGGCCGCCGACCCGGACGGCTTCGCGCGGGAGCTGGCCCGCCCCATGCCGCGCCCGCCGCAGCCCGCCGCGCGCCGGGGCACCCGGTTCCACGCCTGGGTCGAGTCGCGCTTCGAGGCGCTGCCGCTGCCGTTCCTCGGCCCGGACGAGCTGCCGGGCGGCGCGGACGACGAGCCGGAGATCGCGGACGAGCGGGAGCTGACGGCGCTCAAGGAGGCGTTCGCGCGCACGCCGTACGCCCGGCGCACGCCGCACCGCGTGGAGGTGCCGTTCCAGCTGACCCTGGCGGGCCGGACCGTGCGCGGCCGGATCGACGCCGTATACCGGAAGTCCGGAACAGACGACGGGCGCGGCTACGAGATCATCGACTGGAAGACCGGCCGGTCGGAAGCCGACCCCCTCCAGCTGGCCATCTACCGCCTGGCCTGGGCCGAACAGCACGGCCTGCCGCTGTCGGCGGTCTCGGCGGCGTTCCTCTATGTACGCAGCGGGGAGATCGTGCGCCCGGCGGAGCTGCCCGGCCGGGCGGAGCTGGAACGCATCCTGACCGGCGAGGCGGATGAGACAGCCGCAGTCGATGATGTCCGTAACGCGTTCACCGACGTCGAACCGTGACCGAGCGCGACCGCGGATGAGCGGCCCGGAGACCCCGGCTCTGGCACTTCCGCGCGCCGGATAGGCTCACATCCATGAGCACCACCCCGGACACGGACAACGCCGTCCGCGCCTTCGTCGACGGCCACTACACCGCCTTCCTCGACGACCTCGGCGCCTGGCTGCGCATACCCTCCGTATCCGCCGACCCCGCGCGCGCCGGTGACGTCCGCCGCAGCGCGGAGTGGCTCGCGGCGCACCTCACCGCGACCGGTTTCCCGGAGGTCGAGATCTGGGAGACGCCCGGCGCCCCGGCGGTGTTCGCCGCCTGGCCGTCCGGCGATCCGGACGCCCCCACCGTGCTCGTCTACGGGCACCACGACGTCCAGCCCGCCGCCCGCGAGGACGGCTGGCACACCGACCCCTTCGACCCGGTCGTCAAGGACGGCAGGCTGTACGCGCGCGGCGCCGCCGACGACAAGGGGCAGGTCCTCTTCCACACCCTGGGCGTGCGCGCCCATCTGGCCGCGACCGGCCGCACCGCGCCCGCCGTGAACCTCAAGCTGCTGATCGAGGGCGAGGAGGAGTCGGGTTCCCCGCATTTCCCCGAGCTGATCCAGGCGCACGCCGACCGGCTCGTCTGCGACACCGTGATCGTCTCCGACACCGGCATGTGGTCCGAGGACACCCCGACCGTCTGCACCGGTATGCGCGGCCTCACCGACTGCCAGATCGACCTGTACGGGCCGGACCAGGACATCCACTCCGGCTCCTTCGGCGGCGCGGTGCCCAACCCCGCCACCGAGGCCGCCCGGCTGGCCGCGGCGCTCCACCACGCCGACCGCACGGTGGCCGTCCCGGGCTTCTACGACGGCATCGTGGAGCTGACCGACCGCGAGCGCGAACTCTTCGCCGAGCTGCCCTTCGACGAGGCGGGCTGGCTGCGCACCGCGCATTCGCACGGCCTGCTCGGCGAGACCGGGTACACCACCCTGGAGCGGATCTGGGCCCGCCCGACCGCCGAGGTCAACGGCATCGCCGGGGGCTACCAGGGCCCGGGCGGGAAGACGATCGTGCCGTCCGCCGCCCAGCTCAAGCTGTCCTTCCGGCTGGTGGCCGGTCAGGACACGGAGCAGATCCAGCGGTCCGTACGGGAGTGGGTCGCGGCATCCCTCCCGGCCGGGATCCGGCACGAGATCACCTTCTGGGGCGCGACCCGCCCCTGTCTGACCCCCTTGGACCACCCCGCCCTCCAGTCCCTGGTACGGGCCATGGGGCGGGCGTTCGACCAGAAGATCCGCTTCACCCGCGAGGGCGGATCAGGACCGGCGGCCGACCTGCGGGACGTCCTGGGCGCTCCGGTGCTCTTCCTGGGCATCTCGGTGCCGTCCGACGGCTGGCACGCACCCAACGAGAAGGTCGAGCTGGACCTGCTCGTGAAGGGCGCCGAGACGGCCGCCCACCTCTGGGCCGATCTCGCGGAGAATGGACCCGTATAGCCCTCGTATGTTCGTAAACCACCCGTTTCGCAGGGGAAGTTGGAAGCAGCCGTGACCACCTGGACCGAGCGCGCCGCCACCCGGCCGATCACGCTCAGCGCCCCGAGCGGCATCGACCGCGCGGCGCACCACCGACTGGACGAGGCGTGGCTGGCCGCGGCGTGGAGCCACCCGACGACGCGGGTCTTCGTGGTTTCCGGAGGCCAGGCGCTGGTCGACGACACTCCGGACGGCCGTACCGAGCTGGTCATGACCCCGGCCTTCGAGGCCCCGCCCACCGAGACCCACCGCTACTTCCTGGGCACCGACGAGGACGGGGTGCGCTACTTCGCGCTGCAGAAGGACACCCTGCCGGGCCGCATGGACCAGTCGGCGCGCCCCGCGGGGCTGCGCGAGGCGGGCTCGCTGCTGTCCGAGCGCGACGCGGGGCTGCTGGTGCACGCGGTCGCCCTGGAGAACTGGCAGCGGCTGCACCGCTTCTGCTCCCGCTGCGGCGAGCGCACGGTGATCGCGGCGGCGGGCCACATCCGCCGCTGCCCGGCCTGCGGCGCCGAGCACTACCCGCGCACCGACCCCGCCGTGATCATGCTGGTGACGGACGACCTGGACCGCGCGCTGCTGGGCCGCCAGGTGCACTGGCCGGAGGGCCGCTTCTCGACGCTCGCGGGCTTCGTGGAGCCGGGGGAGTCGATCGAGCAGGCGGTGATCCGCGAGGTGTTCGAGGAGGCGGGCGTACCCGTAGGCGAGGTCGAGTACGTCGCCAGCCAGCCCTGGCCCTTCCCCTCCAGCCTGATGCTGGGCTTCATGGCCCGGGCCACGTCCTCCCTGATCCAGGTGGACGGCGAGGAGATCCACGAGGCCCGCTGGTTCTCCCGGGACGACCTGCGCACCGCGATCGAGTCCGGCGAGGTGCTGCCCCCCTCCGGCATCTCGATCGCGGCCCGCCTGATCGAACTCTGGTACGGCGAACCGCTACCGCGCGGCTGACCCGTCACCCGCGCGAGTGACCGCGGCCGGACGCTCAGGCCGAGGTGGTGGGGAGAGCGGCGAGGAACGCGCGGACGTGCTGGAGCCAGGTCGCCCGATCCGCCTCGTTCAGGATGTGGGCGGCGCCCGGCAGCTCGATCAGCTGGGCGCCCGGAATCCCGGCCGCCAGGCGGTACGAGCTTTCGGGCAGCACCAGCCGGTCACCGGTCGGCACCACCACCAGGGTGGGTACGGACACCTTCCCCAGGTCGGCCCGTACGTCCACGCGGGACACCAGGTCGAAGTGGTCCAGCATGCCCTGCGGCATCGTGGACAAGGTCTGGGCCACTGGCGCGTCGAGGTCGGCCGGTTCGAGGTCCGCCAGGTCCGCCGGGGACATGCAGGACAGGAGGGCGAGTCGTGCGATGTCGTCCCACTGGCCCGCGGCCGCGAGGGACTTGATCAGCTGGGCGGCGAGCGCCAGGACGGGGTCGGTGGTGGGGAAACCGGCGGTGAGGACGAGGGCCCGGACCCGGTCGGGGTGTCGGGTGGCGATCCGGACGGCGACGGCGCTGCCGAGGGACTCCCCGAGGACGGCGAACGAGTCCTGCCCGGCCGCTACGGCGGCCGCGACCAGGAGGTCGGCGAGATCGTCCAGCTCCAGGGGCTCGACGGCCACGGCGGAACCACCCGCTCCGGGATAGTGCGGGCCGACGAGGGTGTAGTCCCGGGCGAGGTCGTCGAGGACGAGGCCGAAGTTTCCCTCGATGCTGCCACCGGCACCGTGGGCGAGCAGCAGCGCGGGCCCGCGCCCCCGCACGAGGACGTCGAGGTGGGCGGCGGGAAGCGCGTGATCAGTGGTCATGCCGCCGACGCTAAACTCCGACACCGGTGTCAGAGTCAAGTCGCGGCGTGCGCACGGGGGCAGGGATGGGGCGAGTGGTATGCGCATGAAGGAGATGGTGCGGCGCACCAGGGTCCATGAGCGGCTGCTGCGCTATTACGAGCAGCAAGGACTGCTGACCCCTGAGCGGCTGCCCAGCGGCTACCGCGTCTACGGCGACGCGGACGTCGAGACGGTGCGCCGCATTCGCCATCTGCTGGCGGCAGGCCTTCCGACCGCTCTCATCGCTCAGGTCCTGCCGTGCGTCAGCACGGACGACGAGCGCCTCGTCCCCACCTGCCCGGACCTGCGCGCCCAGCTGCGCCGCGAGGACGAGCGCATCAGTCGCGCCATAGAGGATCTACAGGCGTCCCGCGCGCTGCTCAACACCATCATCGCCGCCGCACCTCCCCCCGGCCGACAGGAGAGTCCAGGAGACAACGAGTAAGCCCCCTGCCGCGGGGTGCGGCAGGGGGCTTCATGCGGCAGGGGGTCAGGCACTCTGAAGGGCCGCCTTCACCTGGGCGAGGCTCGGGTTGGTCATGACGACGTCCTCGCCGCCGTTGGGGGGAACCACAAGCAGAGTCGGCACCGTCTGGTTGCCACCGTTCGCCTTCTCGACGAAGGCCGCGGACTCCGGGTCGTGCTCGATGTTGATCTCGGTGTACGTGATCCCCTCGCGGTCCATCTGGCCCTTGAGGCGGCGGCAGTAGCCGCACCAGGTGGTGCTGTACATCGTCACAGTGCCGGACATCGGTCTTCGCTCTCCTCGGGGTCGTGGGGTGGGCAAAGAGTGAACGTTCATCTTCCGTCGCTCATTCCCGGCGTTCATATGACCGCATGGTCACGGCTGTGGACAACCTGCGCGGTGGTCCCGGGGGACCTGGCAGCATGGCGGGGTGACACCAGCAACGCACTCCACTCTCTTCCCGCAGGCCTCCACGACGGGCGCCTACGCGGCCACGCCGCGTGACGCCGACGCGGTGCTGGAGGGGCTCGACCCCGAGCAGCGCGAGGTGGCGACGGCCCTGCACGGGGCGGTGTGTGTGCTGGCCGGGGCGGGCACCGGCAAGACCCGGGCGATCACCCACCGCATTGCCTACGGGGTGCGCGCGGGCATCCTCCAGCCCGCCAGTGTGCTGGCCGTCACCTTCACCAACCGCGCCGCTGGCGAGATGCGCGGGCGGCTGCGGCAGCTCGGTGCGGGCGGTGTGCAGGCGCGCACCTTCCACTCGGCCGCGCTGCGCCAGCTTCAGTACTTCTGGCCCAAGGCGGTCGGCGGGGACGTGCCGCGGCTGGCCGAGCGCAAGGTGCAGCTGGTCGCCGAGGCCGCCGCGCGCTGCCGCGTCCGGCTGGACCGGAACGAGCTGCGGGATGTGACCGGCGAGATCGAATGGTCGAAGGTCACCCAGACCGTGCCAGAGGACTATCCGGCGGTGGCCGCCAAGTCCGGCCGGGAGGCTCCTCGGGACGCGGCCGAGATCGGCCGGATCTACGCCGGGTACGAGCAGTTGAAGCGCGACCGAGGCGTGATCGACTTCGAGGATGTGCTGCTGCTCACGGTCGGCGTGCTGGAGGAGCGGCCGGATATCGCGGATCAGGTGCGCAGCCAGTATCAGCACTTCGTGGTCGACGAGTATCAGGACGTCAGCCCGCTGCAGCAGCGGCTGCTGGA
Organism: Streptomyces sp. NPDC059850; assembly: GCF_042731515.1. Taxonomy (NCBI): domain Bacteria; kingdom Bacillati; phylum Actinomycetota; class Actinomycetes; order Kitasatosporales; family Streptomycetaceae; genus Streptomyces; species Streptomyces sp. NPDC059850. Next base: position 29,713 of record NZ_JBHWJI010000072.1, read on the forward strand.
GCTGTGGCTCGGCGACCGGCAGAGCCTGTGCGTGGTCGGCGACGCCAGCCAGACCATTTACTCCTTCACCGGCGCCACCCCCGACCATCTGCTGGACTTCCGCACCCGGCACCCCGGCGCCACGGTGGTCAAGCTCATCCGTGACTACCGCTCCACCCCCCAGGTCGTGCACCTGGCCAACGGGCTGCTGTCCCAGGCCCGTGGCCGGGCCGCGGACCACCGGCTGGAGCTGGTGTCGCAGCGCGACGCGGGCCCCGAGCCGGTCTACAGCGCCTACGCCGACGAGCCCGCCGAGGCCGAGGCCACCGCCCGCCGGATCCGCGAGCTGATCACGCCGGTCGCGCAGGGCGGCGCCGGTGTGCCGCCCAGTCAGGTCGCGGTCCTCTACCGGGTCAACGCCCAGTCCGAGCTGTACGAGCAGGCGCTGGCCGACGCCCAGGTGCCCTATCAGCTGCGCGGCGCCGAGCGGTTCTTCGAGCGGCCCGAGGTCCGCGAGGCGGGGATGCTCCTGCGGGGCGCGGCCCGCGCCGGAAGCGCCGACCCGGTGCTCTCCGACGACGACCTCCCGTCCCAGGTGCGGGCCGTCCTCGGCACCCGCGGCTGGACGCCCGAGCCCCCCGCCGGATCCGGAGCGGTCCGCGACCGCTGGGAGTCGCTGGCCGCCCTGGTGCGGCTCGCCGAGGACTTCGCGCGGGGCAGGCCCGGGGCCACCCTCTCCGATCTGGTGGCGGAGCTGGACGACCGGGCGGCCGCCCAGCACGCCCCGACCGTGGAGGGTGTGACGCTCGCCTCACTCCATGCCGCCAAGGGCCTGGAATGGGACGCGGTCTTCCTGGTGGGGCTGACCGAGGGCATGATGCCGATCACCTACGCCAAGACCGATCAGCAGATCGAGGAGGAGCGGCGGCTGCTCTATGTGGGGGTCACCCGGGCCCGCCGCCATCTGAGCCTGTCGTGGGCGCTCTCCCGGGCCCCCGGCGGCCGCGCCTCCCGCAGGCCCACCCGCTTTCTGAACGGGCTGCGGCCCGGCTCCGCGGCGCCCGCAGCCCGGATGCCCGGCGGAGGCGGCGGGATCGAGCGCGGCGCCGCTCCGGGCGCCCCGGTGCGCAAGCGGCGCACCCCGGTGCACTGCCGGGTCTGCGGCAGGACGCTGACGGACGCGGGCGAGATGAAGCTGATGCGCTGCGAGGACTGCCCCTCCGAGCTGGACGAGGCGCTGTACGAGCGGCTGCATGAGTGGCGGGCCGAGCAGGCCGGGCTGCTGGGCCAGCCCGCCTTTTGCGTCTTCACCGACAAGACACTGCTCGCCATTGCCGAGGCCGTGCCGGGAACCGAATCGGAGCTGTCGGGCATCTCTGGTGTCGGAAGACGGAAACTCGGCAGGTTCGGCGCCGACGTTCTCGCCCTCTGCGCGGGCCGGGAACTGCCCGGGGCGCACGACGGTGACGAGGGCGTCGAGGGCGGAGGAACCCAACCGGGTGACCCTGCGGAAAACTCGACGGAAAAATAGTTTGCGCGCGCGGACGGCATACCCATAGCCTTCCGAGCACGGAGACAACGGCCCTTCCGGGAACCGAGGAATCCGTGTTGTACTACGTAAGTCCGGACCGGTTCGCACTGGTCCCCTGAGACGCCGAGAGGAGGCGGAGACCAATGATCAGCTTCATCGAGACCATCAAAATGACCGATCGCTCGGTCCTCGCCACCTGCCCGCTCGGCTCCTCGCTTCCCGGCACCGGTATGTCCGGCGCCAATGAAGCGCGTCTCAGCGAGCGCAGCGAGCGACCGACCGAGGCACCTGCGGTAGCGGCAGCGGCACGGGCATTCGCCTATGCCCTGGCGGCCAATGGTGCCGGAACCCGGACGACGCAGCAGCACCACAAGACGTGGGCCCTCCGCAGGCTCGAACCCTGGAGTTATCCAGCCTGATTCAGGATCAGGTCGGCACCTTCCAGGGCCGCGGAACCCACACCGGGATCCGCGGTCCTTTTGATTTGCCAGAGCCCGGCCACGAGCCGGACCGACAGACGAGGAACACACCACCGTGCAACTCAACGCACACGCCCCGTCCGCAAAGACCGACCTGAACCGACCGCCTGACTCCTCGGAGGACCCCTTGACCCCCCTCACCGCCCTCACCGAGCTCGATGACGCCATCGAGAACCTGGGCGAAGCCGTACCGTGCCGCTCCTACGACCCGGAGGTCTTCTTCGCCGAGTCTCCGGCCGACGTCGAGTACGCCAAGTCGCTGTGTCAGACCTGTCCGCTGCGCGAGGCCTGCCTCGCCGGGGCCAAAGACCGTCGTGAGCCCTGGGGCGTCTGGGGCGGCGAGCTGTTCGTCCAGGGGGTCGTAGTGGCCCGCAAGCGGCCGCGTGGCCGCCCGCGCAAGAACCCGGTCGCGGCATGAGCACCCCCGGCACCATTGATCGCCCAGCGACGCACGACCCCATGAAGCAGGTCCAGACGATGACCACACCGGTCTCCGACACCCCGACACGCCATCACTCCGGCGCGCCCGAGTCGCGCCAGAACAGGACCCGAGAAATGCAACTCATCCCAGAAGCCCTGGCGCGTGCGCATATGCGCATGCAGCGCCGTGCGGAGCGGGCCTCGCTCCGCGCCCGGAGGGCGCTGGCCACCGCAGTCATGTCCTGACGCTGCGAGGCTTCGAAACCCGGGCTTCGAGACGAAGGGCCGGTCCGACGCGGGCCGGCCCTTCGGCCGTCCCGGTTGTCAGGCCGAGGTCTCCGCGCCCTTGCTCGCCCCGGCGGCCGCTTCGGCTTCGTCGGCCGCTTCGCCTGTGTCGCCTTCGGCGCCTTCGTCGGGCTCGGCGGGCTCGTCGCCTTCCTCGGGCTCGGCGGGCTCGGCGGCGAAGCCGGTTACCCAGGCCTCCAGCTCATCGCGCAGCCGCACCGTGGCACCCAGCTGACACAGCACTCCGATCGTGCTCAGGGTCACCCGGTGGATCAGCAGATAGGCGGGCGGCAGATTGAGCTGGTTGCCCAGCTCGTAGACGGCTGAACCGCGGTCGGCCATCCGCGCCGCCTGGCCGCGTATCCACTGCCTCTCGAAGTGGAACGCGTCGACCTGGGCCGGTTCCAGCATCGGCAGCAGGAACTCCAGCAGCGCGTCCGGGTCCAGCTCGATCGTCGGCTTGACGAATCCCTCTCCCCGCATCAGGTCGTAGACCCCCGCGGCGTCGCCCTCCAGCGCCATCCGCAGCGCGATGCCGATGGGCTCGGGAAGCCCTCCGGGGAGCCGGTCCACCGAACCGAAGTCCAGGACGCCCAGCTTCCACTCCTCCGGCGGCCCGTCCGGGGCGTGCTCGGTGAGCAGCCGGAAGTTACCGGGGTGGGGATCGGCGTGCAGCAGGCCGGTGCGGGACGCTCCCGAGAACAGGAAGCGGGCCAGCAGCTGACCGGCCCGGTCGCGCTGCTCGGGCTCGCCCTCGGCGATCACCTCGGAGAGCGGTATGCCCTCCATCCACTCGGTGATCAGCACCTGATCGCTCTGGTGCACCACCTCGGGCACCACGATCTCCGTGTCCTCGGCGTACTCCACCGCGTGGGCGCGCTGGGACTCCGCCTCCAGCTCGTAGTCCAGCTCCTCGGCCACCCGGTCGCGCAACTCCGCGATCAGCGGCTTGATGTCCATGCCGGGCACCAGCGGCCCCAGCACCCGGGCGAACCGGCTCAGCTGGCTGAGGTCGGACAGCAGCGCCTCACCCGCCCCCGGATACTGCACCTTGACCGCGACCTGGCGCCCGTCGTGCCAGACCGCGCGGTGCACCTGCCCGATCGAGGCGGCCGCCGCCGGTTTGTCCTCGAACTCCAGGAACAGCTCCCGCCACTCCGGGCCGAGCCGCTCCTCCAGCGCCGCGTGGACCGTGCCGCTGGGCATGGGCGGCGCGGCCTCCTGGAGCTTGGTGAGAGCCGCCCGGTAGGGCTTGGCGATCTCCTCGGGCAGCGCCGATTCGAAGACCGACATCGCCTGCCCGAGCTTCATCGCCCCGCCCTTGAGCTCGCCGAGGACCTTGAACATCTGCTCGGCGGTGCGCGTCTGCATCTCACGCGCGACGATCTCCGCCGGTCGTCCTCCTATCCGCTTCCCCAGCCCCCAGGTGGCGCGCCCCGCGAATCCCAGGGGCAGCGCCGCCAGTTTGGCGGTGCGGGTGATCGCCTTGCGCGGCAGATCGGACATGCGCCCTCCAACTACAGCTGAGCCATCCCGGGAGCAGCCTCCCGGACCCCCGTCGCCCACTCCGCGGACGTCGGTCACCCGCACATTGTGGCGTGCGGTCTCTCCGCGGCCGAGGCGTATACCGCATCATCCCGCCCGGCCGCTCCGCACTCGCATCCGGGATGCGCATCGATCCGTTCGGCCTGCCAGGAGAGGGCAGGCAGCGCCAGCTCCCAGCGGGCCGCCGCGCCTCCGGGCAGCCCGCCGTCGAGGAGCAGCCCGCCGTCGAGGAAGGCCAGCGCCCGGGAGGCGGTGAGCCCGGCCACCACTGTGGCCAGCGCCGTGTCACAGGCGGGTGCCGCACCACGGCGGCCGGACCGCCACTGGGCCAGCATGCGCGGCCACACCGGCTCCCGATCGGCGCGCGCCCGGGCGGCGCAGCCCGCACAGGAGGTGAGGCCCGGCAGGACCAGGGGTCCCACCACCCCGGTGTTCTCGATCACCCCGGCGTACACATGGGGTGTGCCGGAGGCGAGCAGAGGCTCGGCCGCCGCCGGATCCGGTGCGTACGCCGCGAGACCGTCGCGCGGGGCGATCACCACCAGGGCCAGCCCCGGCTCCCCGCCGGGCGGGGGGTCCCCGGCCCGCGGGCGAGGCCGCGGGCCCGGCGCCGCCCGGCGCACCAGCCTGCGGGCGGCCACCTCCCGCCGCTCTCCGATCTGCTCGGCCGACAGCCCGCCGGGCGCCACGTCCCACGGCTCGACACAGCCGCCGTCCACCACATCGACCTGCCCGACCCCGGAGGAGGAGAGCGCCGCGGCGACCGCCGCCCCGACTCGGCCCGCGCCGCGCACCTGCACCCGCGTCGCCCGCCGGGCGGCGAGCAGCCGCGCCGCCGCCCCCGGCTCCGGACGCAGCACCGACAGCGCCGCCGCGTCCGGCCGCAGCCGGTCGAGGACCGCGCCGGGGACGCTCGCCGTGGCCCCCGCCGCGCCGCCGGGTCTCGTATCGTCCAGCAGCCCGGCCGCCGTCAGCCGGTCCAGCAGTGCGTCGGCCCGCCCCTCCGGCAGCCCCAGGGCCTGGGCCTCCTCCCGCAGCAGGGGCAGCCCACGGGTGCCGTCGAGCAGCTCCAGAAAGCTGCCCGTCGCCGTATCCAGCGGGCCCACCACCACCGCGTGCGCCCGGGCCACCCCGAACTGCACCGTGTCCCGGCTCCGCCAGCCGCGCCGCAGCGCGGGCTTCAGCATGGGATGCATCGCCGTCCCCCTTCGTCGATGTGCCGAGCGATGTGCCGCCCGGCGAGCCGCATCACGTGCCGGGCGATGTGCCGCACCCGCCGATGCCGCATCGCCGCGTCGAACGGTTCTCAGCATGCGCCCGGCCGCCCACCCGCCGCCGAAAGTTATCCACAGGCTGTGTTGATAGTCGTACAAGCCGTGAACGCCGAGGGGTGGTTCGCCCCGCAACCGCGTGCGAGGGCAGGACTTCCCCGGCTGCCAGCGGGTAACGTCGGGGCGTGCCCGCCGATCCTTCACCGCGCACCGCCCCGAGTCCGCCGAGCCCGCCGAGCCCGAAAAACCGAGGCTCGGGCACCAGCGCGGTCGAGGTCCGCCGCAGTTCGCGCCGGCGCAGGACCGTCTCCGCGTACCGTGAGGGCGACCGCACCATCGTCCTTATCCCCGCCCGGATGTCCGAGGCGGAGGAGCAGCGCTGGGTCGGCGTGATGCTGGACAAGCTCGCGGCGCAGGAGAGCAAGCGCATGCTGGGCGACACGGAGCTGGCGGCGCGCGCCGAGTGGCTGTCCGAGCAGTATCTGGGCGGCCGGGCCCGGCCCGCCTCGGTCCGCTGGGTCACCAACCAGAACACCCGCTGGGGGTCGTGCACCCCGGCCGAGGGCAGCATCCGGCTCTCGCACCGGCTCAAGGGCATGCCGGAGTACGTGGTGGACTACGTCCTCGTCCATGAGCTGGCCCATCTGCTGGTGCCCGGTCACGGCCCCCGCTTCTGGGAGCTGCTGGAGGCGTACCCGCGCACCGAGCGCGCCCGGGGTTATCTGGAGGGCGTGGTGGCCGCCGGGCGACTGCCGCATCTGCCGGGCGCCGGTACGGAACCGGGCTGAGGAACCACACCGCCCTCCCCGGCGTCGTTTTTTGTCAGCGGCAGCGACTAGCCTGGCGCGCAAAAGCATTCATCGGTTCGGGATGGGGGACGGTCGTTACGTATGGCCAGGGAATTCCAGCGCGGCCACAAGGCCAAGATCAGCGACCTGACGGCCGGGAGGGATCTGTACGTCGGCGTGCAGATCGCGGGACCGGGGCTGAGCTTCGACATCAGCTGCTTCGGCCTCGACGCGGATGAACGGCTCTCGGACGACCGCTACTTCATCTTCTTCAATCAGCCCAAATCGCCTGAAGAAGCGATACAGCAGCTCGGAGCGCAGGCGGGTGACACCGAGTCGTTCCGGGTCACGCTCGACAGCATTCCGCCGTCCGTCCAGAAGCTCTCTTTCACCGCGACCATCGACGGCGCGGGCCAGATGTCGCAGGTCGGCCCCGGTTACATCCGGATCGTCGCGGGCGGCGAGGAGGTGGCCCGGTACGCCTTCACCGGCGCGGAGTTCAGCACCGAGCGCGCGGTGATGCTGGGCGACTTCTACCTGAAGGACGTCTGGCGCTTCGCCGCCGTCGGTCAGGGCTTCGACGGCGGACTCGACGCGCTGCTCAAGAACTTCGGCGGCGAGGTCGCCGAGGAGGAGCCCGCGCCGGAGCCCGTGCAGGGCGCCGCCCCCGGATTCGCGCCGCCCGGCCAGGCGGCTCCCGCCCCGGGCTTCGCGGCCCCGGCGGCGCCAGCGCCCGCACCGGCCCCCGCCGCCCCGCCCGCACCGCAACCGCAGCAGCCCGCTCCCGCCCCCTCCTTCGGCGCACCCCAGGGCACCCCGCCCCAGGGCACGCCGCAGCCCCCGGCCCCGCAGCCCGCGCCGGGGTCGCCGCAGGTGCACGCGGCGCCGACGCTCGCCGCGCCGGTCGTGCCGCCGGGTCAGGCACCGCCTCCCGGCCCGCCCGGCCAGGTGCCCCCGCCTCCCGGTCCGCCCGGGCAGTACCCCGGCCAGCAGCCGCAATTCGGCCAGCAGCCTCCCGGGCAGCCGTACCCCGGCCAGCCCGCCCCGTACGGTCAGCCCCCGGGCGGGACCGTGCCCCAGGGCATGGCCACGCCGCAGGGCGGCGGCGCCCCCGGCGTGCAGGCCGCGCTCGCCCAGTACCGCGAGTCGGCCACCGGCCAGCGCTGGACGCCGCAGAACCCGCGCATGATGCGGGTAGACCTCGGCGTCGACGGCCAGCCGGTGCTCGCCCGCCAGGGCAGCATGGTGCTCTACCAGGGGAAGGTCGACTTCAGCTACAAGGGCGCGGGCGCCCGCAGCCGGATCGTCGGCAACGCGACCGGCCAGGAGATGCAGCTGATGCGCTGCAGTGGCCAGGGCCAGGTCTTCCTCGCGGAGAACGCCGCCGAGCTGCACCCGATCGAGCTGCAGGGCGACGCGATCTGCGTCTCCGCCGAGAACGTACTCGCCTTCGACGAGTCGCTGCAGCACGAGGTGCGCCGCATCGAGGGCCACGGCATCCCCGGCGGCGCGCTGTTCACCATGCAGTTCCAGGGCACCGGCACCGTCATCGTGAAGACCCAGGGCACCCCCGTGGTGCTCCCCGTCACCCCGACGACCTTCGCCGACAGCAACGCCATCGTGGCCTGGTCCGCCGGTGCGCAGGTGATCATTTCCAGCCAGGTGCGGTTGCGCCGCAGCGCCTACCCCGGCCACAGCGGGGAGACCGTGAACCTCCAGTTCCGCGGTGCGCCCGGCAACTTCATCGTCGTCCAGCCCTACGAGGTCTGAAGGAGCCCGTCATGGACCAGCAAATGATCTCGGGCTTCGCCGCCACCCCGGTCGCGGCCCGTATGGAGAACCACGGCAGCAGCATGCTCAAGGTCGCCATGCAGAGCGGCCAGGACCTCTTCGCCCGCACCGGTTCGATGGTGGCGTACGAGGGCTTCGTGCAGTACGAGCCGAACCCTCCGGCGGTGCGCCAGATGGCGTCCCAGTGGCTGACCGGCGAGGGCGCGCCGCTCATGCGGTGCAGCGGTGACGGGCTGCTCTATCTCGCCGACTACGGGGCTAACGTCGTCTGCATCAATCTCAACGGCGACGCGCTCTCCGTCAACGGCACCAATCTGCTCGCCTTCGACGCCCACCTCCAGTGGGGTGTCGAACGCGTCAAGGGCATCGCCAAGTTCGCCGGGCAGGGCCTGTTCAACGTGGGCGTCTCCGGCACCGGATGGGTCGCGCTGACCTCCCGTGGCACCCCGATCGTCGTCGACTGCGGCCGCGGCGAGGACGAGACCTATGTGGATCCGGACGCGCTCGTCGCCTGGTCCAGCGGTCTCAAGGTGAAGGGCAAGCGCAGCTTCAAGGCGTCGTCCCTGATCGGCCGGGGCAGCGGCGAGGCGTACCAGCTCGGCTTCTCCGGGCAGGGCTTCGTCGTCGTACAGCCCAGCGAGGACAGCACCGACCGGCTCCGGGCCCGGGGCTGAGGGGGAGAAGGACACATGCAGAGCCCGCTTTTCGCTTTCACCGAGGCCCAGACCGAGGAACGTTACGCGCTGCAGAACCGCAAGATGCTGCGGGTCGCGCTCACCGGCCATGAGGACGTGCTCGCCCGCAAGGGCAGCATGGTCGCCTATCAGGGGCTGATCGAGTTCGACGGCGAGTACCAGACCCCGGGGCAGCGGCGGGCCCGCGCCCGCACCGGCGAGGGCCTGGATCTGATGCGCTGCTCGGGTCAGGGCACGGTCTACCTCGCCAACCTCGCCCAGCACGTCCATGTGGTGGACGTGGACCACGACGGCCTCACGGTCGACAGCGCGTACGTCCTGGCGCTCGACTCGACGCTGCACTACGAGTCGATCGCGGTGGACAGCCAGTTCGGCATCACCGGCTCCGGCAAGTACAACCTCAACATCTCCGGCCGGGGCAAGGTCGCGCTCATGACCTCGGGCAAGCCGCTGATGCTCCAGGTGACCCCGGACAAGTACGTCAACGCCGACGCGGACGCGATCGTCGCGTGGTCCAGCTCGCTGCGCGTCCAGATGCAGGCGCAGACGCATTCCTCCGGGGTGTGGCGCCGTCGTGGCAGCACCGGGGAGGGCTGGGAGCTGAGCTTCCTCGGCCAGGGCTACGCCCTCGTCCAGCCCAGCGAGCTGCTGCCGCCGCAGAACGCGACGATCGGCGGCGGCGCGGCCGCCCAGTTCGGCATGGGCCAGCAGGGGGCCCGCGGGCAGAACCAGGGCAACATCTTCAGCAACTGACGGCCGTCAGGCGGTCACCGACGACGCCACCCGGTCCGTGCCCGCGCGCTCCTCAGACCAGCGCGCGGGTACGGGCCACCAGGTGGCGCACCGACGCGTCGGCCACGTCCGCCACCTCGTCGTAGCCGAACCAGCGGAGGTCCAGCGACTCGTCGCTGATCGCCGCCACCGCGTCCGGCGGGGCCACCGCCGCGTACTGCACGTCCAGATGCCAGGCGCACGGGGTGTGATGCCGGTCGAGCCGCACCGGCCCGCCCGGCAGCAGGGTCAGCCCCGCGATGCCCGACTCCTCGGTGGCCTCCCGCAGCGCCGCGTCCGCCAGGGTGGCGTCCCCCGGCTCGCAGTGGCCGCCCATCTGGAGCCACATCCGCAGCTTGCGGTGGAGCGTGAGCAGGACGCGCTCCCGGGGCGGGTCGATCACCAGCGCGCTCGCCGTGAGATGCCCGTCGCCGCACGCCTTCCACATGCCGTCGGGGTACGCGGCCAGATGGTCGCCGTACGCCCGCCGCAGCCGCTCCTGGTCGGCGTCGGGCGCGGGCCACTGCTCAAGGGCCCGCGCCGCTTCCTTATGGAGGCTCACTTCTCGCCGTCGCCCCGCTCGTCCTTATCGCCACCGTCGTCAGAACGGTTCTCGGAGCGGTCCTCAGAACGGTCTTCGGAGCGGTCGTCCGAGCCCTTCGTACGGTCCTCACCGCCCGCCGCCTCGCCGAGCATCTTGTCCAGCTCGGAGAAGTCCAGCTGTTCGCGGTGGACGAAGCCGTCCGGGTCGTCGAGGTCTTCGGCCGTCGGCAGCATGTCCGGGTGCTCCCACAGCCCGTCGCGCCCGTCCACGCCGCGCGCGTCGGTGAGCGACGCCCACAGCCGCGAGGCGTCCCGCAGCCGGCGCGGACGCAGCTCCAGGCCGATCAGGGTGGCGAAGGTCTGCTCGGCGGGTCCGCCGCTCGCCCGGCGGCGCCGCAGCGTCTCGCGCAGGGCGTCCGCGGACGGCAGATGAGGCTTGGCGGCGGCGTGCACCACGGCGTCCACCCAGCCCTCGACCAGCGCGAGGGCCGTTTCGAGACGGGCCAGCGCGGCCTTCTGCTCCGGGGTGTCCTCCGGCTGGAACATGCCCTGCTGCAGCGCTTCCTGCAGCTGCTCGGGGTGGGTCGGGTCGAGCTGGCCGACCGCGTCCTCCAGCTTCGCCGTGTCCACCTTGATGCCCCGGGCGTATCCCTCGACGGCACCGAACAGATGCGAGCGCAGCCACGGCACATGCGAGAACAGCCGCTGGTGGGCGGCCTCCCGCAGCGCCAGATACAGCCGCACCTCGTCCTTGGGGACGCCGAGGCCGGAGCCGAGCGCGGCGATGTTGACCGGCAGCAGCGCGGCCTTGCCCGCCGGGGCGAGGGGGAGCCCGATGTCGGTCGAGCCGACCACCTCACCGGCCAGCACGCCCAGCGCCTGCCCGATCTGGGTGCCGAACATGGCGCCACCCATCGAACGCATCATCCCGAGCAGCGGGCCCGCCATGGCCTGCATCTCCTCGGGCAGGACGTCGCCCATGGCGGCGCCGACCCGCTCGGCGACCGGGTCGACCAGGTCCTTCCACACCGGCAGCGTCGCCTCGACCCACTCGGCGCGGCTCCACGCCACGGCGGTGCCCGAGCCCGAGGGCAGCGAGGTGACCCCGTCCAGCCACAGGTCCGCCAGGCGCACGGCCTCCTGGACCGCGGCGCGGTCGGCGGGGCCGACGCTCTCGTCCTTGGTGCCGTCTGCGGTGCCGCGCGCGACGGTCTGCCGCGCGATGTCCTTGGCCATCTCCCAGTTCACCGGGCCGCCCTCGTACGAGAGCATCTGCCCGAGCTGCTGGAAGGCGGCGCCCAGGTCGTTCGGGTTCAGCGAGCCGAACATCGCGGCGAACGGATTGTCCGCGCCGCCCGCGCCCGCCGGGCCGCCCGCCCCGCCGAACCCGAAGGGATTCGCGGGGCCCTGCTCGTCGCCCTGGCCGCCCTTCTTCTTACCGTCGTCGCCGTCCTCCGGCTCCTCCGGCGGAAGGCCGAATCCGAATGGGGTGTCACTCACGGGGTTCCTCGGCTCGTTGGGCCACCGGCCACTAACCGGCGGCGGATGCCCGACATCACCACCCAGCCTAGACACCTCGCCGGTTTACGGGCTCAGTGCTTCGCTGATCGCCGCGCTGCGGCAGGATGGGCGTTACCTGGTACGTACGTGTGCACGCGCTGCGTACTGAAGACAACCGCTGGAGACGCCCGGTGAGTTCCCCAGACCGAGAAGTTCGCGCTGCGCGAAACGATACGGCCCGTACCGCACGACGACCCGTCGTGGCGGTCACCGGTGCCGCCTCGGGCCCCGGCGCCCTGCTCACGCAGCGGCTCGCGGAGTCCGAAGAGATCAAACAGGTGCTGGCCCTCGACGAGCGGCGCGGCGAGGTGACCGAGGCGCAGTGGCATGTGCTGGACGTGCGCGATCCGGCCATCGCCGAGAAGCTGCGCGGCGCCGACGTCGTCGTGCATCTCGCCGTCGACCTGGACCTGGAGACCGACCCTGCCGCGCGCACCGCCTACAACGTGCGCGGCACCCAGACCGTGCTGACCGCGGCCGCGGCCGCCGGAGTGCACCGGGTGGTGCTGTGCACCTCCGCGATGGTCTACGGCGCGCTCCCCGAGAACGACGTCCCGCTCGCCGAGGACGCGGAGCTGCGGGCCACCGCCGAGGCCACCGGCGTCGGCGACCTGCTGGAGATCGAGCGGCTGGGGGAGCGCGCGCCCCGGGCGCACCCGGGGCTGAATGTGACCGTCGTACGCCCGGCCATCCTGGTCGGCGGCACGGACACCGCGCTCACCCGCTACTTCGAGTCGCCCCGGCTGCTGGTGGTCGCCGGATCCCGTCCCACCTGGCAGTTCTGCCATATGGAAGACCTGGTCAGCGCGCTGGAGTACGCCGCGCTGGAGAAGGTCGAGGGGGAGCTGGCGGTCGGCTGCGACGGCTGGCTGGAGCAGGACGAGGTGGAGGAGCTGTCCGGAATCCGGCGCATGGAGCTGCCGTCGGCGGTCGCCCTCGGCGCCGCCTCCCGGCTGCACCGGCTGGGCCTGACGCCGTCCCCGGCCGGGGACCTCGCGTACACGATGCACCCCTGGGCGGTCAGCGGCAGCCGACTGCACGCGGCGGGCTGGCGGCCCCAGTGGACCAACGAAGAGGTGCTGGCCGAGCTGCTGGACGAGGTCTCCGGGCGGCATACGGTCGCCGGGCGGCGGCTGGGCCGCAAGGACGCCACCACGCTGGGCGCCGCGGGCGCGACCGTCGCCCTGGTGGGCACCGCCGCGATCGTGCGCCGCGCCCGCAAGGCGCGCCGCCGCTAGCGGTCGCGGCTAGGGATGCCCAGGGGATACGGCACGATGGACGACATGGCACATACGTACGATCACCCCGGTGAGGGCGCGGCAGCCGACCCCATCCGGCTGCTCGCGGTCCGCGAGACCCCGCTGTCGGTGGACGAGGTGTTCGGGGCGGTCGGCGACGCCGCGGCGGGCGGTACGGCGCTCTTCGTGGGCACCGTCCGTAATCACGACGGGGGCGCGGATGTGGGCGCCCTCGGCTACTCCGCCCACCCGAGCGCCGAGGCCGAGCTGCGGCGGGTGGCCGAGAAGGTCGCGGCCGACTTCCCGGTGCGGGCGCTGGCCGCCGTCCACCGGGTCGGCGATCTGGTGGTGGGCGATCTGGCCGTCGTGGTGGCGGTCTCGTGCCCGCACCGCGCGGAGGCCTTCGCCGCCTGCCGCCGCCTGATCGACGACCTGAAGAGCGAGGTCCCGATCTGGAAGCACCAGACATTCGCGGACGGCACCGAGGAATGGGTGGGGATCTAGAGGGCACGCGATACGGACAGCGTCCGGTGGGGCGGGATAACGGTTACGTCATGGAGTCCACTCGGAATGGTGTACTCCACTTGCGTAACTCCCACCCTGCCGCGAGCGTTGACCTCGCAGAGGGTTAATCTGCTCATCTGTCAGTCGCGGTGCTTAAAAGGGGTCGGGAGGCCGCTATGGGAGCGCTTCTCTGGTTGCTCATTCCCGTTCTCGCGGTGATAGCCGCGACGCTCTATGCCGGTTGGGCCGCGCGCAACAACCGCAAGAACGTCGGGGACGTCGAGGAACTGGCCGGATATGCACGGTTCCGTGAGGCCATGGAACGCGGGCCCTCCAAAACGGACGCGGCCGCCTGACGTCCGGCCCCTCGTACGGACGGCCCCGGGAGTGGACTGACGGACCCGTCCCGTACTGTCGTTCCATGCCACGCCGCACCGCGACGATGCTCGCCTCCCTCCTGATGCTGATCGCGCTGCTGTGCGCCGGTGTGCTGATTCCGGTGCCGTACGCGGAGATGTCGCCGGGGCCGACCTACAACACGCTGGGCGAACACAACGGCGAGTGCGTGCTGCAGATCTCGGACCACAAAGGCTGTGAGACCGCCGGGGGCCACCTCAATATGACGACGGTCCGGGTCACCGGATCCGAGTACCGGATGAACCTCGTGGAGGCCGTTTACGGCTGGCTCTCCCACGACAATGTGGTGGTGCCGCACGACACCCTCTACCCGGACGACAAGACTCCGGACGAGGTGAATCAGCAGAACGCCGAGGAATTCAGCCAATCTCAGGAGAGCGCCAAGGTCGCGGCGCTCCGGGCGCTGAACCGGAAGGTCACCTCCCAGGTGATCGTGGGCGCCGTCGTGAAGGGCAGCCCGTCCCAGGGCAAGCTGCACGCGGGCGATGTGATCAAGTCGGTGGACGGCACCGAGGTGCGCGAGCCCGGCGATGTCGCCAAGCTGGTCACCAAGCACAAGCCCGGCGAGCGGGTGTCCTTCTCGATCGTCCCCGCCAAGCAGGCCGCGGCGGCGGAGAAGAGCGGCAAGAAGCCGACCGGGCAGAAGCTGATCTCGATCACCACCAAGAAGGCCACGGGCGGCCGGGCCATCGTCGGCATCCAGGCCGGGATCGACTACACCTTCCCGTTCAAGATCGACATCAAGCTGGCCGATGTGGGCGGGCCGAGCGCCGGGCTGATGTTCGCCCTCGGCATCGTGGACCGGGTGTCCAAGGAGGGCGACCTGACCGGCGGGAAGTTCATCGCGGGCACCGGCACCATCGACGACAAGGGCGTCGTGGGTCCGATCGGCGGGATCGAGATGAAGACGATCGGCGCCCGCGAGGCCGGGGCCCGTTTCTTCCTCACGCCCAAGGAGAACTGCGCGACGGCGGCCCGGGACGTGCCGGACGGCCTGCGGCTGGTGAAGGTGCACACCATCGACGACGCGCTGAAGGCCCTCAAGAAGATCCGTTCGGGAGACACCGCGGACCTGCCGCGGTGCGCCGCGAGCTGAGCTGTTCCCCCTTACGACCTTACGAAGACGACGCGCGAGGCGGCCGCCCGACACCAGGTCGGGCGGGCGCCTAGCGTCCGGGGCGTCCCCCGCGGCACTC
>NZ_JBHWJI010000073.1:0-44632 GCF_042731515.1 Streptomyces sp. NPDC059850
GCCCCTCCCCGACCCCGGGGCAGCGCCCCGGTTCGGGAAGGGGCGGGGTGGGGACAAACCCCCGGTCAGGGATCCGCTACGCGTCGTCCGCCGCCAGCGAATCCAGGAAGCGCCCCACCGCCCACGCGTACTCCTTCGGCGCGTCATCGTGAATCCAATGCCCACACCCCGCGAACTCCCGCAACGTCGTACGCGGCCGCCGCCGAGCCATCTCCCGCGCATGCCCCTGCGGCAGCAGCGAAGAGTGCTCGCCGTGCATCAGCAGCGCAGGACACGCCGACCCCAGCCACTCCGCCCAGAAATCGCCCCGCATGGCCTCCTGCGAGGCCATCATGTGCGCGGGTTCGAACAGCAGGCGCCACCCACCCGTCGCCCGATCCCGCTCCGCGCTGTCGAGGAAGTACGACGCGTCGTGGATGCCACGGGACTCGATCTGGGCGCGCAGCCCCTCCCGGTCGGCGGCCCAGGTCGGCCAGCCGGAGACGTCGAGCACGGGGTGGGCGACCACCGGACGGTCCGTCACCGCGCCGATGTCCTCGACGACGAGGGCGCTCACCAGCTCCGGATGCCGCGCGGCGAGCGCGTACGCGGCGACCGCGCCCGTCGAGTGGGCGACGACCGGCACCGGACCCGGACGGCGCAGCTCGTCCAGCAGGGCGGCCGCGTCGGCGACGTACTCGTCCAGGGTGAACGGCCCGCCGCCCCCGGTCAGCCCGTGCCCCCGCTGGTCGAGCGCTATCACCCGGTACGCGGGGGCCAGGGCGGCGGCCAGCGGGGCGTACATCCGGCCGCGGCCGAAGTGCCCGTGCAGGGCGAGGACCGGGGTGCCCGGTCCGCCGAAGTCGGTGACGGCGAACCGACGACCGCGGAGGGACACGAAGTCGGGGGAGGGCACGGTCATTGTCGTCACCCGCGGCACGGTAGTGGCCGTCCCGGGCGCGAGACCAGTACATCGGGACGCCCTACCGACGGTGACAGGCCAATGACCGGAACAGACAGAAGAAGGGCAGAAGCTGACACTTCGATGTCAGCTTCCGCCCACCTCACACGCCCCGCCCGCTTCAGGCCGCCGCCTTCGCCTTCGTCGCGTAGATGTCCACGTACTCCTGCCCGGAGAGCCGCATGACCTCGCTCATGACCTCGTCGGTCACCGCCCGCAGCACGTACCGGTCGCGGTCCATGCCCTCGTAGCGGGTGAACTCCAGCGGTTCACCGAACCGCACCACCACCCGGCCGGGCCGCGGCAGCCCCTTGCCGCCCGGCTGGAGCCGGTCGGTGCCGATCATCGCGAACGGCACCACCGGCGCGCCGGTCATCAGGGTGAGCCGGGCGATACCGGTGCGGCCACGGTAGAGGCGGCCGTCGGGGGAGCGGGTGCCCTCGGGGTAGATGCCGAAGACCCGGCCCTCCTCCAGCACCCGGCGCCCGGTCATCAGCGCGGCGACGCCGCCGTGCCCGCCGTCCCGGTCGACCGGGATCATGCCGACGCCGGTGAAGAACCAGGCCATCAGGCGGCCCTTGAGGCCCTTGCCGGTCACGTACTCGTCCTTGCCGATGAAGAAGACCTGACGGTCACAGACGAGCGGCAGCACGAACGAGTCGATGAACGTGAGGTGGTTCCCGGCGAGGATCACCGGACCGGAGCCGGGAATGCGCTCCACGCCCTCGACCCGTGGACGGAACATCAGGCGCATCAGCGGACCGAGTACTGCCTTCAGGAACACGAAACGGGACAACGGGCCCTCCGGTCGGGGTCAAGGTCGGGGGCGTCCCGCCGTACGGTCCGTCAACCCGGTACCGCACAGAAACGCCGATGAGGACGATACTCGCCGGTCATGTCACCCCGCACACCGGGTTCACCCACCTGATACGCAGTGTTGACACCCGTTTCCCACGCGTTTCGCCGCAGGTCTCCCGTAGGAAAGGCCTACCCACCTACCATCAGCCCGTTCTCTGACAGGAATTGACGGTGCTGGACACCAGAGCGAGGAGTGCTCATGGAGCGCGAACAGCGCGAGCAAAAGCCCGGGCGGCGCGCCCTGCTGGGGGCCGCGGCCCTCGGCGCGGGAGCGGTGGCCCTGGGTGGCGCGGGCACGGCCGCCGCCGCGGAGGCGGGTGCCGGGGGGAAGCCCGGGCCGGTGCGCGGGCTGCCGGTGCCGACGGTGATCGGCCACCGGGGCGCCTCGGGCTACCGCCCCGAGCACACGCTCGGCTCGTACCAGCTCGCGCTGGACATGGGCGCGGACATCGTGGAGCAGGACCTCGTCCCCACCAAGGACGGGCATCTGGTGTGCCGTCACGAGAACGACATCACGGCCACCACCGACGTCTCCGCCCACCCGGAGTTCGCCGACCGCAAGACCACCAAGACGGTCGACGGCACCAAGCTGACCGGCTGGTTCACCGAGGACTTCACGCTCGCCGAGCTGAAGACGCTGCGCGCCAAGGAGCGCATCCCCGGCACCCGTCAGCGCAACACGCTCTACGACGGCCGCTGGGAGGTGCCCACCTTCGAAGAGGTGCTCCAGTGGGCCGAGCGCGAGGGCCGCAAGCGGGGCCGCAAGGTCTGGCTGTACGTCGAGACCAAGCACCCCACGTACTTCCGTAAGCTCGGCCTCGGGCTGGAGGATCGGGTCGCCAAGCTGCTCCGTAAGTACGGACGCCACAAGAAGGACGCGGCGCTCTTCCTCCAGTCCTTCGAGCCGAGCAGCATCCAGCGGCTGCGCAAGCTGGTCGACACGCCGTCCGTCGTGCTGCTGTCGACCATGACCAGCCGCCCGTGGGACTTCGTCGAGGCGAACGACCCGCGTACGGTCGCGGACCTCGTCAAGCCCGAGGGCCTGAAGTGGATCGCGAGCTTCGCCCAGGGCATCGGCCCCGACCTGTCGGTGATCATCCCGCGCACGCCCGACGGCAAGCTCGGCACGCCGACGAATGTGGTCAAGGACGCCCACGCGGCCGGGCTGATCCTGCACCCGTACACCATGCGCAACGAGAACACGTTCCTGCCGGTGGACTTCCGGCGCGGTAGCGACGTGAACGCGTACGGGGACGCCTTCGGCGTCTTCAAGGCGTACTTCGAGACCGGCATCGACGGGATCTTCTCCGACAACCCGGACACCGCGCTGCTCGCGGCGGCGGACTTCCGCAAGTAAGGGGTCCGGCGGGTTCGGCGGGCCGGGGACCGTCAATCCACGGCCCGCCGCCTCCCCGGACGGGTGACAGACCCGCGCCCCGGCAACCGGGTGCCGAGCGCGCCACGTCCCGCCCGGCATGGACCTTGTGGAGCAACTGCGTCCGCTGCTCGCCGCCGAGGCGGCGGCCGAGGCGTACGGCGCGGGGGTCGAGCCCGCCGAGCTGGAGCAGGCCGTCTGGCTGCGGCTGCTGGAGCGCACCCGGGACAGCGGCCCGCCGCCCCAGCCCGCGCGGTGGCTGCGCCGCGCGGTCCGCGCCGAGGTGCGCGGCGCCCGGCGCCGGGCGCGCCGTGAGGTCCCGTACGACCCGGTCGGCGACGGCCCGCCCAGCGGCCCCGAACCCCGCCCCGCCGAGGACGCCGCACTGACCGCCGTGAAGGGGCGCGCGCTGCGCGATGCGGTGCGCCGGTTACCGGGGCGCTGTCCGCGGGTGCTCGGGGTGATGCTGTCCCGGCCTGACCTGACATATCGCCAGATCGCAGGTGAGTTGGGTATCTCACAGGGCAGTCTGGGCCCGGTACGTTCCCGATGTCTGGGTTGCCTGCGCAGAATGCTCACGGCGGAGGTTGCGGCTCCTGAACCGTGGGGAAAGGAGCGTTAGACAATCGGCGCCCGGGAGGCGGCCACAACCAGGTGGCGCCTCCTATCCAGGCAATGAACCCCGGTCGCACCTACCCTCAGGCGGCCGGCGGACCGAGAAAAAGGGGAGGCATGCGCACATGGGCATGAGCGTGACCATCTCCGCGGCGACCGCGGACGACGCCGAGCAGATCCTCAAGCTGCAGTACCTGTGCTATCAGGGCGAGGCCGAGCTGTACGGCGACTACTCCATCGAGCCGCTGACGCAGACGCTCGACGACCTGCGCGCCGAACTGGGCAAGGGCTGTGTGCTGGTCGCCCGGCTCGGCGAGGAGGTCGTCGGCTCGGTCCGGGCCGCCGCAGTGGACGACACGGGCACGGCGGCCATCGGCAAGCTCATCGTCCACCCGCGGATGCAGCGCCACGGCCTCGGCGGGCGCCTGCTCGCGGCGATCGAGGCCCAGCTGGCCGAGGAGCGGGCCGCCAAGCGCTACCGCCTGGCCACCGGCCACCGCAGCGACGGCAACCTCCGGCTGTACCGCAAGTACGGCTACGCGCAGGTCGGCACGCAGGAGGTCAACCGCCGCCTGAGCCTGGTCACCCTGGAGAAGGACGCCACGGCCACGGCTTTCGCCGCCAGCGCGTAACGCCTGCGGCGAGCGCGGCACACACGGACGGGCTGGGCCCCATGGGCCAGCCCGTCCGCCGGATCAGCCCCCACCCCGCCCCTTCCCGAACCCGGAGCGGCGCCCCGGGCCCCGCCCGGGGGCTGCGCCCTGGGGTTTCGTTGCCGGGTGCGGCCCGGTGGCCGGGTTGTGCCCACCCGTCCCTCCCCCAGCTACCGCTGGGAGGTGCCCCCTCCGCGGGACGATTGCCCACAACTTTCCAGCCCCTCCGGCGTTTGAGGAGCGGGGGCCGGGGCGGAGCCCCGGCCCCGGGAAGGGGCGGGGTGGGGAAAGCTACGCGGCTCGGCGCGCGCGGCGGAGCCAGATCAGGCCCGTTACCGGGAGGAAGATCGGGATGAACAGGTAGCCCATGCCGTAGTCCGACCACACCGTCTGGTCGGGAAAGGCGGACGGGTCGGCGAGGGTCCAGGTGCCTACCGTCAGCACACCCAGCAGCTCCGCCCCACAGCACACCATCGCCGCCTTCCGCGCCCCCTCCCCACCCCGCACCAGCGAGACCGTGATGAAGGCGTACACCACGGCGGAGACCGCCGAGAGGACGTACGCCAGCGGCGCCTCGTCGAACTGGGCGATCAGCTGGTAGACCGAGCGCGACGCCGCGGCCACCGTGAACACCCCGTAGAGCATCACCAGCAGGCGACCGGGCCCCTGCCCGAGCCCGCCGCGTGACGAGGTTTCCGTTGACTCAGCCACCCACGCCTCCCCAGATGTCGTACAGCCGTACCTCCAGCACCGCCAGCACCACCGCCGCCGCCGCGACCGTCGCCGAGCCCCAGCGGGTCCGCTCGGCCAGCGACATGAACGCCGCGACGGGCACGGCGCACGCCGAGCCGACCAGATACGCGATGAAGATCGCCACGCCCTGATCGGGATCCGCGCCCTGCGCCAGCCGCACGATCCCGATGATCAGCTGGACGATCGCCAGCAGGGACACCACGGCCATGCCGATGAAGTGCCAGTCCTTGGTGGGCTGGTCACGGTAGGCGGCGAAGCCGCACCACGCGGCGAGCGCGAGGGCGGTCGCGCCCAGCACGGCGGTCAGCGCGTCGATCAACGGAACCTCCGCCAGCGAAACCGCCGCGCGGTGTGGTCCCGCACACAGGGGGTGACAAGCATGGGACGACTGTAATCGGCCCGAATGACCGCGTTGCGATCGGCCCCGTACGCTGCGCCCCATGAAGATCACCGCTGACGCGCTGCTGTTCGACAACGACGGAACCCTCGTCTCCTCCATGGAGTCCGTGGTCCGCTGCTGGACCCGCTGGGCCGAGGAGTACGGGGTGTCGGAGGAGTTCGCCCGGGTCGAGCTGCACGGCCGCCCGGCGGCCGACATCATCGGCGACCTGCTCCCCGCCGACCGCGTCGCGGAGGCCCGCCGCCGCATCGACGAGCTGGAGGTCGAGGACGTCCCGGGCGGGGTGCGGCTGCTGCCCGGCACCCTCGACCTGCTGTCCGGTCTGGAGCAGGACCGCTGGGCCGTGGTGACCTCCGCGGGCCGCGCGCTGGCCGAGGCCCGCCTCGCCGAGGCCGGGATACGCCCGGGGCTGCTGATCACCGCGGACGACATCACCCGCGGCAAGCCGGACCCCGAGCCCTTCCTGCTGGCCGCCGGGAAGCTGGGCGCGGACCCGGCCCGCTGCGTGGTCTTCGAGGACGCCCCGGCCGGGCTCGCCGCCGCCCGCGCCGCCGGGATGCGGACGGTGGCGTTGACCACAACGACCAGCCGGGACGAGCTGGACGCCGACGTCGTGGTGCCGGACCTGTCGGCCGTGTCGGCGCGGGCCGTCGACGGGGGAGTGGAGATCGTCGCGGGGGAGTGACGGAAGCCCCCGACCTCCTCCGGCAACCCGCCGACTGTCCACGGACTGGTCATCTAAGTCCACAATACGGACATGCTTGATCGGCCCGTCAGGGTCTCTGGTTTACTGGCGGCCATGACCACGACGAGCTGCCGCACCCCTGCGACCGAGGCGACGATGACGCCCGGTGCTCGTTGTCGGTGTCGAATGTGTGACCGCTGAGGGCCCCTGCCCGAGCCTCCCGCCCCGAAGGGAGACCGGCTACGCCTTACGTCCACGCGCCCGCGCGCGGACGTAGGCCTGCCCCGCGTCACCGGATCCCGAGCCCGCGCCCACACCGCGCACGCCCTCGGCCCGCCCACGCCGCTTCCGTAAGGAATGAACCGTGCCCGGCGGCACAACCGCCCTGCACTCAACAGTGACGGAAACCCTGTGATCACCACCACGGACCTGACAAAGGTCTACCGCTCACGAGGCCGCGAGGTTACCGCCCTCGACGGCGTCGATCTGCATGTCCGCGAGGGTGAGGTGTACGGCGTCGTCGGTCAGAGCGGCGCCGGTAAGTCCACCCTCATCCGCTGCGTCAACCTCCTGGAGCGC
The DNA here is from genome assembly GCF_042731515.1 of Streptomyces sp. NPDC059850. Classification (NCBI taxonomy): domain Bacteria; kingdom Bacillati; phylum Actinomycetota; class Actinomycetes; order Kitasatosporales; family Streptomycetaceae; genus Streptomyces; species Streptomyces sp. NPDC059850. The sequence goes on from NZ_JBHWJI010000073.1 coordinate 6,859, forward strand.
CCCTCGTCCGGCACGGTCACCGTGGCCGGTCAGGACCTGACCGCGCTCGCCGGACGGGGACAGCGGGCCGGGTCCGCGCTGCGCCAGGCGCGCAGCCGGATCGGCATGGTCTTCCAGCACTTCAACCTGCTCTCCTCGCGCACGGTGCGCGACAACGTCGAGCTGCCGCTGGAGATCCTCGGCGTCTCCGGCAAGGAGCGCACCCGCAAGGCCCTGGAGCTGCTGGACCTGGTCGGCCTCGCCGACAAGGCCAAGGCGTACCCCGCGCAGCTCTCCGGCGGCCAGAAGCAGCGCGTCGGCATCGCCCGCGCGCTCGCGGGCGACCCGAAGGTGCTGCTGTCCGACGAGGCGACCTCCGCGCTCGACCCCGAGACCACCCGCTCGATCCTCCAGCTGCTGCGCGACCTCAACCGGCAGCTGGGCCTCACCGTGCTGCTGATCACGCATGAGATGGACGTCGTCAAGACGATCTGCGACTCGGCCGCGCTGATGAGCGGCGGGCGGATCGTCGAGTCCGGCACGGTCACAGAGCTGCTCGCCACCCCCGGCTCCCAGCTGGCCCAGGAGCTGTTCCCGGTCGGCGGAGTCCCCTCGGGCGAGGACCGCACGGTCGTGGACGTGACGTTCCAGGGCGAGGCCGCGGCCAAGCCGGTGATCTCGCAGCTCTCCCGTACGTACAACATTGACATCTCGATCCTCGGCGCCGCGATGGACACCGTCGGCGGAGCCCAGGTCGGCCGGATGCGCATCGAGCTGCCCGGCCCGTTCGACGAGAACGTCGTACCGATCGGCTTCCTGCGGGAGCAGGGCCTCCAGGTCGACGTGGCCGATGTGGACGCGACGCAGACCGCCGTGCTCAAGGAGGGCGCCAAGTGACCTGGTCCGAGATGCAGCCCCTGTTGGAGCAGGCGTGTCTGGAGACGCTCTGGATGGTCGGCTGGTCGGCGGCCATCGCGATCGTCGGCGGCCTGCCGCTCGGCGTGCTGCTGGTGCTCACCGACCGGGGCGGCGTGCTGCCGAACGTGGTCGTGAACAAGGTCGTCGGGCAGGTCGTCAACATCGCCCGCTCGATGCCGTTCATCATCCTCATGGTCGCGCTGATCTCCTTCACCCGGATGATCGTGGGCACCACCATCGGCCCCGCCGCCGCGATCGTGCCGCTCGCGATCGGCGCCATCCCCTTCTACGCCCGGCTCGTGGAGACCGCGGTGCGCGAGGTCGACGGCGGGCTGGTGGAGGCCGTGCAGTCGATGGGCGGGTCCACCTGGACCGTCGTACGCAAGGTCCTGCTGCCCGAGTCGCTGCCGTCGCTGATCTCCAGCGCGACCACGACGATCGTCGCGCTCATCGGCTACTCGGCGATGGCCGGGACGGTCGGCGCGGGCGGCCTCGGCGACCTCGCCGTCCGCTACGGCTACCAGCGGTTCGAGACCCAGCTGATGTGGGTCACCGTGGCCATCCTCGCGGTGGTGATCTCCCTCATCCAGTTCGCCGGTGACGCCGCGGCCCGCGTTCTCTCGCACCGCAACCCCGCCTCGGCCGCGCCCCGGCTGGTGCTGCCGCGCCCCCGTACGGGCGAGAGCGCCGAGGCCCAGCCCGCAGAGACGACCGACGCGACCGGGTCCGCCGAGCCGAACGAGCCCGCCGGGCTGACCAAGACTCCCTGACACTTCCGTCCCCCGAAAGGCACTTTTCGTGCGTAACAGCATCAAGACCACCGCCGCCCTGCTCGCCGCCGCCGCGCTCACCGCCGGTGCGGCCGCCTGCTCCCCGCCGAGCAAGGGCGGCACCGACAAGAACGGCCCGCTGATCGTCGGCGCCAACCCCGTCCCGCACGCCGAGATACTCAACTACGTCAAGGACAACCTGGCGAAGAAGGAGGGTCTCAAGCTGGAGGTCAAGGAGTTCACCGACTACAACTCGCTGAACCCCGCCACCCAGGACGGCTCGGTCGACGCCAACTACTTCCAGAACAAGCCGTTCCTCGACGACTACAAGAAGAAGCGCGGCGGCGACATCGTGCCCGTGGTCACCGTGCACCTGGAGCCGCTCGGCCTCTTCTCGCACAAGGCGAAGAAGGCCGACGACCTCAAGAAGGGCGACACCGTCGCCGTCCCCAACGACGCGGTGAACGAGGCCCGGGCGCTCCAGCTGCTGGACACCCACGGCATCATCAAGCTCAAGAAGGGCGCGGGCACCGAGGCCACCCCCAAGGACATCGCGGAGAACCCCAAGGACCTGAAGTTCAAGGAGCTGGAGGCGCCGCAGCTGCCGAGGTCCCTGGACGACGTGGACGCCGCCGTCATCAACGGCAATTACGCCATCCAGGCCAAGCTCAACCCGGCCAAGGAGGCGCTGATCCTGGAGTCCCCGGACAACAGCCCCTACGGCAACTTCCTCGCCGTGAAGAAGGGCAACGAGGACGACCCGCGGATCAAGAAGCTGGCCAAGCTCCTCACCTCCCCGCAGGTGAAGAAGTTCATCAAGGACAAGTACGACGGATCCGTACTCGCGTCGTTCTAGACCCCCGTTGTTCTAGAAACCTACGACCGAACACGCAAGGCTCCGCATCCGGGCGACAATCGGATGCGGAGCCTTCCGTTTCCGCACCCCGTGCTGCATTTAGCAGGAGCGATGCTGCATGCTGGGCTCTTCGCCACGACCTTGAAACGACCCCGGTTACGGAGCGGCGCATGACATCCACTTTCCCGGACATCTCCATCAGCACGGAACGGCTGGTGCTGCGCCCGTTCGAGGAAGCGGACCTGCCCGCGCTCACGGACATGATGAACGACGAACTCGTCATCACCTGGAGCCGGGCCCCTCATCCGTACACCCACCGCGACGCACGCGACCAGGCGTTCCGGCTCGCCCCCGCCGAACGCACCACCGGGCGCGGAATCGTCTTCGCGGTCGCCGAATTCCTCACCCAGCGGCTCGTCGGAATCGTGCATCTGCGCAACACCGACTGGAAGGTCCTGGGCACCGAGATCAGCTATATCACCGCCCCCTGGGCGCGCGGCGAGGGCTATGCGGCGGAGTCGGTGCTGGCCGTCGCCCGCTGGCTGTTCCAGGACCAGAAGTTCGAGCGGCTGGAGCTGCGTACCGCCGCCGGGAACACCGCCGGGCAGCAGGTCGCGCAGAAGGTCGGCTGCATCAGCGAAGGCGTCCTCCGCAACGCGTACATAGCGCGCACCCAGATGGAGGACGGCGGCTGGACCGATCTGCGCACCGACCTCATCGTCTGGAGCCTGCTCCCGGAGGACCTGGAGGGCGCGCCCGAGCAACGGGACGAGTCCGAGGGCATCAGCGTCTTCCCCACGTACTCCGAGTACACCGACTGGCGCTGAACCCCGGCGCGCCGCGCCTCCGGTGCGCCCCCGGCGCACCACCTCCGCCCCTGCCCCCGGTCCGGTGGCCCGGACCCGGCGGGGTAATCTCTCCGGGCTGAGCACCCCCGGGGCGACTGACCTGCGACACATTTGGGAGACAGACGACGATGGCCGACCGCGTCACGGTGATCGGTTGGGACGGCTCCCCGCTCATGGACGTGGCCCGATCCGCCCTCGGCGCCGCCACCCTCGTGGCCGGTGCCGCCCACCACCTGGCGCTGCCCGAAGTCCCGCCCGGCGCCGAGCGCATCCGGCTCGGCAGCGTGGACCTCGCCGCCCGCCGCATCGCCCAGCACCGCGGCTCGGCCGTGGTGCTGGCCGACGGCGACCCCGGCTTCTTCGGCGTCGTACGCGCCCTGCGCGCCCCCGAGCACGGCCTGGAGGTCGAGGTCGTGCCCGCCGTCTCCTCCGTCGCCGCCGCGTTCGCCCGCGCCGGGATGCCCTGGGACGACGCCCAGGTCGTCGTCGCCCACAGCCGCGACCTGCGGCGCGCCGTCAACGTCTGCCGCGCCCACACCAAGGTCGCCGTCCTCACCTCGCCCGGCGCCGGTCCCGCCGAACTCGCCCTGCTCCTCGGCCCGGTGCACCGCACCTTCGTCATCTGCGAGGCCCTGGGCACAGAACGCGAGCAGGTCACCGTGCTGACCTCCGACAAGGCCGCCGATCACACCTGGCGCGACCCCAACGTCGTCATCGTCATCGGCGGCTCCGGCGCCGCCGGTGTCCGCACCGGCACCCCCACAGGACCCGCCCGCGGCGCCCTGCAGAGCGGCGGCTGGATCGCCGGGCGCGACCCCGGCTACCCCGGCTCCGTACGCGGCTGGGCGCTGCCCGCCCCCGCGTACGCGACCGTCCTCGGCGAGAACGAGTCGCAGCAGCTGCGCTCCTTCCAGCTCGCCCGCCTCGGTCCCCGCGTCGGCGACCTGGTCTGGGACATCGGCGCGGGCAGCGGCGCCGCCGCCGTCGAGACCGCCGGGTTCGGTGCCGCCGTCATCGCCGTGGACCGCGACCCGGAGGCCTGCGAGCGCGTCGACACCCTCGCCCGCCGCTTCGGCGTCCAGCTCCAGGTCGTCCAGGGCACCGCCCCCGAGGTCCTCGAAGACCTGCCCGAGCCGGACGTCGTCCGGGTCGGGGGAGGGGGCGCACCCGTCGTCGCCGCGTGCGCCGCGCGCCGACCCGAGCGCATCGTCACCCACGCCGTCACCCGCGACGAGGCGGAGGCCATCGGCGCCGCCCTGGAGGACGGCGGCTACGGGGTCGAGTGCCTCCTGCTGCAATCGGTCGAGTTGGACACCCGGGTGTGGGCCGAGCGCGAACGCGCGGTCGCCTTTCTCCTCTGCGGACACCGCCCGCACCAGTGATTTTGTCCCTGTGACGTTCGCCCCGAGCTTCGCCCCAGTGACCTTCTGGAAGCGTCGCGCGGGGTAGGCTGGCGGATCGTTGTACTGCCTGTGCCGCTGCCCGGTGTTCGGCGCTTTATCGGCCAAAGGCCGGAATGCGCCCCTTTCTTACCGGGCCGCGGTGGGCAAGCCTCGGGCGTGCCACGTGCCGCGCACGGCGCACGCTCGTTCTTGCTCACGGGGCTTGCTCCCGGCGGTAGGCGGTTGGAAGGAGCACTAGCGATGGGCGAGGGGTACGCATGACCGACACCGGCCAGGTCCCGGGCGAGGGACTGCCGGAGAACGCAGGCGGACGACTCGGACACCCGCACCCGGCGGATGTCCACTCCCCGCCTGCCGACGCCGGATACCCCTTCCTCGACGGCCCCGAAACCGGCACCGAGGAGGACGACCTGCTGCTGATGCCGGGTGCGCAGGGCGCCTGGAGCGAGCAGCAGGCGCAGCAGGCCCAGTACGAGCAGCAGGCCCAGTACGAGCACCAGCTCCCGTACCCCCCGCAGCAGCAGGGCCAGGGCCACGGGCTGTACGAGGGCGGAGTGCTGGACCCCGGCATGGCCGCGTACGCCGACGCGCAGATGCCCGAGCCGCAGCCGGTGGCCGAACCCGAGGCCGGTCCGGTTATCCACCCGGCGGCCGAGCAACCCGTCCAGCAGCCGTCCCAGGCCCCCGCCGCACCCCCCACGCCGCCCCGCCGCCCCCTGCACATGGGCCCGCCCGTGCCCGACCACACCTCCGGCAGCGGCATCGTCCGCTCCCTCGCCGACCGGGGCCCGGCCGCGGCCCGCAACACCGCCCCGCCCGTCCAGCAGCCCCAGCAGGCGCCCCCGCCCGAGCCGGTCGACTACGCCAGCGCCCCCGAGTACGCCGCCGGGCCCCAGTACTTCACCACCCAGCCCCAGCCCCAGCCCGAGGACCCCGGCCCGCTCCCGGGCCCGCAGCTCGGCGAAGCCCCGCCGCCCGGCGACGCCTGGGGCCCCCCACCCGCAGAAACGGTCGGTCTGGGCGAGCCGACGGCGATGGACCTGGGCTACGCGGACCCGACGTACGCCGACCCGGCGTACCCCGACCCCGCCGCCTACCCGGACCCGGGCTACGCCGACCCGGCGTACCCCGACCCCGCCGCCTACCCGGACCCGGGCTACGCCGACCCCGCCGCGACCATCCCGCCCCAGGGCGGGGCGCCCGTCATGGAACCCGGCCACCCGCCCCTCGACATCCCGGCCCAGATCCAGCCGGGCATCACCCCGGACCAGCTCTACGCGGGCCCCCAGGCCGTCATCCCGGCCCAGATCCCCCACCCCTACGCCGACCCTGACCACGCGATAGTCGCCGACCCGCACCCCGCGCCCCCCGAGACGCACTTCCCGGCTGACCCGGCTGCCGCCGACGCGCAGGCCCTGCCTGCCGATGCACAGTTCCCGGCGGACCCGGCCGCCCCGGGCCAGCCTCCGGCGCCGGAGGATGCCGAACCGGGCGAGGCCCCGGCCCTGCAGGCTGACGCGCAGGCCGTGCCCGCCGAGGCGCAGTTCCCTGCCGACCCGGCTGCCCCGGACGAGGCTCCCGCGCCGGAGGCCGTCGGGCTGGCTGCGCATGCCGATGCGCAGGCCCTTGCCGACCAGGCTGCCGCCGACGCGGCCTCGAGCCCGGAGGCCGAGGCGCAGTACCCGCTAGACCCGGCTGCTGCCGACGCGCAGGCTCCCGGCGACTCGGCCGCCGCCGATGCGCAGGCGCTGGCCGATCCGGCCGCCGCCGACGGGGCCTCGTCCGCAGGGGCGGCTGCGCAGCTCCCGGTCGACCCGGCTGCTCCGGGCGAGGTTCCGGTGCCGGAGGCTGACGCGCAGTCCGTGCCTGGCGAGGCTGCCGCCGACGCGGCCCCGGCCTCGGAGGCCGTCGGGCAGGCCCTGCCCGCCGAGGTGCAGACCCCGGCGGACCCGGCTGCCCCGGGTGAGGCTTCCGCGCCGGAGGCCGTCGGGCAGGTTGCGCCCGCCGATGCGCAGGCCTCGGGCGACCCGTCCGCCGCCGACGCGACCTCGGCCCCGGAGGCCGCCGCACAGACCGTGCCTGCCGAGGCCCAGTCCCCGGCTGCCCCGGGTGAGGCTCCGGTGTCGCAGGCCGCCGCCGACGCGGCTTCGGGGGCCGGGACGCAGGTTGCGGCCGATGCGGCTGCTCCGGGCGAGGTCCCGGCGTCGGAGGCCGACGCGCAGGCTGCGCCCGCTGACGCCGAGACCCCGGCCGACTCGGCCGCTGCCGAGGCGCAGACTCCGGCTGACCAGGCATCCGCTGAGGCGGCTTCGGGGGCCGGGGCGCAGGTTGCGGCCGATGCGGCTGCGCCGGGCGAGGTCCCGGTGCCGGGGGCTGACGCGCAGGCTGCGCCCGCCGATGCGGAGACCCCGGCTGACCAGGCTGCCGCCGACGCGCAGGCCCTGCCCGCCGAGGTGCAGACTCCGGCCGACCTGGCTGCCGCCGACGTGGCCTCGGAGGCTGGGGCGGAGGTTGCGGCCGATGCGGCTGCTCCGGGTGAGGTTCCGGCGTCGGGGGCCGATGCGCAGGCCGCGCCCGCCGACGTGGAGACCCCGGCCGACCCGCCTGCTGCCGATGCACAGGTTCCGGCTGACCAGGCCGCCGCTGACGTGGCCTCGGAGGCTGGGGCGGAGGTTGCGGCCGATGCGGCTGCTCCGGGTGAGGTTCCGGCGTCGGAGGCTGACGGGCAGGCTGCGCCCGCCGATGCGGAGACCCCGGCTGACCAGGCTGCCGCCGACGCGGCCCCGGCTTCGGATGCCGATGCGCAGACTCCGGTGGACCCGGCTGCTCCGGGTGAGGCTCCGGTGTCGCAGGCTGCCGCCGACGCGGCTTCGGAGGCTGGGGCGGAGGTTGCGGCCGATGCGGCTGCTCCGGGTGAGGTTCCGGTGCCGGGCGCCGATGCGCAGGCCGCGCCTGCCGAGGCTCAGGCTCCGGCGGACCCGGCTGCCCCGGGTGACGTTCCGGTGTCGGGGGCCGATGCGCAGGCCGCGCCCGCCGATGCACAGGTTCCGGCTGACCAGGCTGCCGCCGACGTGGCCTCGGAGGCTGGGGCGGAGGTTGCGGCCGATGCGGCTGCTCCGGGCGAGGTTCCGGTGTCGGGGGCCGATGCGCAGGCCGCGCCCGCCGACGCGGAGGCCCCGGCCGACCCGGCCGCTGCCGATGCACAGGCTCCGGCTGACCAGGCATCCGCTGAGGCGGCTTCGGGGGCTGAAGGGCAGGCCGCGTCCGCTGACGCGGCCACCCCGGGCGACTCGGCCACTGCCGACGCGCAGACCCTGGCTGACCCGGCTGCCGCCGATGCGGTCCCGGCCTCGGAAGCCGAGGCGCAGTCCCCGGTGGACCCGGCTGCCCCGGGTGAGGCTCCGGTGTCGCAGGCCGCGCCTGCCGATGCGGAGACCTCGGCCGACCCGGCCGCCCCCGACCCGGCCGCGGAGGCCGACGTACCGGACGCGGCTGCCGAGGCGCAGGCCCCGGCCGACGCGCAGGACGGGACGGCCGAGCCGCAGGCACCCGGGGCCGAGGCGGCTCCCGGGGAGAATCCCGAGGCGGTGGCGGCCGAGACCGACGACGCCGAGGGCTCCGAAGAAGGGGCGACCACAGCCGTGGGGCCGGACGATGACGAGACCGCACCCGACGGCGAATCGGCAGAAGGCGACGCCGAAACCGACCCGCAGGGCGAACAGGGCGAACAGGGCGAAGAGGACGAGCACGAGGACGACGCGCAGACGTCGTCCGAGCCCGCCGGGGCCGGATACGACGACGCCGAGCGCGCCGCCGTCCACCGCGTGATGCGCGAGCGCCGCGACATCCGCAACGGCTTCCGGCCCGACCCCATCCCGCACGAGGTGCTGCGCCGCGTACTGGAGGCCGCGCACACCGCGCCCAGCGTGGGGCAGTCCCAGCCGTGGGACTTCGTCGTCATCCGCTCCGAGGAGACCCGGCGCACCATGCACGAGCTGGCCGTGCGCCAGCGCGACGCGTACGCCAAGTCCCTCCCCAAGGGCCGGGCCAAGCAGTTCAAGGAACTGAAGATCGAGGCGATCCTCGAGACGCCGATCAACATCGTCGTCACCGCCGACCCCACCCGCGGCGGCCGCCACACCCTCGGGCGGCACACCCAGCCGCAGATGGCGCCGTACTCCTCCGCGCTCGCCGTGGAGAACCTGTGGCTCGCCGCCCGCGCCGAAGGGCTCGGCGTCGGCTGGGTCAGCTTCTTCGACGAGCGCGAGATGGTCAGTACGCTCGGCCTCCCGGACCACCTGGAGGCCGTGGCGTACCTGTGCGTCGGGTATGTGGACGAGTTCCCAGAGGAGCCGGAGCTGCTGCGTTCCGGCTGGTCCAAGCGCCGCCCGCTGTCGTGGGTCGTCCACGAGGAGTCGTACGGGCGGCGCGCGCTGCCCGGCGAGGACCCGCACAGCCTGCTGACGGAAACCCTCCAGGGCATCCGTCCGCTGGACGCCAAGGCGCTCGGCGAGGCGTGGGAGCGGCAGAAGCGGATGACCAAGCCGTCCGGCGCGCTCGGCATGCTGGAGATCATCTCCGCGCAGCTCAGCGGCCTGTCCCGGCAGTGCCCGCCGCCGATCCCGGAGCCCGCCGCGGTCGCGATCTTCGCGGGTGACCACGGGGTGCACGCCCAGGGCGTCACCGCGTGGCCGCAGGAGGTCACCGGCCAGATGGTCGCCAACTTCCTCGGCGGCGGCGCGGTCTGCAACGCCTTCGCGAGCCAGGTCGGCGCCGAGGTGTGCGTCGTGGACGTGGGCGTGGCCAGCGAACTCCCCTCCACCCCCGGTCTGCTGCCGCGCAAGATCCGGCCCGGGACCGGCGACTTCACCACCGGCCCCGCCCTCACCCGCGAAGAGGTGCTGCGCGCCCTCGAAGTGGGCATCGAGACCGCCCGCGACCTGGTCGCCGCCGGGAACAAGGCGCTGCTCACCGGCGAGATGGGCATCGCCAACACCACCACCTCGGCCGCCCTGGTCTCCGTCTACACCGGCGCCGACCCGGCCGAGGTGACCGGCCGCGGCACCGGCATCAACGACGAGATGCACGCCCGCAAGATCGACGTCGTACGGCGCGGTCTGGAGCTGCACCAGCCCGACCCGGCCGACCCCATCGGCGTCCTCACCGCCTTCGGCGGCCTGGAGCACGCCGCCATGGCCGGGCTGCTGCTGGGCGGCGCCTCGCTGCGTACGCCCGTCATCCTGGACGGGGTCAGCGCGGGCGCCGCCGCCCTCGTCGCCCGCGCCATCGCCCCCGAGGTGCTGGCCGCGTGCATCGCGGGCCACCGCAGCGCCGAGCCGGGCCACGTCGCGGCCCTCAACAAGCTGGGCCTGCGCCCCCTGGTCGACCTGGACCTGCGCCTCGGCGAGGGTACGGGCGCCCTGCTCGCCCTCCCCGTGGTGCAGAGCGCCGCGCGGGCGATGCACGAGGTGGCCACGTTCGACTCCGCCGGAGTCACGGAGAAGAACTGACGTGCGCCCCCGCCACGTAAGGTGTCGGCGGGGGCCACGCCCCACCACATGATCAGCACCACTTGATCAGCAAAACTTGAGCAGCCGCTCCAGCGCCGCAGCGGCAGGCATTCGCATGAGGAGAGCCGCACCGCCATGTCCGAGAATTTCGCATACCCGGTCGGACTGCGCCTCACGGGGCGGCGCGTCGTCGTCCTCGGGGCGGGCCAGGTCGCCCAGCGGCGGCTGCCCGCGCTGATCGCCGCGGGCGCGGACATCCTGCTGATCTCGCCCTCCGCGACCCCCTCCGTCGAGGCCATGGCCGAGGCGGGGGAGGTGCGCTGGGAGCGCCGCCGCTACCAGGACGGCGACTTCGAGGACGCCTGGTACGCGCTGATCACCACCGACGACCCGGCCGCCAACGCCGCCGCCTCCGCCGAGGCCGAGGCGCGCCGCGTCTGGTGCGTACGCAGCGACGACGCCGAGGCCGCCTCCGCGTGGACCCCGGCCACCGGGCGCAGCGAGGGCGTCACCGTCGCCGTGCTCACCGGGCAGGACCCGCGCCGCTCCGCCGCCGTGCGCGACGCCGTGGTGGAGGGCCTGCGCGACGGCACTCTCGCCGCCCCCCGCCACCGCACCCGAGGCCCGCACGTCGCCCTGGTGGGCGGCGGCCCCGGCGACCCGGACCTGATCACCGTGCGCGGCCGCCGCCTCCTCGCCGAGGCGGACGTGGTGGTCGCCGACCGGCTCGGCCCCCGCGACCTCCTGGACGAACTCCCGCCGCACGTCGAGGTCATCGACGCCGCGAAGATCCCGTACGGCCGCTTCATGGCCCAGGAGGCGATCAACAACGCGCTGATCGAACACGCCAAGGCGGGCAAGTCCGTCGTCCGGCTCAAGGGCGGCGACCCGTTCGTCTTCGGCCGTGGCATGGAGGAGGCCGAGGCGCTGGCCGAGGCCGGAATCCCGTGCACGGTCGTCCCCGGCATCTCCAGCTCCATCAGCGTCCCGGCCGCCGCCGGGATCCCGGTCACCCACCGCGGGGTCGCCCATGAGTTCACGGTGGTCAGCGGCCATGTCGCCCCCGACGACCCGCGCTCCCTCGTGGACTGGTCCGCGCTGGCCAGCCTGCGCGGCACGCTCGTCCTCATGATGGCCGTCGAGAAGATCGGCGCCATCGCCGCCGCCCTCGTCCAGCACGGCCGGGGCCCGGACACCCCCGTCGCCGTCATCCAGGAGGGCACCACCGCCGCCCAGCGCCGCGTGGACGCGACCCTGGCCACGGTGGGCGACACGGTCGCCGCCGAGGGCGTACGGCCCCCCGCGGTCATCGTCATCGGCGACGTGGTCGCCGTCGGCTCCCGCTGACGTAACCACCGGTAACTTCCTCACGTCGCCGCATTGGCACGGCATCCAGGACAAGGCAGTATCACTCAAGTGGCTGATCTCATCACCGTCGATGATCCCGACGACCCGCGGCTGCGCGACTACACGGGTCTGACCGATGTGGAGCTACGACGCAAGCGCGAACCCGCCGAAGGGCTGTTCATCGCCGAGGGCGAGAAGGTGATCCGGCGGGCCCGCCTCGCGGGTTACGAGATGCGCTCGATGCTGCTGTCGTCCAAGTGGGTCGACGTCATGCGCGACGTCATCGAGGACGTCCCCGCCCCCGTCTACGCCGTCAGCCCCGAACTGGCCGAACGCGTCACGGGCTACCACGTCCACCGGGGCGCCCTCGCCTCCATGCAGCGCAAACCGCTGCCCGAGGCCGAGGAACTCCTCGGGCACGCCCGACGCGTCGTGATCATGGAGTCCGTCAACGACCACACCAACATCGGCGCCATCTTCCGCAGCGCCGCCGCCCTCGGCATGGACGCCGTCCTCCTCTCCCCGGACTGCGCCGACCCCCTCTACCGCCGCTCCGTGAAGGTCTCCATGGGCGCCGTCTTCTCCGTCCCGTACGCCCGGCTGGAGACCTGGCCGCGCGGCCTCGAAGCGGTCCGGCACGCGGGCTTCAAGATCCTCGCCCTCACGCCCGACGAGAAGGCGACCTCGCTCGACGACGCCGCTCCCCACCGCCTCGACCGCGTCGCCCTGATGCTGGGCGCCGAGGGCGACGGCCTCTCCACCCAGGCCCTGATGGCCGCCGACGAATGGGTCCGCATCCCGATGGCGCACGGCGTCGACTCCCTCAACGTGGGCGCGGCCGCGGCCGTAGCGTTCTACGCGGTCACCACGGGCCGCCCCGAGTCATAGCGTCCCGCGCCGGGTGGGGGCTCCGCCCCCACACCCCCGCCGGGGCTCCGCCCCGGACCCCGCTCCTCAAGCGCCGGAGGGGCTGGATTGTGCGAATCCGGAACGGGGCGCGGGTGCGCGGACGGTGCGGTGGTGGGTGCCGGTGCGGGGCCTCCGGGGCAGGGTCCCGGACTCGTATATTTACGGCGCCGCTGACCAGGAGCGTGAAGTGACCGTCGAACGATCGGCGCCACAAATACACGGCGTCGTCCGAGACCCCACCCCTGCGACCCCACCCCTCCCGCCGGACGGCGGCTCCCCGCCGGTGGGGCCAGCCCCGGCCCGGCCCCGGTCCACCCGGTGGCGGCCACCGGGCAGGGGTGGGCGCGGCCAGCCGCCAGACGACGGGCCAACGACCTGTGACCGCCGACGATCCGAGGGGCACCCACCCCACCTGGGACCGGAACCGCACCCGGGGCTGGCCCCACAGGCGGGGAGCCGCTACTCGGCGGGAGGGGGCGGGGTCGCAGGGGTGGGGTCCTGGACGACGACGTGTATTTGTGGCGCCGTGGACTTCCGGCCCACCTCACGTTCCACGGCAGCGGCGCCGTAAATATACGAGTCCAGGGCCCCGCCCCGGAGGCGCCGCACCCGGCACCCACCACCCCAGCAACCGCGCACCCACCCCCACCCGCAGCCGCAGCCGCAGCCGCACAAGGCACTCGCACCCGCACCCCCACCCAGGAGGCCCACCACATGGCGCTCGACCTCATCGACCAGGCCCGCACCTGGCTGGCCGAGGACCCCGACCCCGAGACGCGCGCCGAGCTGCGCGCGCTGCTGGACGCGGCCGAGGAGGGGGACAACGACGCGGCGCGGCGCGCGCTCGCCGCGCGCTTCGACGGCACGCTGCAGTTCGGCACCGCGGGCCTCCGCGGTGAACTGGGCGCGGGGCCCATGCGGATGAACCGCGCCGTCGTCATCCGCGCCGCCGCCGGGCTGGCCGCGTACCTCGCGAAGCAGCCGCAGTACGACGCCACCGGCCTCGTCGTCATCGGCTACGACGCCCGCTACAAGAGCGCGGAGTTCGCGCGCGACACGGCGGCCGTCATGACTGGCGCCGGATTCCGCGCGGCGCTGCTGCCGCGTCCGCTGCCGACGCCGGTGCTCGCGTTCGCCATCCGGCATCTGGGGGCCGTCGCGGGGATCGAGGTCACGGCGAGCCACAACCCGCCGCGCGACAACGGGTACAAGGTCTACCTGGGCGACGGCTCGCAGATCGTTCCGCCCGCCGACGCGGAGATCGCGGCCGAGATCGCGGCGATCGGCGGCCTGGACGACGTACGCCGCCCGGAGGCCGGGTGGGAGACGCTGGACGACGCCGTCCTGGACGCGTATCTGGCCCGTACGGACGCCGTGCTGACGCCCGGCTCGCCGCGCGACGCCCGGGTGGTCTACACGCCGCTGCACGGCGTGGGCCGCGAGACGCTGAGCGCCGCGTTCGCGCGGGCGGGCTTCCCGGCGCCGACGGTGGTGGCCGAGCAGGCGGAGCCGGATCCGGCGTTCCCGACGGTGGCGTTCCCGAACCCGGAGGAGCCGGGGGCGATGGACCTGGCGTTCGCGACGGCGCGCGAGGCGGCGGGCGAGGCGGCGCCGGACATCGTCATCGCTAACGACCCGGACGCGGACCGCTGCGCGGTGGCGGTCCCGGCGCCCGGGACGGGCAGCGGCTGGCGGATGCTGCGCGGCGACGAGGTCGGCGCGCTGCTCGCCACCCACCTCGTCCACAGGCGGCGCGCCCGTGGCGCGTTCGCGACGACGATCGTCTCCTCGTCGCTCCTGTCCCGCATCGCGGCCGACGCGGGCGCGGCGTACGCGGAGACGCTGACGGGGTTCAAGTGGCTGGCCCGGGTGGACGGTCTGCGGTACGCGTACGAGGAGGCGCTCGGGTACTGCGTGGACCCGGAGGGCGTGCGCGACAAGGACGGGATCACGGCCGCGCTGCTGGTCGCGGAGCTGGCGTCGGAGCTGAAGGGGCAGGGGCGTACGCTCGCCGACCTGCTGGACGACATCGCCGTGGCGCACGGTCTGCACGCCACCGATCAGTTGTCCGTACGGGTCGAGGACCTGTCCCTGATCGCGGCGGCGATGCGGCGCCTGCGCGAGGAGCCCCCGGCCGAGCTGGCGGGCCTGGCGGTCGCCTCGGCCGAGGATCTGTCCCGGGGTACGGAGACCCTGCCCCCGACGGACGGGCTGCGGTATCTCCTGGCCGGGAAGGACGCCGTCCGCTCGGCGCGGGTCATCGTGCGGCCGAGCGGTACGGAGCCCAAGCTGAAGTGCTACCTGGAGGTGGTCGTGGACGTGCCCACGGCCGAGGACCTGCCCCGGGCCCGCGCCACGGCGGAAACGGTGCTGGCGGCCCTGAAGAAGGACCTCGCGGCGGCGGCCGGGATCTGAGCCGACGGTTGCCTCAGATCACCAGCATGATCACCAGCAGCACGGCCCCGGCCAGGGTCGGCGCGATGACCTCGAACGCCCAGCGCACCTCGGGCTCGCCCTGCGCGCCCTCGCGGGCCGCGTTGGACTCGGCCAGTTCGCGCAGATCGCCGATCGTCTGGTCGGCCTGGGCGCGCCGGTCCGCCGTGGCGCTCTGGCCGGGCGTACGGCCGAGGAACGTCGGCGACGCCGCGTCGCGGTTCTGCTGCCGGGCGGCGCGCTTGCGCTGGCGCAGCGAGACGGGGACGGCCCACAGCTGGTACGTCGCGCCGCCCGCCAGCACCTCGCTGGTGTAGCTCGCCCGCAGGGTGTCGACGGAGGCCCAGGGGAGGGTGATGGTGCGGAAGGGGTTGCGTACGAGCAGCCGGTCCGCGCCCGCGTACACCGCCGGGCGCACGGTGAAGGCGATCACCACCGGCACGGCGCACAGCAGCCCGGCGAGGGCCAGCCACGGGGTGCGGCCCTCGCCGCGCAGGATGGCGTCGATGCCGAGCCAGCCGCCGAGGGCGAGCAGCAGGACGCCGCCCGCGATGCCGCCCGGGGAGCGGTAGACGCGGTCGCCGTACGTGGGCTCCTCGTCGGGCTGCGGGGGGCGTGCGGGGTCGTCCGGGCTCGTCATGGGGCCGATTGTGCCGCACGGCCGGGCGCGTTGGGCCTCGGGATCAACACGGAACGAGCACGGATCGGGGACCGGAGCAGGGCCGGAGCGGGACCGGGTCGGGGTCGATCGGGGCCCGGTCCCGATCAAGGCCGGGGGGTGACATACCGCTACGCGCGTAGATATGCTCACCTGGTGACCATGCCCACCACAGTTCCCGCATACGGCACAGAGGCCGCGGAGCGACTGGCGTCGATGGCGGACGTGACCGCCACCGACAGCGCGCTGCGCCGCTTCCTGCACGGCCTGCCGGGCGTCGACGCGGTCGGCCTGCAGGCCCGTGCCGCGACCCTCGGCACCCGCTCGATCAAGACGACGGCGAAGGCGTACGCCATCGACCTGGCGATCTCGATGATCGACCTGACGACCCTGGAGGGCGCGGACACCCCGGGCAAGGTCCGGGCGCTGTGCGCGAAGGGGATCAGCCCCGACCCCACCGACCGCTCCGCCCCGCCCGTCGCGGCGATCTGCGTCTACGGCGACATGGTGGCGACCGCGAAGGAGGCCCTGCGGGGCAGCGCGATCCACGTGGCGGCCGTCGCGACCGCGTTCCCGTCCGGCCGCGCCGCCCGTTCCGTGAAGCTGGCCGACACCCGGGAGGCGGTGGCGGCAGGCGCGGACGAGATCGACATGGTGATCGACCGCGGGGCGTTCCTCTCCGGCCGCTACCTCGACGTCTTCGAGGAGATCCGGCAGGTCAAGGCGGCGTGCGTCCGCGAGGACGGGACCGCCGCGCACCTGAAGGTGATCTTCGAGACGGGCGAGCTGCAGACGTACGACAACGTGCGCCGCGCGTCCTGGCTGGCGATGCTCGCGGGCGCCGACTTCATCAAGACGTCGACCGGCAAGGTGTCCGTCAACGCGACGCCGCCCGTCACCCTGGTCCTCCTGGAGGCGGTACGGGACTTCCGCGCGGCCACCGGCGTCCAGGTGGGGGTGAAGCCCGCGGGCGGCATCCGTACGACCAAGGACGCGATCAAGTACCTGGTGATGGTCAACGAGACGCTGGGCGAGGAGTGGCTGTCCGCGGACTGGTTCCGCTTCGGCGCGTCGAGTCTGCTGAACGATCTGCTGATGCAGCGCCAGAAGCTGAGCACCGGCCGGTACTCCGGTCCCGACTACGTGACGGTGGACTGATACGCCATGCCCGTTTTCGAGTACGCCCCCGCTCCCGAGTCCCGCGCGGTCGTCGACATCGCCCCGTCGTACGGGCTGTTCATCGACGGCGAGTTCCGCGAGGCGGGCGACGGCAAGGTCTTCAAGACGCTGTCCCCGTCGTCGGAAGAGGTCCTGTCGGAGGTCGCCCAGGCCAACGCCGAGGACGTGGACCGCGCGGTGAAGGCGGCCCGTAAGGCGTTCGAGTCCTGGTCGGCGCTGCCCGGCGCCGAGCGCGCCAAGTACCTGTTCCGTATCGCGCGGATCATCCAGGAGCGCTCGCGCGAGCTGGCGGTGCTGGAGTCGCTGGACAACGGCAAGCCGATCCGCGAATCGCGGGACGCCGACCTGCCGCTGGTCGCGGCGCACTTCTTCTACTACGCGGGCTGGGCCGACAAGCTGGCGTACGCAGGCTACGGGGCGGATCCGCGGCCGCTGGGCGTGGCGGGCCAGGTCATCCCCTGGAACTTCCCCCTCCTGATGCTGGCCTGGAAGATCGCCCCGGCGCTGGCGACCGGCAACACGGTCGTGTTGAAGCCCGCCGAGACGACGCCGCTCAGCGCCCTCTTCTTCGCGGACATCTGCCGCCAGGCGGGCCTGCCCAAGGGCGTGGTCAACATCGTCACCGGGGACGGCTCGACCGGCGCCGAGCTGGTCGCCCACCCCGGCATCGACAAGGTGGCCTTCACCGGGTCGACCGAGGTCGGCAAGGCGATCGCCCGCACGGTGGCCGGTACGGAGAAGAAGGTCACCCTGGAGCTGGGCGGCAAGGCCGCGAACATCGTCTTCGACGACGCGCCGATCGATCAGGCGGTCGAGGGCATCATCAGTGGCATCTTCTTCAACCAGGGCCATGTCTGCTGCGCGGGCTCCCGCCTGCTGGTCCAGGAGTCCATCCAGGACGAGCTGCTGGACGCCCTCAAGCGCCGTATGCGCACCCTGCGGGTCGGCGACCCGCTGGACAAGAACACCGACATCGGCGCGATCAACTCCGCCGAGCAGCTGGCCCGTATCCGCGAGCTGGCCGACGCGGGCGAGACCGAGGGCGCCGAGCGCTGGGCCCCGGCGTGCGAACTGCCCAGCTCCGGCTACTGGTTCGCGCCCACCCTCTTCACCGGCGTCACCCAGGCGCACCGGATCGCCCGCGAGGAGATCTTCGGCCCGGTCCTGTCCGTGTTGACCTTCCGCACCCCCGACGAGGCCATCGCCAAGGCGAACAACACCCCGTACGGCCTGTCGGCGGGCATCTGGACGGAGAAGGGCTCGCGCATCCTGGAGATGGCGAGCAAGCTGCGCGCCGGGGTGATCTGGTCCAACACGTTCAACAAGTTCGACCCCGCCTCGCCGTTCGGCGGCTACAAGGAGTCGGGCTACGGCCGCGAGGGCGGCCGCCACGGCCTGGAGGCATACCTCAATGTCTGACCGTCTCAGCGTCTTCAAGACCTACAAGCTGTACGTCGGCGGGAAGTTCCCGCGTTCCGAGAGCGGCCGGGTGTACGAGGTGACCGACGCAAAGGGCCACTGGCTGGCCAACGCCCCCCAGGCCTCCCGCAAGGACGCCCGCGACGCGGTCGCCGCCGCGCGCAAGGCGTTCGGCGGCTGGTCGGGCGCCACCGCGTACAACCGGGGCCAGATCCTGTACCGCGTCGCCGAGATGCTGGAGGGCCGCCGCGACCAGTTCGTGGCGGAGGTCGCGTCCGCCGAGGGCCTGTCCAAGCCGAAGGCCACCGCTGTGGTCGACGCGGCGATCGACCGCTGGGTCTGGTACGCGGGCTGGTCCGACAAGATCGCCCAGATCGCGGGCTCAGCGAACCCCGTGGCCGGGCCGTACTTCAACCTCTCCACCCCCGAGCCGACGGGCGTGGTGGCCCTCATCGCCCCCCAGGACTCTTCCTTCCTGGGCTTGATCTCGGTCCTGGCCCCGGCGATCGTCACCGGCAACACGGCCGTCGTCGTGGCCGCCGAGCGCGCCCCGCTCCCCGCCCTCTCCCTCGCCGAGGTCCTGGCCACCTCCGACCTCCCGGGCGGCGTGGTCAACATCCTCTCCGGCCGCACCCCGGAACTCGCCACCCCGCTCGCCGCCCACCAGGACGTCAACGCGATCGACCTGGCAGGCGCGGCCAAGGATTTGGCGACCGAACTCGAAGCAGCGTCCGCCGACAACCTCAAACGCGTACTCCGTCCACACCCTGTGGACTGGCCCACCGACCCCGGCACCACCCGCCTCCTCGCCTTCCTGGAGACAAAAACGGTCTGGCACCCCATGGGCGTCTGACCCGACCCGGCGGGTAGTGGTTGCGCGGGCGATCAGGTTGCCCTGGTCGCCCAGCGCCTTGCCTTCGGCGGTCGCTGCGGTCATGCCTCCGTCAGCGATCGCGGACAGGTTCAAGGAACTCGAGCCGATTGCCCAGCTTGTCGAACGCGTAGAAGCGATCGTGTCCAGGGAAGTCGTCATCCCAGGTGACGCTCACCCCGTGGTCTTCCAATCGCACGGCGAGCGCTTGGAGCGAGGTCACAAGGATGCCCGGATGTGCCTTCCTGTTCGGACGGAAGTCCTCTTCAACCCCCAAGTGGACCTCCAGGCCACCGCCTCGAAACCAGCACCCCCCACGAGCCGCTAGCGCTGGCGGCTTCTTGAGCTCCGCCATCCCGAGAATGCCTCCCCAGAAATCGCGGCAGAGCTCTTCACTTCCTGGAGGGATGGCAAGCTGCACGTGATGCAGGCCGCCCAAGACGTATTCACGCGCCTCCTGAGCCATCTCCGCTCCTCACCCTCTGCCCAGAAATCTTGACGTCA
Organism: Streptomyces sp. NPDC059850; assembly: GCF_042731515.1. Classification (NCBI taxonomy): domain Bacteria; kingdom Bacillati; phylum Actinomycetota; class Actinomycetes; order Kitasatosporales; family Streptomycetaceae; genus Streptomyces; species Streptomyces sp. NPDC059850. Next base: position 26,463 of record NZ_JBHWJI010000073.1, read on the forward strand.
AGATAGTTAGGGTCATGCGGGCCTGACAAGGGCGTGCGCCCAGAACGAGCACTTCCCGACCGTTTTCACAGGAACCTCTGGGCCGCCGGAGACGGAGCACTAAAGGATCATGCACGTGGTGGTGGCGTGGGCGATCAGGTTGCCCTGGTCGTCCAGCACCTTGCCCTCGGCGGTCGCGGTGCGGCGGCCCGCGTGGATGACGGTGCCTTCGGCGGTGAGGGTCTGTCCGTCGGTGCGGGCGGCGCGGATGTAGTTGACCTTGAGTTCGAGGGTCGTGTAGCTGGCACCGGCGGGCAGGGTGGTGTGGACGGCGCAGGCCATGGCGGAGTCCAGGAGGGTGGCGGCGATGCCGCCGTGGACGGTGCCGAGGGGGTTGGCGAAGTCGGGGCGGGTGTCGAGGGAGATGACGAGGCGGCCGTGCTCGACCTCGTCGAAGCGCATGCCGAGCAGGCGGCCGATGGACGGGATGTCGGTGGGGCGTTCGGTCTGCACCCAGCGCATCAGTTCCAGGCCGGACATGGCCGCGAGGTCGGTGGTGGTCATGGTCGTTCTCCTAGGTTGCTTGGTACTGGTCAGCCGAGCGGGTTGGTGGTGTCGCGGAGGGTGGCCAGGGCCGGGGCGTACATGCGGGCCTTGATGGCGCCGAGGGTGTCGCCGGTCTTGTTCACCTGCGCCTGGGCGATCTCGATGGCGGTGGAGCGTACGGCGTCCTCGGGGACCGCCTGGTCGACGATGCCGACGGCCGCGGCGTCGGCCCCGCCGTAGCGGCGGGCGGTGACCATGGCCTCGTGCGCCGTCTGCGGTGTCAGCCGGGACTGGATGAGGGCGGACATGCCGGGTGTGAAGGGGATGTTGATGTCCGCTTCGGGCAGGCACCAGAAGCCGCGGTCGGCGCGCATGACGCGGAAGTCGTGGGCCAGGGAGAACATCGCGCCCGCGGCGAACGTGTGCCCCTGCAGCGCGGCCACCGTGACGACCGGCAGCGACAGCATCCGCGCGAACAGCTGGTGGACGGAGACGACGTAGTCCTGGTGCTGATCAGAGTGGGCGAACAGCCAGTCCAGGTCGAGGCCGTTGGAGTAGAACTTGCCCGTGGCGGCGGTGACCAGCGCGCGGGGTCCTTCCGCCTTCTCCACCTCGTCGAGCGCGGCGCCGACGGCGGCGATCCAGTCGGGGTGGAAGCGGTTCTCGCCGTCTCCCAGATCGAGGACGAAGACGTTTTCCTGACGGTCGAGCGAGGGCATTGACGACTCCTTCAAGGCCGGGGTCCGGCCTCAGGCCGTTGGGGCAGGGCGTGGAGCAGCAGGTCGTGGATCTCGGCAGCGGCGGCACGGGCCAGCTGGGGCGCGTCGTCGTTGGTCTCCACGGCGACGGCCACGATCGGGCAGCCCGCCCGGAAGCCGCTCTCCACCGGGAAAGCACCACCTCCTAAGCTACCTGTCAGTAACTTATGGGGCATGGCATGAAACATGCAAGAGGGAGATCGGCTTTTGTCAGCGCCTGCGGTTTCCGGTGTTCCGTAGAGCGGTGGAGTCGTGCTCCGGCGCTGCCTGCGGTGCCGTGGGTCCGGGTCCGGGTGCGTTCCAGGAGGCCAGCAGCCGCAGTGAGGTTTCTGATGGACTGCCTTGTTCGGCGCGATAGATGAACACGATCTGGTCGGGATCGTCGCCAGGGGTCAGGGCCTGGTAGGAGATGGTGAGGTCGCCGACGAGGGGGTGGTGGTACTCCTTGGTGCCGGTGGTGCGCCGGTGAACCTTGTTGTCGGACCAGTAGCGGCGGAATTCCTGGCTGTGCAGGGACAGATCACCGACGAGAGCGCTGAGGGCGGGGTCGTCGGGGTGACGGCCCGCGTCGAGGCGGAGCATGGCGGCCGTGTCGGCGGCGACGGCGGCCCAGTGGGTGTACAGCTCGCGGGCGTGGGGGTCGAGAAAGACGAAGCGTGCCTGGTTGCGCCGCGCGGCGGGCAGGGCGCGGAAGTCGGTGATGAGCCGCCCCGCGAGGCGGTTGTGGGCAAGGACGTCGAGGCGCCTGCCGAGGACGAAGGCCGGTCGGCAGGCGTCCTCCAGGGTGTCCAGCAGGTCCCAGGTGCCGGGATGGACGCGCTGCGGCCGGGATCGGCGCTTGCGCTGGACCGAGGCGGGGCGGGCGACGGTGTGCAGATGGGCGCGTTCGGCGTCGTCGAGGCGCAGGGCGGTGGCGAGCGCGTCGAGGACTTCTGCCGAGGCGCTGGGGCTGCGGCCTTGTTCCAGGCGGGTGTAGTAATCCACGCTCACGCCCGCCAGGCGGGCGAGTTCTTCCCGCCGTAGTCCGGGCACACGGCGGCGGCCGAAGCCTTCCTCCTCCAGTCCGGCCTCCTGCGGGCCGAGGCGCGCGCGGGCCGAGCGCAGGAACTCCGCCAGGCGGGAGCTTGTCTCCTCACGGGTCATGCCACCAAGTCTGCGCGTGCGCACCCTGCGTGCGGCGAGCGAGGGTGGCCCAGTTTGTCCCCCGATGATCCGGGCCCTTTTCGCGCCTCTTTTCCCTGCTCAGGGCTGGTTCAGTGGAGTCACAGGGGCAGATGACGGGGCCACGGCCCCGTCCCCCGCCCCGCCCCCCGTTTCCGTACCGCCACTGATTGAGAGAAGGAGTCTCATGTCCACCTGGTTCATCACCGGAGCCTCCCGTGGGTTCGGCCTGCAGATCGCCCGAGCCGCGCTGGCGGGCGGTGACGCGGTCGTGGTCGCGGCCCGTAACCCGGACCGCCTGCCGGATGACCTGAAGCGGTCCGACCGCGTGCTCGGCCTCGCGCTGGATGTCACCCGCGGCGAGGACATCACGCGGGCCGTCGAAGCGGCCGTCGACCGGTTCGGCGGTATCGACGTGCTCGTCAACAACGCCGGGCGCGGGCTGCTCGGCGCGCTGGAGGAGGTCACGGACGCCGAGGCGCGCTCCCTGTTCGACCTCAACGTCTTCGGCCTGATCAATGTCACCCGTGCCGTCCTTCCCGTGATGCGCGAGGCGGGCCACGGGAAGATCGTCCACATCGGATCGCGGTCCGGATTCGAGGGCGAGCCCGGCGTCAGCCTGTACAGCGCCTCGAAGTTCGCCGTCGCCGGGGTAAGCGAAGCCCTCTCCGTGGAACTCGCGCCGTTCGGCATCCAGAGCATGGTCGTCGAACCCGGCGTCTTCCGCACCGACTTCCTGGACGGCAGCTCACTGTCCACCGCCGCCCACCGCATTCCCGCCTACGACGGCACCCCGGCCCACGACACCCTCGACTGGATCGGCCAGGCCAACCACACCCAGCTCGGCGACCCCGTCAAGGGAGCCGCGCTGATCTACGAAGTGACCTGCCAGGACAAGCTGCCCACCCACCTGGCGCTCGGCCGTGACGCCATCGAGCGCCAGCAGGTCAAGATCGGCCAGCTCCGGGACGACCTCACCGCATGGCAGGCGAAGTCCACCGCCACCGCCCACGACGACGCTGCCTGACCTGGCCATCGGAACACCAGCGGTGCCGATGACCGCACGCGCGGTCGTCGGCACCGCGCGGGACGCGTGGGCCGCGTTCACGGGCGTACGTCTCGCCGGTACGTCAGGCCGGGGCGGCCGTCGAGCCTCGTCTCGCCGACGACGGTGAACCCGGTGCGGGCGAGCGCGGCGCGGGAGGCCACGTTGTCGAGGATGGTCTCGGCCTGCAGCGCGCTCAGCCCGTAGCTGTCGGCGGCCAGGTCGCACATGGTCCGCACGGCCCCGGTGACCCGCCCCAGCACCTCGCCCTCGGCGCCGACCAGCAGGTGGAAGTAGCGACGACCGGCCTCCTCGCCCGCACGCTCGCGGGCGAGGAGGCTCGTTTCAATACCGCTCCCGCCCACCGCGATAGCGAACCGCCGCCCGGCACCCCGGCGCATCCCCAGGCACCGGCTCACCGTCAAGCGCGTAGCAAAGCGCCGCGTGCAGTTGCTCCGCCTCCAGCGTCGTCAGCACCAGCGTGGCGGGAGTGGCGGTCTCGGACCGAACACCCCGAAGCGGCAGCTCAAAGCGCCCGTCCCGGCCACGCCGCAGACCGCGCCCCGGTACGGGAGCAACCTCGCTCATTGCCGGTCGCGTGGTCTTCTTGACCTGCAAGCGTCACCGTTCATACGGCCGGGCGTTAGCCCATGATGGGTAGACCCACCGTGGGCGGGAGGAGAGCATCACGTGACGCCACCCACCGCATTACCGCCCCGCGTACTCGAACGCGACGACGTACGGAGCGCACTCGCCGTACGGGACTTCGGCACGGTCTTTCGGCTGGCCCGAAAGTGGGGCGGCATCAGCTACAACCAGATCGGCGAAGCGTGCGGCATCAAGTCCGAACGCGTCGGGACCGTCGCCCGTGGCGATGCGCGCATCACCTCGCTGGCCAAAATCGAGGAGATCGCGGACGCCTTGCGCATTCCCGGCGCGATGATCGGGCTGGCGGCTCGCCCCTGGGAGACGTCCCCCGCGCCGAGCGCCGCTCCTCCGGCGTTGAGGCACCCCGACGCCTCGGGCATGCTGGCCCCAGAGCCCACACTGTGGGAGGTCGCAGAATTGGCACGCCGCACGCACGCCACCGATGTGGGACCGGCCGACCTGGAAATGATCGCGGAGGCGATCGACCAGTTGTGCCGCGCCTATCCGTTCACGTCCGCCGATCAACTCCACCACCAGACGCGGGCGGGCATCCGCCATGTCACCGACATACTCCAGGGCCGCACCACCCTGACCCAGCACCGTGAACTCCTCGTCGCCACGGGCTGGTTGTTCCTGCTCGGCGGCTGCCTGGAGTACGACATGGGTCAGCGCCAGGCCGCGGAGCTGAGCCGCGCCGCGGCGCTGCGCATCGGGCAGGAGGCCGGGCACGGCGAGATCACGGCGTGGTCGTGGGAACTCGGGGCGTGGTTCGCCCTGACTCAGGGGCGGTACGCGGACGTGATCGACTGCGTGAGCGCGGGGCACTGTTCCGACTCGACGCACAGCATCGGGGTGCAGCTCTACGCCCAGAGCGCCAAGGCGTACGCCCGGATGGGCGACGCACGCCAGGTCCGTGCCACGCTCGACGCGGGCCGGGCCCGCCTGGAGCGGCTGCCCCGGCCAGAACACCGCGAGCACCACTTCGTCATCGACCCCGACAAGTGGGACTTCTACGAGATGGACGCGTACCGGCTGCTCGGCGACGACGAGCGCGCGGCCGTCCACGCGCGGGAGGTCGTCCGCCTCGGCACCGCACCGGACGGCACCGAGATCTCGCCCATGCGCATCGCCGAGGCCCGCCTCACGCTCGGCGTGACCGCCATCCGCTCCGGTGAGCTGGAGGAAGCCGTCTCGATCGGCGGCCGCGCGTTGGAGACGCCTCGGAAGTCGCTTCCGTCGCTGCTGATGGTCGCCGGAGAACTCACCGGCGAACTGGAGCGGCGCTACCCTCACGAGCCGCTGTCCCGGGACTTCCGCGAACAGGTGACCCACATCTCCGGAAACGGTCCGCAACCGCCCCTTGAGGCCCCGTAGGCCGTGCCCCGGACCGAGTACTACGACGACCCGAACGCCCCCGAGCCGAACAGCCTGGTCGTCGCCGCGTCCGCCGTCGTCGCCGACGACGCAGGGCGCGTCCTGCTCCAGCGCCGCCGGGACAGCGGGCTGTGGGCCCTGCCCGGCGGGGGCATGGAGATGACCGACTCGCTGCCGGGGGCGGCGGTGCGGGAGGTCAAGGAGGAGACCGGGCTGGACGTGGAGATCACGGGGCTCGTCGGGACGTACACCGATCCGCGCCACGTCATCGCCTACTCGGACGGCGAGGTCCGGCGGCAGTTCAACGTCTGCTTCACCGCCCGCATCACCGGCGGGCGGCTCGCGATCTCCGACGAGTCCACCGAGCTGCGCTTCGTCGCGCCGGAAGAGCTGGCCGACCTCCCCATGCACCACACCCAACGGCTGCGGATCCGCCACTTCCTCGACCACCGCGACCGCCCCCACCTCGGCTGACCTGAGCGGCGCACTAAAGGATCATGCAGGTGGTCGCGTGGGCGATCAGGTTGCCCTGGTCGTCCAGCACCTTGCCCTCGGCGGTCGCGGTGCGGCGGCCATCCAGCAGGCGCCGCCCCGCGCCGGGTCGGTGCCGGGAAGCACTGCCAGAATCTACACAGCGACGGAAAAAATCGACGTTGTGTAGAGTTTGAGGTGAGGGAGCGGTCCCGCTCCCTTCGAGTCTTCTCTGGAGGAGCAGTGCAGAAGCAGACGTGGCTCATCACCGGCGTCAGCACGGGCCTTGGACGTGCCTTCGCCCAAGCCGCTCTGGCCGCCGGGCACACCGTCGTTGGAACGGTCCGCTCCGAGGAGGACCTGCATGCCTTCGAAGGGCTCAAACCCGGGCGCGCTCACGGCCGCATCCTGGATGTGACGGACGGCGACGCCGTCGCGGGTGTGATCGCGGAGGTGGAGCAGAGCGTCGGCCCTTTGGATGTCGTCGTCGCCAACGCCGGCTATGGCCTGGAGGGCACCTTCGAGGAGACCCCGCTGGCCGAGGTGCGGCGGCAGTTCGAGGTCAACGTATTCGGGACGGTGTCCACCCTGCAGGCGGCGCTGCCCCACATGCGCCGGCGCCGCCGCGGGCACCTGATGGCCGTCACCTCTATGGGCGGGCTCATGGCCGTGCCCGGCATGTCCGCCTACTGCGGCAGCAAGTTCGCCCTGGAAGGCATCCTCGAGGCGCTGGGCAAGGAGGTCGCACAGTTCGGGATCCACGTGACGGCGATCGAGCCCGGCTCCTTCCGCACCGACTGGGCCGGACGGTCCATGACACGCGCCGCGCAGTCCATCGACGACTACGACGAGCTGTTCACCCCCATCCGTGAAGCGCGGCAGAAGGCAAGCGGGAACCAGCTGGGCGATCCGGCCAAGGCCGGGGAGGCCGTCGTGCACATCACGTCAGTCGACCAGCCGCCGGCCCACCTCGTCCTGGGCTCGGACGCGCTGCGCCTGGTCGCCGCCGCGCGCACGGCCGTGGACGAGGACATCCGCGCATGGGAGACGCTCTCCCGTACGACCGACTTCGCCGAGGGTGCTCAGCTCTGATGCCCGGCCACCACCCCGCGCGGAGCCGGCGCACCACCGAACGCAAGGGCGATGTCCGGGAGCGGGTCATTCTGGACACCTGCGAAGCCCTGCTGGCGCGGAAGGGCTATGACGCCATGACCGTCGGCGACATCGCCCAGGGCGCCGGCATCACACGCGGTGCCCTGTACTTCTACTTCGGCTCCAAGCAAGAAGTGGTCACGGCACTCGTGGCCCGGACCGTGGAGCACCTGTGGGAGCGGTCCCGGGCCACTGCGCAGACCGACGAGCCGCGCCAGGCCATCGCAGCGGCCATGCGGCGCACGGTCGAACTGTGGAACGAGCACGGCCTGGTCATGCGCACGGCGATCGACCTGTCGTTGTCGGTGCCGGAGATCGGCGAGCTGTGGAGCCGTACAGCTGACTTGTTCATCACCGCCATCACCGCCGTCCTGGAACGAGCCGGCGTTCAGCCCGGCACCGAACCAGAACACGCGTCCGCGATGGCACGAGCCCTGTGCTGGATGATCGAGCGGACCTTCTACCACGCCTCACAAGAATCCCGCGAGACGCTGCAAAACGCATCTTCGACCTGCGAACACATCTGGCTGATCAGCGCCGGCCTGACCACCTGACGCATCTGGCATGGACGGCGGGGGCGTGGAACCGAACCTCGTGATTCCGCGCCCCCGCCGTGCAAGAGCGCGGTGCGCACCTTGGCCACAGCGGGGCCCCAAGGGTTCATGCGGGGGTGGGGGATGGTTCACACTGGTGTTCCGTGACCCTTCCTCCCGCCTCCGCGCGCGTCGTCCTGCTCACCGGGCCCTCCGGTTCGGGTAAGTCCTCCCTCGCGGCCCGCACCGGGCTGCCCGTGTTGAACCTCGACGACTTCTACAAGGAGGGGGACGACCCGACGCTCCCGCAGCTCGCCGGGGGTGAAGGGGCCGACTGGGACTCGCCGTTGTCGTGGGACGCGGACGCGGCGGTGGGGGCGGTCGAGGCGTTGTGCCGTACGGGGCGGGCGACGGTGCCGGTGTACGACATCGCGTCCAGCTCCCGGGTGGGCGAGGAGCCGGTGGACATCGGGCGGGCGCCGCTGTTCGTGGCGGAGGGGATCTTCGCGGCGGACATCATCGACCGGTGCCGGGCGCTGGGGGTGCTGGCGGACGCGATCTGTCTGCGGGGGCGGCCCTCGACGACGTTCCGGCGGCGACTGGCCCGCGATCTGCGGGAGGGGCGCAAGTCGGCGCCGTATCTGGTGCGCAGGGGCTGGCGGCTGATGCGGTCGGAGCGCGGCATCGTGGAGCGGCAGACGGCGCTGGGCGCCTACGCGTGCGGCCGGGACGCGGCGATGGAGCGGATAGCGGCGGCGGCAGCGGCGGACCGCGACGCCGAGGGTGTACGGACCTAGGAGGGGCCCGTGGTCAGGCGTTGCGGGCCGCGCGGGCCAGGAAGTTGATCGCGGTGGCGTTGAGCACGGCCGCCACCGTGACCAGGCCGAAGTAGGAGCCCTCGGTGCCCTCCGGGAGGAGGACGAAGAGCAGGCTGGCCGGGGCCGTGAACAGGGCGGGCACGACCGCCGCGAACGAGGCGTCGTCGTACGGGAAGAAGCTGGCGTCCGCCCAGGCCCAGGCCAACAGGGCACAGACCACGGCGAGATAGCCGCGGGAGAGCCAGTCACCCGCGACCACGTCGAGGACGCGTCGCAGGACGTCGCGTGTTTTCAGCATGCGGATCACACTGCCGAAACGGGCGATACGGGGGCATGAGTATCCGTACTCAAACCGCTCCGTACGACCACGCACACGAGCGGGCCCGGACAGACCCCCCGGCCGTCCGGACCCGCTCGCCCCCGTTGGGATCCCCCGATCCCGTTTCCCCCGATTTTCCCCGTTTCTCCCTATTCCCCGCTTTCCCCCGTTTCCCCTGTTTCCCCGTTTTCCCTTCCCCTGCCCTCAGGCGACGAGTTCGCCGAAGGACTCTTCCTCGTCACGGCCGAAGCTGAGGGTGTCGTCCTCGCGCATCCGGCGCAGCGAGCGCCAGATGCTGCTCTTGACCGTTCCGACACTTATGTTGAGTATGTCCGCGATCTCCGGGTCCGTCCGGCCCTCGTAGTACCGCAGCACCAGCATCGTGCGCTGCAGTTCGGGGAGCCGGGCCAGGGCCTGCCAGAGCACGGCGCGCAGTTCGGTACCGCGCATCGCGTCCTGGTCGCCCGCCGTCTCCGGCAGTTCCTCGGTCGGGTACTCGTTGAGCTTGCGCCGACGCCAGGCGCTGATGTGCAGGTTGGTCATGGTGCGGCGCAGGTAGCCGCCGACCGCGGCCTTGTCGCTGATCCGGTCCCAGGCCCGGTACGTCGAGAACAGCGCGCTCTGCAGCAGGTCCTCGGCCTCGAACCGGTCGCCGGTCAGGTGGTAGGCGGTTGCGTACAGGGAGGCGCGGCGCTCCTGGACGTAGGCGGTGAACTCCGCCTCCGCCAGGCTCTGCGCGCGCCGCTCCCCCTCTGCCTCCCCGTACGAGCTGCCCCCGTTGGTGCCCCCGTGGTCCCCCCCGGGACCCCCGTGCCCCCCGAGGCCCTCCCCGGCCCCCGGGTTCGCGTCAATGGCCACCATGTACGGCGGCCGCTGACGCCCGGTGCCGCGAGCGCACCCCCGCCCGCTCACGGCACCGGACTTCTCCGCACCCCGGCCGGCGTCGTGGAGGCGCGTGCGAATGACTGCGCTGTTGTGGGTGTAGTGCAGTGTGCTCATGTCGCGCCCCCCGTCGGTGGAGCTTGCTCGGTCGTCTGCTGGCTGCCCGGCCGCTCGTTCCGGCCGGTGCACAGAAGACTTTGCCGAACCAGTTTCATGGCGTTGTCTGCCGACTGTCACAGGCTCGTCACAGGGGATCAGGCTCGGTGGACCCCGACGGTCGAACTACAGGCCCCTTGTAGGCCAGAATGACCAACGTGCCTTTCCTGTTGCTGATCGAGGACGACGACGCCATCCGCACGGCCCTCGAACTCTCCCTGTCCCGCCAGGGCCACCGTGTGGCGACGGCGGCGACGGGTGAGGACGGCCTGAAACTGCTGCGCGAGCAGCGGCCGGACCTGATCGTGCTGGATGTGATGCTGCCCGGGATCGACGGCTTCGAGGTGTGCCGCCGTATCCGCCGTACCGACCAGTTGCCGATCATTTTGCTGACCGCGCGCAACGACGACATCGACGTGGTCGTGGGGCTGGAGTCGGGTGCGGACGACTATGTGGTCAAACCCGTGCAGGGGCGGGTGCTGGACGCCCGTATCCGCGCGGTGCTGCGCCGTGGCGAGCGGGAGGCGAACGACGCGGCGTCGTTCGGCAGCCTGGTGATCGACCGGGCCGCGATGACGGTGACCAAGAACGGTGAGGATCTTCAGCTCACCCCCACCGAGCTGCGGCTTCTGCTGGAGCTGAGCCGTCGCCCCGGGCAGGCGCTGTCGCGGCAGCAGCTGTTGCGGCTGGTGTGGGAACACGACTATCTGGGTGACTCCCGGCTGGTGGACGCGTGCGTTCAGCGGCTGCGCGCCAAGGTGGAGGACGTGCCGTCGTCGCCGACGCTGATCCGCACCGTGCGTGGGGTCGGGTACCGGCTGGACGCGCCGGCGTGAGAGACGCTGTGGCGTACGCGGGTGCGCGCGGCTGGGACGGCTGGGGCGGAGACGTACGGAATTGAGCGGCGTGAGCGAGGATCCCGGGCGGGCCCGGGGCTGGGCGGCGGGGATTCTGCGGTGGCTGAGCCTGCGACTGCGGCTGATGCTGGTCTTCGGCCTGGTGGCGCTGGCGGCCGCGGTGTCCGCGTCGGCGATCGCGTACTGGCTGAACCGTGACGCGGTGCTGACCCGCACCCAGGACGCGGCGCTGGACGAGTTCCGCAAGGCGCTGAAGGACGACACCGATCCGCTGCCGGTCACCCCGACGTGTCCCGAATTGCAGGACGCGGCGGACCGCATGGCGGACAACACGCAGAAGTACGAGGTGCTGCTGGTCACCCGGACCCGGGGCAGCGGCGCCTGCACGGCGGCCTCGGCGGCGGATCTGTTCACGATGAAGGCCGTGCCGAAGGTGCTGCGGCGCGCGGTGGACGAGCGGCGCGCGGCCGAGGGGTCGCAGGCCGCCCCGTACCACCTCTACTGGCAGCGGATCACGCTGGACGGCACCCCGTACCTGGTGGGCGGGGCGAAGGTGAACGGGGGCGGGCCGACCGGCTACATGCTCAAGTCCCTGGACACCGAGCGCCAGGACCTGAACTCGCTCGCCTGGTCGCTGGGCATCGCCACCGCGCTGGCCCTGGTCGGCTCGGCGCTGCTCGCGCAGGCGGCCGCGGCGACCGTGCTGCGGCCGGTGCAGCGGCTGGGCGAGGCGGCGAACCGGCTGGGCGAGGGGCATCTCGACACCCGGCTCGAGGTCTCGGGCTCGGACGAGCTGGCCAACCTCTCGCACACCTTCAACCGGGCCGCGGAGCGGCTGCAGAAGCGGGTGGACGAGCTGAGCGCGCGGGAGGCGTCGAGCCGTCGTTTCGTCGCGGACATGTCGCATGAGCTACGGACTCCGCTCACCGCGATCACGGCCGTCAGCGAGGTGCTGGAGGAGGAGGCCGACTCGCTCGACCCGATGATCGCCCCGGCGGTGCAGCTGGTGGTCAGCGAGACGCGGCGGCTGAACGACCTGGTGGAGAACCTGATGGAGGTGACCCGCTTCGACGCGGGCACCGCCCGGCTGGTGCTCGACGACGTCGACGTCGCGGACCAGGTGACGGCCTGCATCGACGCGCGGGCCTGGCTGGACGCGGTGGAGCTGGACGCGGCGCGCGGGATCGTGGCCCGGCTGGATCCGCGGCGGCTGGACGTCATCCTGGCCAACCTGATCGGGAACGCGCTCAAGCACGGCGGCTCCCCCGTACGGGTGGCGGTGCTGCCCGAAGGTGCTGAGGACGGGGACCTGGTGATCAAGGTGCGGGACCACGGTCCGGGCATCCCGGAGGACGTGCTGCCGCATGTCTTCGACCGCTTCTACAAGGCCAGCGCCTCCCGCCCCCGCTCCGAGGGCAGCGGGCTCGGGCTGTCGATCGCCATGGAGAACGCGCACATCCACGGCGGCGACATCAGCGCGGCGAACTCGCCGGAGGGCGGCGCCGTCTTCACGCTGCGGCTGCCCATGGACGCCTCGCGCCTCGCCTCGATCGAGGACCGGAAGGCCGGGGAGCGGAAGGGCGACGAGGGCCGCAAGGGCGAGGGCCGTAAGCGCGACGAGGGCCGTACGAATGAAGGGGGCGCGCCATGAGCCCGCGAGCGACCCGGCGGCCCGCCGCCCCGCTGCTGACGCTGCTGACCGTCGTGGTCGCGCTGCTGGCGGCCGGTTGCGGCATACGCGGCACCTCGGTGCCGGTGGACGCGGGGGCCGCGCCCTCGCGCGCCTCGTGCCAGGCGCCGGAGACGGGGCGGGCGGCCGAGGGGGCTGGCCGGGTCTCCGTACGGATCTATCTGCTGTGCACCTCGCGCATCCTGTCGGTGAACCGGAACGCGCAGCTGTCGGAGCGGAAGGCGCCGATCGAGCGGGTGGAGGTGGCCCGGGCGCTGCTGGATCAGCTGCGGCAGCCGCCCTCGGCGACCGAGTCCTCGGCCGGGTTCTCCACGGCGGTCGAGGACTGGGTCTCGGTCGACGGTCCGGCGAAGGGCGACCCGGACGGGGCGCTGCGGCTGAACCGGCCGCCGGAGGAGCTGCAGTCCTACGCGCTCGCGCAGATCATCTGCACGCTGGCGGGCACGGCGGCGGCGGACGATGACCACAAGGTGGTGCTCGGCGGCCCGGACAGTGACCGGGATCCGCTGAAGCGGTACGAGTGCACGGAGGAGATGCGCAGCCGCCCGGAGGTCGCGGTGAACTCCGGCGTGCTGGTGTCCTGACGGGGAGCGGTGCCCCGGCGGGGCGCCGGTAGGGTGATCGGCGGAGTGACCGATTCCCTGTGGTTCGCCGCCCGTTCCCGGCCCGTTTGCCGTGACGATCCGGTGACCGACCAGTCGGTAACCCGTTACTGACCAGCGGGGTGCGTACGGAACCGGGAGCCGGGCCGACCGCGTCCTGAGATACGTGCAGGGTCGTTTCGGCCGCCGGGCCGCCTTCCGCTACCGCGCCGCGGGTCTCGTCCTCCTCGTCGCTCACCTCGCATTCGTCTGCTGGCTGACCCTGCGCCCGCTGACCGTGCCGTGGGTGACGGCCGAGACCCTGGAACCGCTCGGCGCGATCCGCGCCGATCTGGCGCTCACCCCGTGGGCCGCGGCCCGTTCGATCGGCGGGGGGCTGCTGCTGCTCGCGCCGCTGGGGGTGCTGCTGCCGCTGGCCGGGGGCCGGGTGGACGCGTACCCGCTCGCCTCGTTCGTCCGGACGACCTTCACCGGGGCGATGACGGCCATGGGGATCGCGCTGCTGCGCAGCGAGGTGACCGGCCAGATCGTGAGCGTGGACGCGCTGCTGCTGAACACCCTCGGGGTCGCGCTCGCGCATCTGCTGGTGGTGCCCGCCGTACGGGCGCTGCTCCGCCGCCGGGCCGACCGGACCCGGGGCGGCGCCCTCCCCCGGGATGAGGGCGCCAGGGCCGTGACCCCCACGATCACCAGGGTCGGCCTCGCACCGTGGAGCGACGCCTCGCACGGCTCACGGACCTAGCGTCCTGTGACGCGGCCGGGCCGCACACCCGCGGGGGTGTGCGGCCCGGATGCGCCAGACGGGGGGATCAGCCCAGCCGCATGATGCCGTTGGTCGGCAGGCTGTTCTTGAGCCCGCCGAGTCCGCCGAGGCTGCCGAGCAGGCCCTGCGCGTCGGGCTGGCTGGGCCGGTTGGCGGCGGGGCGGCCGGTGTTCTTGCCGGGAGCCGCCTTGCCGGGGGCCGCCTGGCCGGGGAGTGACGCTTGCGGGGCGGAGACGCCGATGCCCTGGCCACCGCCGAGACCGGCGGAGGGACCGTGCGGGCCCGGGGCGGCTGCGGAGGCGACACCGCCTCCGGCCACGAGGGCGGCAGCGCCGAGGGCCATCACGCCGAGGGTCTTGAGGGTTCCCTGCTTCATCAGAAATATGTCCTTGCAGACGGGGGGCTTGACCGATACGGAAACGTAGCCCTGGCTTTCGGACGCCCGCAAACAGGGAAAAGGGGCGGACGAAGCGCCGCCCGCCCCTTTCTCCGACCTTTTCTTCCGTCCGTACGATCAGCTGCCCTCGACCATAGATCCCCTGGTCACAGCGGTGGTAGAGCCCACCTGCCGGAACAGCCATTCGGACTTCAATTCAGCATACCCAGGCTTGATCACGTCACTGATCATCGCCAGACGTTCACCGAAAGGAATGAAGGCCGACTTCATCGCATTAACGGTGAACCACTGCATGTCGTCCAGCGTGTACTGGAACGTCGAGACCAGGTGCTGGAATTCGGTACTCATGCTCGTACCGCTCATCAGACGATTATCCGTATTCACGGTCGCCCGGAAATGCAGTCGGCGCAGCAGCCCGATGGGGTGGTCGGCGTACGAGGTGGCCGCGCCCGTCTGGAGGTTGGAGGTCGGGCACAGCTCCAGCGGGATGCGCTTGTCCCGGACATACGAGGCGAGGCGGCCCAGCGTGATGGAGCCGTCGTCGGCCACCTCGATGTCGTCGATGATGCGCACCCCGTGGCCCAGCCGGTCGGCGCCGCACCACTGGAGCGCCTGCCAGATGGAGGGCAGCCCGAACGCCTCGCCCGCGTGGATCGTGAAGTGGTTGTTCTCCCGCTTCAGGTACTCGAAGGCGTCCAGGTGGCGGGTGGGCGGGAAGCCCGCCTCGGCGCCCGCGATGTCGAAGCCGACGACGCCGAGGTCGCGGTAGCGGTTGGCGAGTTCGGCGATCTCCAGGGCGCGGGCCGCGTGGCGCATCGCGGTGAGGAGGGCGCCGACGCGGATGCGGTGACCGTTGTCGCGGGCCCGCCGCTCACCCTCGCGGAAGCCCTCGTTCACCGCCTCGACCACCTGCTCCAGGGTGAGCCCCTGGGTGAGGTGCTGCTCGGGGGCGTAGCGGATCTCGGCGTAGACGACGCCGTCCTCGGCCAGGTCCTCGACGCATTCGGCGGCGACCCGGACCAGCGCGTCCCGGGTCTGCATGACGGCGCAGGTGTGGGCGAAGGTCTCCAGGTAGCGCTCCAGCGAGCCGGAGTCGGCCGCCTCGCGGAACCAGAGGCCGAGCTTGTCCGGTTCGCTCTCCGGCAGCGCCTCGTACCCGGTCTCCCGGGCGAGGTCGATGATCGTGCCGGGGCGCAGCCCGCCGTCGAGGTGGTCGTGCAGCAGCACCTTGGGGGCGCGGCGGATCTGTTCGGGGGTGGGCAGGTGGGTGTGCTCGCTCGTCATCTGCGCACCATAGCCCCTACGCGCGTAGACAGCGCGAGGTGCGTCGCGGGATAGATACGGAACAGTGACCCGCACGGGTAGTGGACTCCACCCGCCGTTCTGCGATCGTTTTGCCATGGCTCAGCAAGCGTTGCCCGAACGGGGCGCCCGGCTGGGGCGGCCGATGGGCGCGGCCGCCTCGCGGAGGACCGTGCACGGTGTGGTGTTGCTGCTTCCGGACAGTGATCCGGACGGCGGCACCCGGCGGCCGACCCGGATGTCCGCCGCGGCCGTGCTGCCGCTGGCCCGGCGACTGGTCCGGGCAGGGCAGGAGGAAGGCCTCGCCGCCCATGTCGTCCACTACCGCTGCCGGGGCTGGAACGGGCCCGACGCCGCGGCGGCCGCCGACGCCGAATGGGCCACCCAGGAGGTCGTACGGCGCTACGGCGACGTACCGGTGTGCCTCGCGGGCCACGGCATGGGCGCCCGCGCCGCGCTGCGCGCCGCCGGACACCCGGCCGTCAGCTCGGTGGTGGCCCTGGCGCCCTGGCTCCCGGAGGTGGACACCGAGCTGGAGCCCGAACCGGTGAAGCACCTGGTGGGACGGCAGGTGCTGATCGCCCACGGGACGAACGACGAACGCGTCGACCCCGAGCTGTCGTACCGGCTCGCCGAGCGGGCCAAGAAGGTCAACCGCGATGTGTGCCGCTTCGAGGTGCACACCGACGGCCATCGGCTGCACCAGCACCGCGCCGAGGTCCAGGCGCTGGCCATCGACTTCCTCCTCGGCACCCTCTTCGCCACCGGCTTCTCCCGCCCGGTCGCCGACGCCCTGGCCGCGCCGCCCCCGCTGGGTCTGCGGATGCCGCTGGCGGCGGGCTTCGGGTCCACGCTGCGGCGCTGAGCCGTCGTACGGCCTGAGTTGCGGTGGCCCGTCAGCGGCGTGACGGTGGATGAGGGGGGGCGCCCACGAGGCGACCGTGGCACGACCGTGAGACGACCGCCTCGATGTGGGCGATGGCACCGCGCCGGTACGCGGCGGACCGCCCCGTCGGCCTTGGCGCCCGACACTCCGCGCATCGGCGCGCGCCTCCGAAGCCGGGGGAAGCGCACAGAAAGCGGAGAATCCCCATGACGAACGGACCCATGGGCAGGCAGCCCAACGGCGAACATCCCGAGCGGGCCGACATGCCGCTCATGCCCCACGCCACCGAGTACACGGGCCGGTACGTGGTACTGCTCGACCAGCGGGAGACGGAACGCGGACTGGACGCGCTGCGCTCGTCCGCGGGCATCGCCTCCGTCGAACGCGTCCGCGGGACCGAGGCGAGCGGCGCCGCCGAGCTGCTCCAACGCCCCGATGTCTCGGTGCTGTTCGACGAACTCGGCGCCGCCGTCGTCGAAGTGCAGCCTGACCAGCGGCACACGCTGGTGACCACGGCGCAGACCGAGCCCACGATCATCGCCGCCGAGCCCGAACGGGTGGTGTACGCCTCGGTGATCACCGAGCCGCAGCGCACGCTGACCGGCTTCTTCCCGACCTACCGCAGCGACGAGGACGAGGTATCCCGGCACACCCGGGCCGAACTCGCCTCCTCGCTGGGCCCGGCCTGGGACGAGCACCAGACGACCTGGGGGCTGCAGGCGATCCGGGCCAATCTCTCGCATCTGACCGGGCGCGGGGTGAAGGTCGCCGTCCTGGACACCGGAGTGGCCACCGCGCACGCGGATCTGGCCGGGTGCATAGAGCTGGCGGCGTCCTTCGTGCCCGGTGAGAGCGTGGAGGACGGCCACGGCCACGGCACCCACTGCATCGGCACAATCGCCGGACCGGCCAAGCCCGATCACGCGCCCCGCTACGGCGTGGCGGGCGAGGCGAAGATCCTCGCGGCCAAGGTGCTCAACAACCAGGGCGTCGGCACGGACGGGCGGATCCTGGCGGCCATCGCCTGGGCCGTCGCGCATGGCGCGCGGGTGGTCTCGATGTCGCTCGGCGCCCAGGTCCAGCCGGGCGAACTCTTCCCGCAGACCTACGAGAACGTGGCCCGGCGCGCGCTCCAGCGCGGGACGGTCATCATCGCCGCGGCGGGCAACGAGAGCCGTCGGCCGGGGTTCGTCGCCCCCGTCGGACGGCCCGCCAACTGCCCGTCCGTGCTGGCGGTCGCCGCGCTCGGCAAGGACCTGGGGACGGCGTTCTTCTCGTGCGGCGCCATCAACGGCGAGGGCGGCGAGGTGAACATCGCGGCGCCCGGCGTCGATGTGTTCTCGGCCGCGCCTGGCGATACGTACCAGACGATGAGCGGCACCAGCATGGCGTGCCCGCACGCCGCCGGTGTCCTCGCGCTGATCGCCCAGGCGTCGCCGGAGGCGTCGGCGTCCGGGCTGCGGTCCCGGCTGCTCTCCGGGGCGTATCCGCTGCCGCTGCCCGCCGCGGATGTCGGCTCGGGCCTGCTGCAGGCACCGTGACAGGCCCCGTGGACCCCGTGGATCCGGCGTCCGGACCGGTCGGGGTGATCGTCTCGGTCGACCCCGACCGGTTCGCGGAGGTCGTACGAGCCGCCCGCGCCGCCGGTCTCGACGTCACCGCGGAACAGCCCCTGCTCGGCTCACTGTCCGGCACCATCGCCGAGGAGCGGATCGCGGTGCTGGAGGCGGTGGACGGGGTGGAGGCCGTAGACCGGGAGCGGGGGGGGCGGGGGTGGCCCCCCGGGCCAGGGCGGCCCGGGTAGGGGTAGCCCGCGGGGCGGGGGGTTGTT